>WLWV01000017.1 GCA_012103395.1 Gammaproteobacteria bacterium
AGTTACCTCGTTGTGTTTTGATATTGTTTGGTAACTACATCAAAACGGGTAACTCTCATTAAATCAACCCTCGCTTCGCTCGGATTGATTTAATACGGTGTCAGATTTGGTCTAAACTTCTACAAGTTATCAGCTGTTTTGTCTTTTACTTGCGAGAGCCGCAGTTGACCATACACAATAATGAGGTCTGAACTTCTACACGTTAGAGCAGCTTATTGATGAATCTGAAGTATTTCAATACCATATGAAACATTCCACACAACCCTACCCTGCCATTAGATTCGATACTGGCCAGATACTTTGGGGGCTGACCTATCGGTTCGTTCAAGATTTGTCCAAAGTTTTGGCCTAACTTGTCTCGAAGGGTATCGTATTCAAACTGTTGTATCTTTATTCTCAACGAAGGCTATATCATCGTTTGCTTCTAGTCTTTGGAACGCCAAGGGCAGGTGGGTGTCTCTTGCGACCAGTTTCATATCGATCAAGCCAAAAAGTCTCCTAAAACTAAATGGGCGTTAATTGAAAGGGGGTATCTCTATTCCTTTAACTTAATAATGAGGTTATCGTCTTCCACGGCAATCATCTCGACCCCATCAGCAAACGCTTTCCATAGTCCTTCATCTGCGCCAAATTCGGTAATCAAGTCCACATTCTTTAGTCCTCCTAACCAAGCGTTGGGGATGGGAATTCCCATAACGCTGACGCCGCGCAATTTAATAATGGGGCGTTCGTTTTCATAACCTAGCTCTAACCCCGCGGTGAGCTTGACGGTTTTCCCTCCGAAAACTGGAAAATCAGGGTCGGGTGTAAACAGCAGCTTTCCGCTAGCGAGTCTATCCGAAAGATCAATTGCAAACTGTTCTGAGAGATCCGTATTGTTCGCTAATAGTGCATTGAGCTCCCGCTCGCTCAGCTTAATAAGGCGATTTGAGCTATCTTCAGTGTATTTCTCTGCCTCCAGAGCGTTACTTTCCGGCTCTTGTTCTGTGGTCTCAGAAGGGTTGCTGAATCGCGTGAACAGATTAACTTTATGGTCAAGAACCTGCTGCTCTGTCTGTGACAGCTCCACTGGGCTGAATCTTTTTGGAAATACGTAGGTATTAAGTATCCAAATGGTTAATGCAGTGGAAACGGCAACGGTAACAATGATGATAACGGTGGTCATCAGGCAACCTGGTTTCCAGGTGGTTTTTGATTCCATGAGTTTTCTTATGCCCGCTTGCTTAAATTGATGTATGAAGGTCCCTTAAGGTGCGCCAATAATAGCATTTTTGGGAATGGATTCTGGAGAGTTTATTCACAGAGCGGGTATATGCTGAATTTGGGGGGCTATTTGTAGAAAAGAAAATGGCATCGAAGAAGGGGAGATTTTTGGAGTAAAATGGTGATGCTTGAAGATCGAATGATTCAAGTATGATTTATCCCGCTTTAAAGGTGGCACCCCGTTTTGTCGCTGCTGTGATAGTTGTTGGCTCATTTAGTTATTAATAATAAATAGGCTAGATGAACAACCTAGAAATAACATTAACTTCTGTCGATGAATGGTCTCGCGAAAATAGAAAAATCCCTTAAAAATCAATGATATTTAGCCCCTATTAGTCCTTAAATCTTCTTGACAGAGTCAGACTCCACTCATATAGTGTATTAATGTGGGTAATAGTGGGGATTTTTCCCAAAACTGTCAGAATATTACAATGATTCGCGGCGCAACTATACTAAATATCGATACCAAGGGTCGACTAGCTATTCCGGGGAGATACCGAGAAGAGCTCGTCGAGCGTTGCGATGGACGTATGGTCGTTACTATCAATAATACAAAGGAGCATTGCCTTTGGCTTTACCCTATGGATGAGTGGGAATTGGTAGAGCGTAAAGTATCAGAATTGTCTAGCTTTAACGTGGGGCATCAAAATCTCAAACGTTTCATTCTCGGGTATGCCAGTGATATTGATATAGATAAAAATGGAAGAATTCTATTGCCAGCACCACTTAGAGAATTTGCACGACTCAATAAATCTGTGTATCTGGTGGGACAGGGAAACAAATTCGAAATCTGGGATGAAGCGCAGTGGAATGCTAAATGCAATCAATGGCTGGACGGAGAAAACAGCTTTGAGGGCCTGTCCGAAGAAATGGCAGGGTTGACTCTATGATGACTGATTCTTCTTCGTCTATTGGTGATCATATCCCAGTGATGGGTGGTGAGGTGATGGATGCGTTGCGCTTGAGTGGGTCGGATTGTGTTGTGGACGCAACTTATGGGAGAGGAGGTCATAGTCGGGAAATTATGTCACGTCTTTCAGAGCAAGGCAGGCTAATTGTCATCGACAGAGACGTAGCAGCCATTAGTGCTGCTCAGGAGGAGTGGGGTGACGATGAGCGGGTAGATATAGTGCATGGTCCATTTTCCGAATTAAGTGGAATACTTGGCGCAAGAGGCCTAATTGGCAAAGTAACAGCTTTGCTATTTGATTTCGGAGTATCTTCGCCGCAATTAGACAATGGTGAGCGTGGCTTTAGTTTTATGCACGACGGTCCTTTGGACATGAGAATGGACCAAAGCAGAGGTGTCTCGGCTGCGGACTGGATCAAGCGAATTGAGGAAGAGGAGCTCGTTCGTGTGTTGAAAAAATATGGAGAGGAGCGGTTCGCCAAGCGAATTGCGAGGGGTATAAAAACAGCTTTGTTACAAAGGGAAATCACTACCACTGCCGTATTGGCAGCGATCGTGAGCGAGGCCATTCCTACAAAAGAACCAGGTAAGCACCCAGCCACGCGTACTTTTCAGGCCATTCGAATTGCGGTGAATGATGAATTGGGAGAAATAGAGCTGGTATTGCCTCAGGCCCTCGAAGCAGTGTCTCCAGGAGGGCGCATTGTTATGATTAGTTTTCACTCCCTCGAAGATCGGTTGGTTAAACGGTACTTCAATGAGCAATCGAAAGGGGATCCCTTTCCGCCCGATATGCCGATTACTAATGACATGTTGAAGCCAAAACTGAAGTTGATCAGCAAGAGGATTAAGGCAGGTAAACAAGAGCTAGATCGGAACCGGCGCTCGAGAAGTGCGGTGATGAGAGTCGCGGAAAAGGAGGCATAAATGCAGAGTATGCCTGTTTTCTTGCTGCTTTTTCTTATTCTTGTGAGTGCATATAGCGTCGTGACTGTTAGGCATGAAAACCGATTGGCATTTGTGAGATTGCAGGGTCTTGAAGAAAAGCGAAGCCATTTGCAATCTGAGTGGGGTCGATTGATGTTAGAGAGAGCGACATGGTCGACTCAGCACAATTTGGCTGAAGACGCAGAAAAAAGACTGGGCATGAGCCCCCCTCCTTATAACCGTGTTTTCACGGTTGATAGAGGGTAGGGAGATGTTGGAAAGCCTATTTTCCCTTACCGAATACATCACGGGGTGTCTTGTTGATGGGTCTTGGTATGCCTATGACTGAGTCGGCCGTGAATCGACCTTCATTGTGGCGCCAGGCCGTATTGTTAGGACTGGTGGCAGTTTGGTTTTTCGCTTTGGGTTGGGAAGTCGTTCGGCTGCAAACTGAGCAGCATGATTATCTTCAATCCCAGGGAGACAAGCGATATTTACGTGAAATTGAAGTCATGCCGGAAAGAGGCGCGATCTTTGATAGAAATGACCAGGTGTTAACAGTCAGTACACCGGTGAAATCACTTGTGGCAGACCCCCATTTGTTTTGTGTCAAGAACGAGAAAATGGCAGAGATGTCACTGTTACTAGATATCAGTGTTGAGAATCTAAAAAGCCGATGTGAAAAGTATGCAAAATCGGAATTCATGTACATAAAAAGACGATTAGCGCCTGCGCTAGTTGATCAGGTAATGGGCTTAGAAATTAGAGGGCTGGAAGTTCGCAAGGAATACAAGCGGTATTACCCAGGGGGCGTGGTTAGTGCTCATTTGGTGGGTTTTACGGATGTGGACAACTTAGGTCAGGAAGGACTTGAGCGTTTGTTCGACAAAGAGTTAAAGGGTAAAGGTGGGCGTACTAGAGTGCTTAAGACGATGACTGGTCAGCATGTTGAAAGTGTGGAGAGTATTCAGCAGGTGGTGCATGGAAAGAATCTCGTAGTGAGCATAGATCAACGTGTGCAATCACTTGCCAGTGAATATTTGAAAGATGCGATAAAAGCGGCAAATGCGGTTAGTGGCAGTATCGTCGTTTTGTCTGTGCCGAGTGGCGAGCTATTAACCATGGCAAACTTTCCTCAGTTTAATCCTAATGACCGAAGTACGTTTAAGCAGAATAATATGCGAAACCGCGCAGTGACGCATCCGTTTGAACCGGGCTCAACGGTCAAGCCGTTTACCATTGCGATGGCTTTGGAAAGTGGAGAAATGGATATTGAAACGAAAGTGGAAACATCACCCGGTCGTTTCAAGATAGGGAAATATTCGATCTCTGATACGCGTGACTATGGAAATATTACTTTGTTTGATGTGGTCGTTCATTCAAGCAATGTCGGGTCGGCTAAAGTGGCGCTTTCTTTGCCATACGAGAGTCTTTATGACACGTTTACTGATCTGGGGTTTGGCGTTGGTGTAATGGATTTGCCCGGAGAGTCTTCGGGCTCACTAGAAAAACGACCCCGGACGATTGAGCACGCTACCTTATCCTATGGATACGGACTCGCCGCCACTCCCCTGCAGTTAGCCCGAGCGTATACGGCATTTGCAACAGACGGAATCTTACTTCCAATTACTTTGGAAAAGCAGCAGGAGGACTTTGTCGCGAAAGGAGAGAGAGTGTTTGAAGCAGAAACAGTGTTCAATATTCGATCAATGCTAGAGCAGGTAGCAACAGCGAAAGGGACCGCTGAAAAAGCACAAATTCCACGATATCGAGTGGGCGGGAAAACAGGTACTACGCACAAAGTTATCAACAAAGAGTATGCCAAGGATCGATATATATCATCGTTTGTTGGGATTGCTCCAATTTCTGACCCTCGATTTGTGGTGGCAGTGGTTATCGATGATCCCCGGGGGGATGTGTACTATGGAGGCGATGTGGCGGCACCCGTTTTCGCCAATATCACACAGGACCTTCTTAGGCTTTACAACGTAAAGCCAGACGGCATTGATATTAGTCGCGAACCACCAGCTGCTGTGTTCTCAGCAAAAGAGGAGAACAAAACATGAGCATGGTTGGTACCAATACCGTTTGTTGCGAACATTCCCAAAGTCTTAGTGACTTGTTTGGCTCAATTATTAGTACGGATAGCGAAATGGATCGCCAGATAACGGGGATCGAGCTCGATAGTCGGTGTGTGGGCGAGGGCGACCTGTTTGTCGCAATGCCAGGAGATGTTGTGGATGGGAGAAACTATATTGCCCAAGCCATTAATCAGGGGGCGGCGGCTGTTAGTTATGAAAGTTCTGGATATGAAGGGTGTGTTGCTGAGATTCTCGATGATGAAGTCGTGATGTTACCGGTGGAGAATTTACGTGCCAATGTGAGTGAGATTGCGGCTCGATTTTTCGACCACCCATCCAAAAAAATGAAGATGATAGGGGTTACTGGAACTAATGGAAAAACCACTTTTAGCTATCTAATGGCCCAGGCATGGGAGTTGCTTGGGCAAAAAAGTGGAATGATGGGCACTATTGGAAATGGTTATCCAATGAAGCTTCAGAAGTCCGCCTTGACGACGGACAATGCGATTGCAATTCAAGGTCGATTGGCTAGTTTTGTATGTGAGCAAGCAGAAACAGTTTGTATGGAAGTGTCGTCTCATGGCCTGAGCCAGGATCGTGTCAGTGGCGTCGAATTCGATATAGCCGTATTCACCAACTTGAGCCAGGATCACCTTGATTATCATCTAACCTTGGAAAAATACGGCGAAGAGAAGGCGAAGCTGTTTGCCTTCCCCCACCTGAATTTAGCCGTGATTAACGCGGATGATGAGTTTGGACAGGTGCTGCTTCAAGAAAATACGGCGAAAAATAGTATTAGCTATGGGCTATCGATAGCAGACATATCACCGATTAACTTATGCGTTGACCACCAGGGAATCAAATTTGATGTTGCTTGGAAAGGAAAAATGGTTCAAATCCGGTCTTCACTCATTGGTCTGATCAACGTTCCCAATTTGCTCGCAGTTATCGCATGTTTGGTGGGTTGCGAAGTGGGGTTGGAAGAGATTGGAAATGCCATAAAGAAGTTGAAACCACCGCCGGGGAGAATGGAAGTGTTTGTGTCTGCGGCAAAGAATAACTCTACTGCAAAGGTGGTCGTTGACTATGCCCATACTCCAGATGCGCTGAAGCGGGCGTTGAGTTCACTGAAACACATTAGTGATGGCGAGGTCATGGTTGTATTTGGCTGCGGCGGTGATAGAGATAAAGGAAAGCGAGCTCAGATGGGGAGGGTTGCGGAACAATTTGCAGATCAAGTTATCGTTACTGATGATAACCCAAGAACGGAGTCTCCCCAGGCTATCGCTGAGGAGATATTGTCCGGTATGGAGGTACCTTCAAGGGTGGTTCATTGCCGGAAAAAAGCCATTGAAATCGCTATGAGTTGTTGTGATCCCAATGGGTTTGTTCTCATCGCGGGAAAAGGTCATGAAGACTATCAGCTAACTAACGATGGTGTTACTGAACTGAGCGACCGAGACATTGTGAAGCGTGCATTGGAGAGGATGGAATGATTCGGCTTTCCCAAATCGCTGCGGTGGTGGAAGGAGCTCTGGTTGGTCCAGACGCTGAATGCCACGCAGTGAAAATCGATTCCCGGTCCGTTCAATGTGGTGACCTGTTTGTGGCAATCCCGGGGGAAAAATACGATGGTCACGATTATGTGGCAACAGTTTCGGAACAATTTGCTGCGGGAGCGATGGTTTCTAAGCCCCAGAATACTGAAATCGGGCAAGTTGTTGTTAAAGATACAACGCGATCCTTGGGATTGCTCGGTGCTCATTGGCGTTCGCGTTTTGATGTGCCAGTAGTTTCGGTGACCGGGAGTAATGGAAAAACGACGGTAACGGCACTAATTTCTACGATACTGAATGTAACTGGGAATTGTTTATCGCCAAAAGGAAGTTTCAACAATCAATGGGGCGTGCCTCTGACTTTGCTAGAGTTGCGAGATGCTCACGACTATATTGTGGTTGAAATGGGGATGAATCACATCGGAGAACTGGATTATCTGAGTAGTCTGGCTAGGCCAGATGTAGCGCTGCTTAACAATGCGGCGCCTGCCCATCTCGAAGGTCTTGGGAGTGTAGAAAAAATAGCCGAGGCAAAAGCCGAGATTTTCAATGGGCTTCGGGACGGTGGAGTGGCAATATTGAATGCGGACGATGCCTTTTATGGATATTGGAAAGATGGATTGTCTGCCCATGAAGGAAACCACTCGGTGCTCACGTTTGGCTGGAGTGAAAATGCGGATGTCGTCATTGAAAACCTAGTGTGCCTGGAAAGTGGTTCCAGCTTTGAACTCAAAATTAGTGGTCAGAGAATCAGCGTTGATATTCCCTTGCTGGGAGCGCATAACGCAATGAATGCCGCCGCCGCCGCTTGTGCTGCTTATGCTATTGGTCTGACCCCGGAGCAGATTAAGGAAGGGTTAGAGAATGGGAAAGCTAAGGCGGGGCGGCTGAATATGAAGAATGGCCTGTTCGGATCCATGATTGTGGATGATAGCTATAACGCCAACCCTGCGTCGATGAAGGCGGGGATTGATGTGTTAGCGAGAATGGACCGACGTAAAATTCTAGTGTTGGGCGAGATGGCGGAACTTGGTGATAGCGCTTGGGATCTGCATTACCAAATTGGAAAGTACGCAAAGGATGCTGGTATCGAACAACTTTACTGCCTGTCCGAAAAAAATACGCAAGTATCAAGCGCCTATGTTGAGGGTTATGGCGGCGACGCCAAACAGTTTTCTTCATTGACGGCATTGGTTGAAGAATTGAAGTCAGTGTTGGATGCAGACGTGCTTGTGGTTATCAAAGGATCTCGATCTTCGGGTATGGAGAGAGTGGTTGGAGAAGTAACTGATGTGAAATCGAATAGCGGGGAACTCTTATGTTGACATGGTTGTTTAATCAGCTCGCTCAGGATCACAGCGCTTTTAATGTGTTCCGCTATTTGACGGTGCGAGGAATTTGTGGAGTCTTAACGGCGTTGGGTATCTTCTTCGTTTTCGGACCTGCAATGATAAGAAAATTGAGTTTTTATCAAATTGGGCAAACAGTACGTGATGATGGCCCTCCAACTCATTTCGACAAAGTTGGTACGCCGACAATGGGTGGTGGACTCATTCTAATCGCAGTAATGCTTTCGACCTTGCTTTGGGCTGATCTGAACAATCGATTTATCTGGGTCATCCTTTTCACCACAACGACGTTCGGAGTGATTGGGTGGATCGATGACTATCGAAAATTGGTTGATAAAGATCCGAGGGGAATGGGGTCGCGTAACAAGTTTTTGTGTCAAAGCATAGCGGGGCTGATGGCCTCACTATTTCTATACTTTACCGCTCAGTCCCCTGCTGAGCACATGCTACTGGTCCCTTTGTTCAAGGATATCGCACTGCCTCTTGGTTGGGGATTCGTTGTTTTGTCGTATTTGTTTATTGTTGGGTTTAGTAATGCCGTCAACTTAACGGATGGACTGGATGGCTTGGCGATCATGCCCACAGTAATGGTTGCAGGTGCATTAGGTATTTTCGCTTACGCTACCGGAAATTCAATTTACTCAGGTTATCTTGGCATTCCCTACATCCCTGGAGTAGGAGAAGTCCTTGTGTTTTGTGCTGCACTGGTTGGAGCTGGACTCGGTTTTCTTTGGTTCAATGCTTATCCTGCTCAGGTCTTTATGGGAGACATTGGTGCATTATCGCTGGGAGCAGCTATTGGTATTGTGGCGGTGATCGTTCGCCAAGAAATCGTTCTGGTCATCATGGGTGGAGTGTTTGTGATGGAAACGGTGTCTGTCATCTTACAAGTCGCTTCTTTCAAACTCATAGGTAGGCGGATTTTTCGAATGGCACCTTTACACCATCATTTTGAAATGAAAGGTTGGCCGGAGCCCCGGGTCATTGTGCGGTTTTGGATTATTAGTTTCATCCTCGTGTTAGTGGGACTTGCAACGTTAAAGGTCAGATAGCAGGAATCATAAGTGCCGTCAGCGACTCTTCCAAAACGAAACACAAAGCCGACCCTTGTCATTGGACTGGGGGTAACGGGGTTTTCTGTGGTCCGGTATTTAGTTACATCTGGGATAGACACGGTGGTTGCGGACTCTCGCCAATGCCCTCCCTGCCTCGATGAGTTGAGAGCTGAGTTTCCCCATGTCTCTGTCATTCTTGGAGAGATACCATACGGTTCTTTTGATCATTACAGACAAATAGTGGCCAGTCCGGGTATTGCGGTGGACGGAGTATCAGTCATTGGCGATATTGAATTGTTTGCGCGACAGGTGAATGCACCAGTAATAGGAATTACCGGTTCGAATGGTAAATCTACGGTAACAATGCTGGTTTCAAAAATGCTGGAGGCAGCCAACTTAAACGTTAAGACAGGGGGAAATATCGGCATTCCAGCTCTCGATCTTCTTAGCCATGAAGCGCCAGACTATTATGTGCTGGAGTTGTCCAGCTTTCAACTCGACACGACGCAGAGCTTGGCTTGCGAATCATCCGTGGTTTTGAACATCAGTGAAGATCACATGGATCGCTATTCAAGTCTGAACCACTACACCGATTCGAAGTATCGGGTTTATCAGAATGCGAAATGCGCTGTGATCAATCGCGATGAAAACCATCATAAGGGTGTTACCGAACTGGGAGTGCGAGTAGGTAGTTTTGGGTTGGATGTCCCAGAGAATGCTGGAGAATTTGGCATCATTGACCGCCATGGCGAAAAAGGGTTTGCCAAAGGCGGTGAATGGTTTGGCGCCATCAGGAATATGACGATGAATGGTGATCAAAATGTATCGAATGCACTGGCTGCGATGGCGCTCATTGATGGCGTTGGCTTGAAGATTACTACTCAAATGATGGAAGCTGCTTTTCAGTATCCGGGGCTACCCCACCGATGTGAATATGTGATGGAGCATGGGGGGGTGACATGGATTAATGATTCCAAGGGTACCAATGTTGGTGCCACCAGTGCAGCAATCAAGGGTTTAGACACCGAGGTGATTCTAATCGCCGGTGGTCTTGGTAAAGATGCGGACTTCTCCCCTCTATTTGGAGTTGTTAACCGAAAAGTTAAGCATGCGATTCTGTTTGGTAGGGATGCGGGCAAAATCGAAGAAGGAATTGGTGATGCCACGACGATACATCGTAGCGAAGGTTTGGAGCAGGCGGTGAGTTTGGCGAATGAGCTTGCACGATACGGTGAAACTGTTTTGTTCTCACCGGCATGTTCAAGTTATGACATGTTCAATAGTTATGAACACCGAGGTGAGAGATTTAAAGCGCTAGTGCTGGAGTTGTCCTGTGACTAATAACCGGACTATGCAAGCAGGCCGAACGAGGGGCGCCGAGCCAGGCAGCCTGAAAAAGTATGATCCATGGTTGGTTGGAACGATTGCTGTCATGTTGTCTCTTGGTGCGGTAATGGTCTATTCGGCAACCATTGCTGGTGACAAGAAAACACTGAATATTAATTACGACACATTAACCAAACACTTGACTCATATTGGCTTAGGGTTTGGTTTTCTCGTTGTGGTTTCGTTTATCAAGATTGAGTGGTTGCAAGCTTGGAGCAAAAAGCTGTTGTTACTTGGACTGCTTTTATTGGCAATCGTGTTGGTACCAGGAATTGGAATAGAGGTAAATGGAAGTATGAGATGGTTCAGTGTGATGGGGCTACGTTTTCAGCCTTCTGAGTTTGTGAAAATAGCATCCATTATCTACTTTGCTGATTATCTATCCCGAAAACGCGACGATCTTCATTTATTCAAAGTGGGTATCGTCAATATTGGTTTGGTGGTTGGGACCATTGGGTTATTGTTGATACTGGAACCCGACTTCGGAACTACCGTGGTGGTTACAGCCACTGCTGGCTGTATGATGTTTTTGGCTGGCGTCCGCTTTTGGCACTTCATTTTAAGCAGTACAGTGGCGATTGGATTGATGGCCGGAATATTAGTCATGGCCCCTTATCGTTTAAACCGACTTCTGAGTTTCCAGAACCCTTGGGCTGATCCCTTTCAATCAGGCTTCCAACTTTCTCAGTCATTGATTGCTATTGGCCGTGGGGAATGGTTCGGAGTAGGTTTAGGTGGCAGTATACAAAAGCTATTCTATTTGCCCCATGCGGGAAACGACTTTTTAGTGGCGATTATCGGCGAAGAACTTGGGGCCGTTGGAATTCTATTCGTGTTGATACTTTTCTCCGTATTTCTGTGTCGAACTTTCCACATCGCATCCCAAGCCTTTCTTCAGAACCAACGGTTCGCAGGTTTCCTTGCTCAGGGCATTGGCTTACTTTTTGCGCTCCAAGCCAGTGTACACATTGGTGTGAATATTGGCGTGTTGCCAACTAAAGGGTTGACGTTACCGTTTATGAGTTACGGGGGCAGTAGCATGGTTACGGATATGTTGGCTATTGGCGTTCTGTTGGCCATCGACAAGCAGTGTCGAGTGAATAGTGGGAGGCCTCGATGAGCAGAGTATTGGTAATGGCTGGGGGTACGGGGGGGCACATTTTCCCAGCATTGGCAGTGTCGAAATTATTGGTTGAAGAAGGGGTGGAAGTCACTTGGTTAGGTGCGCGAAGTGGTTTGGAAGAAAAGCTTGTTGGACAGACGGGCATTCCTTTCGACGGAATTAACGTTAAGGGAATTCGACAAAGTGGCTGGAAGCGGAAAGTAACAATGCCATTGATGTTGTTGATTGCGATCTATCAGAGCTTACAAATTTTCAGAAAGAGGAAGCCGCTTGCCGTTTTGGGAATGGGTGGTTTCGTGTCCGGCCCGGGTGGGTTGGTAGCGGCATTTTTGAGAGTCCCGCTAGTATTGCATGAGCAAAATGCGGTGGCAGGAATGACCAATCAGTGGCTATCCAGAGTAAGTAAAGTAACCCTGTCAGGCTTCCCTGAAGCTCGGGGAATTAACAAGTTCGAATGGGTTGGAAATCCAGTGAGAAAGGATATTTTGTCACTGCCGGCTCCGGCAGAGCGGCTGTCGAACAGATTCGGAACGTTGAGAATTTTAGTGATTGGTGGAAGCTTGGGAGCTCAAGTGTTTAACGAGTATTTGCCAAACTTGTTGAAAGATCGTGCCGCAGATTTTTGCGAAATAAGGCACCAGTGTGGAAGAACACCGGTTGAAACGGTCAAAGAACGATATCGTTTTACCCGAATAAAGAGCGATGTTTCGGAATTCATCGATGATATGGCAGACGCTTACGCTTGGGCTGATATCGTGATTTGTCGGTCTGGGGCGATGACGGTATCCGAAGTGTGCGCGGCGGGTGTTGTGGCGATCTTCGTTCCGTATCCTTATGCGGTGAGTGATCATCAAACAATAAATGCAGAATATCTGGTGAGTCAGGAAGCGGCGTTTTGCATCAGCCAAGAGAAGTTCATTGGTGGACGCTGGACGGAAATATTGGATTATTTATCAGAAGATAGAGCAGCGCTAGTAAAAATGGCGACTCAGGCTCGATTACTATCGAAACCTGAAGCAGCACATCGAGCTGCAACAACTTGTGTGGAGGTGACTCGTGCGTGAGTTTGTGAAACATATCCATTTCGTTGGAATTGGTGGTATTGGGATGAGCGGTATCGCAGAAGTGCTGCTGGATCTAGGCTTCAAAGTATCAGGTTCAGATAAGAACGAAAGCGCGAGACTTGCTCATCTGCGTCGAGCTGGAGCGACTATTTATGTTGGGCATCGAAGTGAGCAAATAATGGGCGCGGATGCCGTAGTCATTTCCAGTGCGGTCGATAGCAGCAATGAAGAGGTTCGAGAGGCGGAGGAAAATAAAATACCCATTGTGCCTAGGGCAGAAATGCTGGGGGAGTTAATGAGGTTTAGAAAAGGAATCGCGATCGCCGGAACCCATGGAAAAACCACTACCACTAGCTTAATTTCCGCCGTGCTAGTTGCTGCGGAAATGGATCCAACATTCATTGTTGGAGGTGTTGTGAACAGCGTGAATACCAATGCCCGTCTGGGAGCTGGTGAATATCTGGTCGCTGAAGCTGACGAAAGCGACGCATCATTTTTGCATCTGCAGCCTCAGATGTCTGTGGTAACGAATATTGATGAAGATCACATGGAAACCTATTCAGGGGACTTTGAGATTCTAAAAAAAGCATACGTTGATTTTCTTCACAATTTGCCCTTTTATGGATTAGCAATTTTGTGTTTCGATGACCCCGTAGTTAAAGAATTAGCTGGACAAATAAGTAAGCCGGTTGTGAGTTATGGTTTCGCTGAAGGCGTAGATTTCAGAGCGACAAACATGATTCAGAAAAATAGTGTTAGTTCATTTGACGTTGAATGTAATGATGGTGAAAAGGTTCGCTTCAGTGTATCAATGCCAGGGAAGCACAATGTCCTCAATGCATTAGCCGCAGTAGCAATAGGATACAAACTGGGGCTGCCCGTTGAGGCAATTCAAAAGGCGCTGTCTAGTTTCGAAGGTATAGGGAGGCGGTTCCAGCACTTGGCGAGAATTACGTTAACGAAAGGGAGTGTTGAGTTGGTAGATGACTACGCTCATCATCCTCGAGAGCTTTCCGCCACGCTAGAAGCTGCCTATGCATGCTGGCCAGGCCAGCGAATCATCGTTGCATTTCAGCCGCATCGCTATAGCCGGACAAGAGATCTATTCGATGACTTCGCTCAACTGTTGGCTGGAGTAGATAATCTGATCGTTACCGAAGTTTACCCAGCAGGAGAAAAACCAATAGCGAGTGCTGACGGCCGGTCTTTATGTAAAGCCATTCGCAAGCGTGGCAAAGATCCCATTTTTGTTGAGAGTTTAAGTGACTTGGGTGATCTGTTACCTAGTGTTTTATCGGATGGTGACGTTTTACTGACACTCGGGGCTGGTGATATAGGTCGGTTTGCTCAGTCTTTGGCGGGTAGCAAACTGTTGTTTGCTAGAGGAGAAAATCAATGATGGTTGGGATGCAACACAAAGCGCCTGACTTTATGGAGGGATTGCAGGGACAGCTGCTGGTGAACGAGCCTATGTCTCGACACACTAGCTGGCGTGTTGGTGGAAAGGCGGAATATTTTTATACTCCTGCTGACAAAGCCGATTTGATTAAACTACTAACGCAGTTGCCACCTACCATGCCGCTATACTGGATGGGCTTGGGCAGCAATTTGCTTGTTCGTGATGGTGGAGTGGATGGAATGATTTTGCGAACTGCAAAGGGTTTATCCAAAATACAACACGTCGAACCCGATGTCATCATTGCTCAGGCTGGAGTTTCTAGTGCGAAGATTGCGCGTATCTCTTCACAGTGTGGTTTAACTGGAGTGGAGTTTCTTGCTGGTGTGCCGGGTTCTTTTGGTGGCGCATTGGCAATGAATGCGGGAGCATTTGGAGGAGAAACCTGGCCTTGGGTGCAGGAAGTTGAATGCGTTGATCGGCAAGGGAACCTTTCCACTTTACAAGCAGAAGAAATTGATTATGGATATAGATCAGCCGACATTCCTTTGGCGCATTGGATTACAGAGGGGCGGTTGAAACTCAAGATTGCACCAGAGAATTGGCAGGGTAAGGAGAAAATAAGAAGTCTGTTGGACAAGCGAAGTGCCTCTCAACCTATTCAAAGCGCCAATGCAGGGTCTGTATTTCAAAACCCAGAAGGAAACTTTGCGGCAAGGCTGATTGAACAAGCGGGCTGGAAAGGGGAGAAGATTGGAGGGGCTGAAGTGTCAACGACTCATGCGAACTTTATTATCAATCAGGGAGACGCGAACGCAGCGGATATTATCGAGCTCATCGAGCGAATTCAACATGACGTTTTCGATTCATTTAACGTTCAACTGAAGACGGAAGTTAGAGTGATCGGGAGGTCTGAATGACCGCTATGCCCAATATGATTGAATTGCTACTAGAGCGTTCTATTTTGGCTCAGGCTTTGATTGGGTTTGAGCAGAGAATCGGTAGTATTCGGTCTAACTTACGTTTTTTATTAAGTGTCAATGAAGAGACAAAGACGATCTCCTCGGTAACTGAGGTTTTTGGATCTCACCGTCAATCCGCCACTCGGAAGAGCCGTGGTCGATCAATTTGGGTCGCGTTGATCGCGTTTACTCTGGTGGTTGTGCTACTGGTGGTATTACTGGCTGACCGCTTGTTCCACCCGGAGAAATTTCAAATAAATGAGATTGAAGTGAAAGGTGAGTTCAACCATGTGGATGGTCAGCAAATCAAAGAAGTGGTGGAAAGCTATTTGGTTGGTAATTACTTTTCCGCGAGCTTGCTTAAGCTAGAAACTCACATTGAGGCATTGCCTTGGGTTTTCTCTGCTTCACTTCGTCGGGTATGGCCCTCAACTTTACAGGTTGAAATCGTTGAGGTGCAACCGGTGGCTAAGTGGGGTGAGGATAGGTGGGTCAATTTTACTGGGGACCTTGTCGCGCGGCAGGAAACTCAAAAAGCCGCACGATTGCCTCTGATCGATGGGCCAGAGAAACAACGATCAATGATCTGGGAAAACTTCCAAACGTGGTCCAGTCTTTTTGGTGAACATGGATTAATACTGAATGAGTTAAAACTGGATCATGGCCATTTATGGTATCTGGACGTATCTTTGGGTGCGCTCGCGGCCACATATAAAGAGAGTGCTTCAGCTTCTGCAGCGGTATTGCTAGATCACTCAATAACCGTAATTGTCGAGAAACAGGAAGCAAAAGAGAAAGTAGAGCGGCTAATCGATGTGTTAAAGCAAGAGCTCTTGCTCAAGTTTTCGCGCATACACTCCATCGATTTACGATATCCAAATGGGTTTGCTGTAGGATGGATTGAGGAACTAGCGAACACGACCGACGCTGACGAAATCAGTTCGGAGTCACAATAAGATTATGGCAAAAAAAACGAACAATAATCTGATCGTGGGTTTGGACATTGGAACGTCAAAGGTTCTAGTGATCGTGGGCGAAATAAATCAGTTTGGTGAGATGGAAGTGATTGGTGTTGGACATCATCCCGCTCGAGGTTTAAGGAAGGGCGTGGTTGCAAACATTGAATCTACCGTTCAGTCCATTCAGCGCGCTGTTGAGGAAGCAGAATTGATGGCGGGTTGTCAGATTTATTCGGTTTATGCCGGGATAGCCGGTGCCCATATCAATAGTTTTAATTCTCATGGTGTCGTGGGCATTAAAGACAATGAAGTGACTCAGAACGATATTGAGCGAGTGATTGATGCGGCAAAGGCCATGGCGATTCCCAATGACCAGCGAATTCTTCATGTGCTACCTCAGGACTTTGTGATTGACGACCAAGATGGAATCAGAGAGCCCATTGGGATGAGTGGTGTTCGGATGGAGGCAAAGGTTCACATGATTACCGGAGCCGTCAGCGCAGCGCAGAATATCGTTAAATGCATTCGTCGTTGTGGATTGGAAGTGGATGACATTATTTTGGAACAGATTGCTTCGAGTGAGTCTGTGTTAACCGAAGATGAAAGAGAGTTGGGTGTTTGCATGATCGACATTGGCGGTGGGACAACGGACATCGCCATATTTACGGAAGGAGCGATTCGGCACACAGCAGTTATCCCTATCGCTGGCGACCAAGTAACCAACGACATTGCGGTAGCGTTTCATACTCCAACTCAAGCGGCTGAAGACTTGAAGAAGAAATACGGATGCACACTAGCGAAACTAGTGGATGAAGGGCAGACCATTCAGACTCCAAGCATTGGTGGTAGGCCACCAAGAACGCTTTCAAGGCAAAATCTTGCGGAAATAATCGAACCGAGAATGGAGGAGCTATTGCTGTTGATACAAGCAGAAGTCAGGCGAAGCGGCTTCGAAGAGTTAATAGGTTCAGGCATTGTACTCACAGGGGGGAGTTCTCGAATTCAGGGGATGATCGAGCTCGCGGAGGAAATATTTCATTTACCTGTGCGAGTAGGCACGCCCAACTATGATGGCAGTTTAAGCGAAGTAGTGAGGAATCCGATTTATGCCACGGGTATCGGTCTAGTGCAGTTTGGTCATGCTAATAAGCAGCAATTGCAACACATTACTAGCCAGCCGGGAACGTTGAGAACAGTGATGAAGAAAATCAGTGGTTGGTTTAGAGGAAGCTTTTAATGAAAAAATTTAATTTACAAAGGCAGGAAATTTCAGACAGTCCCGTCTTTTTTACCCTTTTCTTACATGTGCGGAGGAAACATTATGTTTGAGTTAGTAGATGCAGTAGGCCAACAGGCGGTGATCAAGGTCATCGGCGTTGGCGGCGGCGGTGGTAATGCAGTAGAGCATATGCTCACGGCGGATTTGGAGGGTGTTGAGTTCATTAGTGCTAATACGGACGCACAAATGTTGGCAAGGTCCAATGCGCCAACTGTTTTGCAATTGGGTGAAGGTCTGACAAAAGGCCTTGGGGCCGGAGCGAACCCAGAGGTAGGTCGCCAAGCCGCAGTAGAAGATCGTGACCGAATCGCCGAGGCAATCAATGGGGCAGATATGATTTTTATTACGGCGGGTTTGGGTGGCGGAACCGGAACAGGAGCCGCTCCGGTCATTGCAGAACTCGCACGGGAAAAAGGGATTCTCACCGTTGCGGTTGTGACTAAACCGTTTCCATTTGAAGGTAAAAAACGGATGAAGTATGCCGAGCAAGGTATCGCCGAATTACAGGACCAAGTGGATTCTCTGATTATTATTCCGAATGAAAAGGTGCTTGCTGTTATGGGTCAGAATGCCACATTGGTTGACGCCTTTAACAAAGCAAATGAGGTGCTTTTCAATGCCGTTCAAGGTATTTCGGAGTTGATTACCCGGCCCGGATTGATTAATGTGGATTTCGCTGATGTAAGAACAGTGATGTCTGAAATGGGTATGGCAATGATGGGTTCAGCAACAGTGAGCGGTGAAAATAGAGCGCTGGAAGCTGCGAAAAAGGCGATATCCAGTCCACTGCTGGAAGACATCAATCTGTATGGTGCCAAAGGCTTGCTCGTGAATATCACGGCTGGACCTGATATGGCGATTGGTGAATTTGAAGCTGTCGGCAACGCCATCAATGAATTTGCGGCACCTGATGCCAATGTCGTCATTGGTACTGCTTTTGATCCTTCAATGGCGGGTGATCTTCGAGTGACGATGGTTGCGACGGGACTAGTGGATACGAAAGCTGAAGCAAAGTCAGAGATCGTACCTGAGGAGCCGGCGCTACAATCAGTCCCACAGCCGGTAGAGTCTACTGGGGAAATGAATCAAAGGCGCCTTCCACCTAAGCGGTTTGCAAGGGCTGGGGCGGCAACCGCCGAGGCGTCAAAACTCGATATGGATTACTTAGATATTCCTGCTTTTCTCCGTCGGCAGGCTGACTGAAGCACTTAGGAAAGTGCTACTAAAACGTCAGAATGGTTTCACCAAAGCAGTTCTATTCATTATCGCTTTGGTGTAACATTCGCCGTTTTATCAGCCCTGATAAAAATTGCTAACCTATTTCCCTCAATGAAACTAGAATGATCAGACAGCGCACACTCAAAAATGTTATTCGCGCTACCGGAGTAGGGTTACACACCGGAGAAAAAGTATACCTCACTTTGCGCCCTGCGCCAGCGGATACCGGTATAGTTTTTCAACGAGTTGATTTGGATCCGGAAGTTTCTGTAGAAGCACGACCAGACAATGTAAGTGATACAAGACTGTCAACGACATTGGAGCAGCAGGGTGTAAAAATATCAACAGTCGAACATTTGATGTCTGCATTTGCCGGACTGGGCATTGATAATGCATTCGTGGAATTGAGTGCTCCAGAAGTGCCTATTATGGATGGAAGTGCTGGCCCATTTGTTTTTCTTTTGCAATCAGCAGGCATTTTAGAGCAGGAAAAACTAAAACAATTTATTCGAATTAAGAAAACGCTGTTGCTAGCAGAAGACGACAAATGGGTGAAGTTTGAGCCGTTTGACGGATTTAAAGTCTCTTTCGCAATCGATTTTGATCATCCAATTCTGCAAAACTCGACTCAGGTCGCAACGGTAGATTTTTCGACGACCTCTTTCGTTAAGGAAGTAAGTAGGGCGAGAACTTTCGGCTTTATGGATGATTTAGAAGCGCTAAGAAATGCAGGCCTAGCTCAAGGCGGTAGTTTCGATAACGCCATTGTCATGGATGCTTTTCATATTCTGAATGATGATGGCTTAAGATATGAGGATGAATTCGTCAAGCATAAAGTTTTGGATGCGATTGGGGATCTCTATCTTCTTGGACATCCCTTGATCGGTGCTTTTAGCGCTCATAAATCAGGGCATGCTTTGAATAACAAACTACTGAGACAATTACTCGCAGATGAGTCCGCATGGGAGCTGGTCACTTTTGAAGATGAGGCGCAAGTTCCGATTTCTTTTGTATCCACTGCTGCAACGGCGTAGAGTTTTCCACTAGTCAATTCCTACCTTGGGGTGTTACTTCACAAAGGATGATCTGAGCAACCTAATCGACTTTAACTTGCCGTTTAGAGAGCTTTAGTAGCGACTTTTTTAATCCAGGGTGTGATAACCGATTTGCGGTGGACCGAATTTGATTTGAAGTGGATGCCGACAATAGTGCTGCTTCCTTTGTTTTCTCGGTCGTGGGGATAGAGATAGGGTGTACTTTGATTTTTATCTCTTTCACTGCAATACCGTCGGTGGATAGTTTACTGATAAGTGATGTTTGTTGGTGCCTTAAAGAGGTGGACCAAACAGAAGAGTCGCAATAGATCACTAATCTTCCTGACTGGAATAGCAGGGGAAATGTGTGCATGATCGAATCACCGGCGTGATTTCTCCAGCTTTCTCTCAGCTGGTTTTGGACATTTTGCGAAACTGGTGCGTCGTGACAGCTCGATAACTCGTTTTTTATCAGCCCTGAAATTTTTTTAAACGACTTCATTCTTTAATAATTACCTTAAAGTAACGTATTGACTCTGGCATAATCCCGCGGAAACTAAAATAGTACTATCTTTATGCTGCAAAAAGCACTGAAAAAACTATTTGGCGATCGTAATCAACGTCTGTTGAAGAAAATGGGCAAATCAGTTGAACGTATTAATGCGCTGGAATCTGAGTTGCAAAAACTGAACGACCAAGAGCTGTGCGCTAAAACAGCATATTTTAAAAGTCAAGTTGAAAACGGCGTGGCGCTTGACACGATATTGCCTGAGGCGTTTGCGGTAGTCAGGGAAGCTTCGGTTCGGGTATTGGGGCTTAGGCATTTCGACGTGCAACTGGTCGGCGGTATGGTGTTGAACGAAGGCAAGATATCAGAAATGAAAACCGGCGAGGGAAAAACCTTGATGGCCACATTGCCCGCTTACCTCAATGCTGTCGGCGGATCTCCTGTCCACATTGTAACAGTGAATGATTATCTCGCCCAACGTGATTCTGAATGGATGGCCAAGATCTATAATTTCCTTGGATTGTCAGTGGGCGTTATTCTCTCAGGTCAGGAAAGAGTACAGAAGCAGGAAGCTTATAATCGTGATATTGTGTATGGAACGAACAATGAATTTGGTTTCGATTATCTGCGGGACAATATGGCTTTTGCTGCTCAGGATCGCGCACAAAAAGGATTGGGGTTTGCAATCGTAGATGAAGTGGATTCCATTTTGATTGACGAAGCACGTACGCCATTGATCATTTCTGGCCCTGCTGAAGGGAGTACTGACCTTTATCGTAAAATTAATCTGATCGCGCCAGGTCTTGTAAGGCAACAAGAAGAGGATGGGCCGGGAGATTTCAGTATTGAAGAGAAATCGAAGCAGGTTGCACTGACTGAAGAAGGCCATGAGAATGCTGAGAAGCTACTCATTGCTGAGGAATTACTGCCAGAGGGGAGCAGCCTTTACGAGGTTGGAAATATCAGCTTGATGCATCATTTGTATGCGTCGCTTCGAGCTCATCACATTTTCCAAAAAGACGTTGACTATATTGTTCGGGAAAATAAAATTGTCATCATTGATGAATTTACTGGTCGTATGATGGCCGGTCGTCGGTGGTCAGACGGACTCCATCAGGCGATCGAAGCAAAGGAAGGAGTTGAAATTCAGCAGGAAAACCAAACACTGGCTTCGATTACGTTTCAAAACTACTTTCGATTGTATGACAAACTGTCCGGCATGACCGGAACAGCGGACACTGAAGCACCTGAATTTCTTCAGATATATGGTTTGGAGGTTGTTATTATTCCAACTAATAACCCCATGGTTCGTAAGGATTCTCCCGACTTGGTATATCGAACAATCGAAGATAAGTTCATGGCTATTTGTGGAGGTGTTGAGGAGTGTCAAAAGCGTGGCCAACCCGTTTTAGTCGGCACGGCTTCGATTGAATCGTCAGAGCGCTTGTCGGCGACACTCAAGAAGATGAACATTGATCATGAGGTGCTTAATGCGAAGCAGCATGAAAGAGAGGCTGAAATTATCGCAGAGGCTGGTCGTCCTGGACGAGTGACCATCGCGACTAATATGGCGGGGAGGGGAACCGACATAGTACTAGGAGGGAATCTCGGTATTGAGTTGATGGGCGTGGACGACGACAGTAAGCGGGAAGCAATTAGTGAGCAATGGAAATCACGAAATGAACAGGTCTTATTAGCTGGCGGGCTGCATGTGTTAGGTACTGAGAGAAACGAATCGAGAAGGGTAGATAATCAATTGAGAGGGCGGTGTGGCCGGCAGGGTGATGCTGGATCGAGTCAGTTCTACCTCTCGCTTGACGACAACCTGATGCGGATTTTTGGTTCAGAGAAAATAGCTGGATTGATGCAAAAACTGGGTATGGAGGAGGGTGAAGCCATTGAGCATCCCTGGGTAACTCGGGCAATTGAGAATGCACAAAAGAAAGTAGAAGGCCACAACTTTGACATGCGAAAGCAGCTGTTGGAGTACGACGATGTTGCAAACGAACAGCGAAAAGTGATCTACGAACAGCGTAATACGTTGATGGAGAATAGCGATATTTCTCAATATATCAACCACACCAAGGAAGAAGTGGTTGACGCCATGGTTAGCCGTAGTATCCCACCTCAAACCTTGGAAGAACAATGGGATGTTCAATCGCTCGAGAAAGATGTAAAGAATGACTTCGGCTTAGAGCTAACTATACAGCAATGGCTTGATACTGATGACGGTTTGCACGAGGAGACCTTAAGAAAAAAGGTCAAACAGTCTATTGATGATCTAATGTCGTCTAAAGAAAGTAGAGTTGGTTCCGAAGGAATGCGCCACTTTGAAAAGAGTGTGATGCTAAAAGTGCTTGATGAACAGTGGAAAGAACACCTTTCGAATATGGATCACCTCAGGCAAGGTATTGGATTACGGGGATATGCCCAGAAGAACCCTAAGCAGGAGTATAAAAGGGAATCGTTTGAGATGTTCACTGATATGCTTGAGTCGGTAAAATTTGAAGTAGTTTCAATATTAGCGAAATTTCATATCCCCACAGAAGAGGAAATGATCGCAATGGAGGAACAACGGAGAAAGGAGGCCGCGGAGAAGTACGCGGCTCAAATTGCCGCTCAACCTCAAGCCGATACCGCGTTGTCCGCAGAAAAATCAGAACCGACACGAGGACGCCGCAAAGAGCCCTCGGCTCAAAGTGGTGAAACTTATACTCGTAGTACTCAAAAAGTGGGAAGGAATATGCCTTGCCCCTGTGGCTCTGGAAAGAAGTATAAACAATGCCACGGTAAACTAAATTGAGACTGTAAACTAGCCTAGAGTTAACAACCTACTCCTATCTAGATTACTATTAAGTATTATCTTTATTAGCCCGAATTATTGTGCAACGATCTCCATTAGCTCCATCGGTTTTCCCGTCTTTAATCCCGGTAAACGGAGTGACACTTTCTACTTTGGCGGCAGGCATTAAGTACCCAGATCGTGATGACATGATGTTAGCAGTATTCGAACCGGGGACGACCGCTGCTGGTGTGTTTACCAAGTCGCTTACCGCTGGTGCTCCTGTACACTGTTGTCGACGAAACCTGAAAACAGGTACTGCAAGGGCGGTGATCGTGAATTCGGGCAACGCGAATGCGTTCACAGGTCGAAGGGGTGACTTGCATGTAATGCAAACCTGCGATGCGGTGGCGGACACTCTAGGCTGTGATTCTTCAGATGTTTTCGTGGCTTCCACAGGCGTTATTGGTGAACTGCTTCCCATTGACAAAGTGCTCGATGGGATACCTGAGTTATATTCAGGTCTCTGTGATGACCATTGGGAGGCCTCGGCGAAGGCAATTATGACCACTGACACCTTCGCTAAAGGTGCTACAGTGCAAACCAGTATTGGCGGACAGAGTGTAGTGATTAGTGGGTTTGCCAAAGGTTCTGGCATGATTGCTCCTGACATGGCGACCATGCTGGCATTTATTTTTACCGATGCGGCAATTCCAGCTAATATTTTGCAGGAATTATTGGTTGAAACCAATAATGTTTCGTTTAATTCGATAACTGTCGATAGTGACACATCAACCAGTGATACTTGTTTGCTATTTGCGACAGGGGGGGCTTGCAACAGTGTTCCATCGTCTATCGAGGACAATGATTTTTCGCTGTTTAGGAAGGCTTTGTGCGAGCTAATGGAAGATCTGGCTGTTCAGGTGGTCAGGGATGGAGAAGGAGCATCTAAACTAATAAAGGTGACAGTCAGCGGCGCTAATACGGATGATGCTGCAAAAACCGTTGCTAAGTCGATTGCTAATTCACCGCTAGTTAAAACAGCGATCGCGGGAGAGGACGCCAATTGGGGGAGGGTCGTGATGGCCGTCGGCAAGTCTGGTGAGCTTGCTGATCGAGATAAGCTGAAAATTAAAATGGGTGGTATTCTCATTACTCAAAATGGGCAGGTGATAGAAGGATATGATGAGTCACTCGTAACCGAACACTTAAAAGGCCAAGAGATCACTATAGATGCGGATTTAGGAATAGGATCTGGTTCATCGATTGTCTGGACCTGTGATCTTACACATGGATACGTCGAAATTAATGCCGATTACCGCTCCTGATAATAGACTCTATGTTGTTGTTGGTGTTATTCAACGCGAGAATGATAAATTTTTGATTCAACAACGCCCTCCTGGAAAAGATTGCGCGGGACAGTGGGAGTTTCCAGGGGGAAAATTGGAGTTAGGGGAAACGCCTGGTGAAGCGCTTGTGCGGGAGCTACACGAGGAACTGGGTGTGACCATTACTCACTACACGCCGCTTACACAGCTTGGATTTGATTATCCCCACGCGCAAGTTTGGCTTGATGTGTTTTTGGTAACGGCTTTTGAAGGGCAGGTTTCGGGTGTAGAAGGTCAGGCGATGCGCTGGTTAGGCGTTTCGGAAATGAGAAAACTGGATTTGCTGGAAGCTGTTTATCCAATACTCGACCAGCTCCGTAGTGATGCGATAACGGATGGGTATTAGTGGATACGAGTTTCGGTCCAAAGATAGCGATCAATGATTCATAGTTTAAGCTACTAGAAATACTCTAAGAGCTAAATCTCGAATGGAGTTTTACATCGAAACTTCAATATTATCTGGTAGTGTACCCTGAGGTCTGTAATTTATTTCTTTAGCGATGTTCGTTTGGCTTAGGCGAAGTGAGCGTAGCGAACGAAGCCAAAGCCGGTTTTTCTGGATTAGGTGTTGAATGTTGAGCCATC
>WLWV01000018.1 GCA_012103395.1 Gammaproteobacteria bacterium
AACGCCGATGGAAACACTCATCGACGGTAAAGCGATCTGGAAAGAAAAGTTTGTAAACTAAACTCTATCTGACAGACAGCTACTGATAAACGGGTAACTGTCAGCTCAAGTCTGAACTTCTACAGATTAGTTAACGGGCTTCTTAATCATCATGATGTCCCAAACGCCATGCCCCAAACGGTGACCTCGTTTTTCAAACTTCGTAAGGGGACGGATGTCGGGCCTTGGAGAAAACAAACCATGACCCGCTTGGTTAACCAAACCGGGCGCATCGTCCAATAGTTCAAGCGCCTCAAGGGCGTAAGGCTCCCAGTCTGAAGCGAAGTGAAAACAACCACCGGCCACCAGTTTTCTTGCAATAAGTTCAATAAATTGTGGCTGCAAAATCCGCCTTTTGTGGTGCTTCTTCTTGTGCCACGGATCTGGAAAAAACAGATTCACCCCTCCGAGGCTAGCGTCAGCAAACCCACAAGCTAATACACCATTTCCGTCTTCGCAGAATACTTTTATATTACTCAAACCCGCATCATGGATATCAAGCAACACTTTTCCTACTCCCGGTCGATGAACTTCTACGCCAATGAAATTCCGTTCTGGGAATTCCTTCGCCATTTGAAACAAAGCACCGCCATCACCAAACCCTATCTCCAGCGTAGTAGGTGCTACTCGGTTAAAGCAGGTTTCGAGATCCAAGGATGCTCCCCTCAAGTTATCGACATCTAGTCCATATAAGTGCCAGAGCTCTTCCAGGGCCCTCTTCTGCCCTTTGGTCATACGACCTTCTCTAATTACAAAACTTCTGATGGGTTTGATCAATTTGGCATTAGTTTTCATTTATATTGGAATACAAAACTGTGGACACAGCATCAGCAACCAAAGTATCACGCTCAATTTAAGATAATCACATCGAAATAGCTCGAGACAGATCAAAGCAGAACCATTGGCAACGTAAAATCAAGTAATCAGGTTCTGGGGGCATCCATATAACGTTTACTGACAGGCGGGATGAATAAAGCACGCATTGGTGCTTAGTGCAAACAGACCAACTTTCCATACAAAAATGGGACCCAATAAACGGATCCCATTTTATAGATATTCCTGAGGGTTTAGTTAGATTCTGGTTTCAACACTTTCAGCAAATCACCAGACTCATACATCTCTGTCATAATATCGCAACCTCCTACGAATTCGCCACGAACATACAATTGCGGCACAGTTGGCCAGTTGGAGTATTCTTTGATTCCGTCTCGCACAGCACTATCAGCCAACACATCAACCGAGGCAAATGGAACCTCACAGGCCTCTAGGATTTGTGCTGTCCGGCCAGAAAAGCCACATTGAGGAAAATCGGGCGAGCCTTTCATGAACAAAATCACTTCATTACTTTCAATTACTTCTTTCAACTTTTCTTGAATTAGGGACATAGTTATTTCTCTCGTTTAATTTTCCGCTCCACCATTATACTCTTGAGGCGTCATTGTTTTCATCGATAATGCGTGAATTTCTGATTTCATTTTATCACCAAGCACGCCGTATACCATTTGGTGTCGCTGTATCAGCGACTTCCCATCAAACTGGGAACAAATAATCATTGCTTCAAAGTGTTGACCATCGCCCTCTACCGTGACATCGCTGTCAGCTAGGCCGGAAGCTATCCACCCTTGAATATCTTGAGGTGTTACCATTTTTTAGACCGTGTATTTTTTAAAGTTAAAATGCAATTTCTCTGATGGGGGCAATATTCGATGATACAACCCCATCCAAAAGCCGTACTCATCAAAAAATAGCTGACACCAAGACCCGGTGGAGAGTATTTTAGCCCCCGTACTATGATAGGTATGGGAAATTAGTGGCGAACAAGTTCTTCTGGAATCTCTTTACTTAGCTAGGCAAAAAATAAAAATTTACCGCGTACAAGCACTACCTAAACATCTCATCAAGCATACATAGCTGCGCTAACTCTTTTAGGTTTTCTGGCAAATTACAGTATACCGCACGGGATTGGGCCCTCTGTGCTTCATGTGACCAATGAATTAGCAGAGCCAACCCAGCACTGTCAATATGAGTTACTTCTTTGAGATCGATAACCTGAGCAGCAGAGTTAAACACTAGCGGCTGATCAAATAGCTTAGAGACAGTTTTCAAAGTCAAGGGGCCAGATACCATCAAAGAATCGTCCTTCATTAGGATTATCGGTTCCATGGACTTCAAACTCTCAATTAGTAGTTCTTATCATTATTCTCCCTCATGGAGGTAATCACTTCGTCCAGGCTCGAACTTCGAATGCTGGACTGAATCACTTTTCGGTAGTTCAATGCCATGTTAAGGCTGCCTACCGTCAGATTATAAATTTTCCATTCCTTTTTTTCATTTTGGATTAGCGCATACTCTACTGGAATGAGAGCGCCTTCACTTAGCATGACTTGAGATTTAACTTTAGCGAATAACACGCCTTTTCGCTCCTTTATATCCGTTCCTTCAAACGTCATTTTTTCTTCACCGGTATACTGGAACAATGCCGTCGCATATGTAACGACCAATAACTTCCGAAACTCTTCTGCAAAGTCTGACCTCTGCTGAGTAGTGGCTGCTTTCCAGTTTTTCGCCAATACCAGTTTCGACACATAATTAAAGTCGAACAGTGGACTAGCTAAATCATCAACCAATTTGTATAAACTATTCTTATCTGCTTCTAGGGCTTCTCTCTGATTAACAAATTCCGTCAGCACCTTTTGAACCGTATTTTCGATCACCACTTCCGGTGCTGGATCAGCTTGTACCCCGCTACCGATAAGAAGCAAACACGGTATTAATACAATCATCCACCCTCTGCTGAAGACGTTCAATAATTTCATTACCCTTCTCCTTTACCTTGATTAAACATGAATTGGCTAATTAGATTCTCAAGTTGAATTGCTGATTGGGTCAAGTCCATCATATCTCCTGGCTCAAGAAAAAAATCATCTGCTCCAGGAGAAAGCCCCACAAACTGCGCTCCTAGCAAACCTGCAGTCAAAATAGAAGCACCTGTATCGATGGGAAGATTGTTATATTGTGCTTCAATCTCCAGTTCCACGATTGCTCCATAGTCCTCCTTATCGATTCGGATACCACCCACCCTTCCAACTCTGACACCGCCAATCATCACCGGTGCTTTTTCACTAAGCCCACCTACGTTCTCAAATTTCGCTTCCAGACGATAAGTTTCTCCCCCCCCCTTACCCGCTCCGCTGACCTGAACAGCCAACATCACCAAAGCAACAACTCCCAACAGCATAAAAACACCAACCCAAACTTCTATTGCTTTATTTTGCATCTGTCTATAATCCTCCAAACATGAGCGCGGTGAGAACGTAGTCTCCCCCCAAAATCGCCAATGAAGACGTCACCACAGTTCGAGTTGTCGCTCTGCTGACACCTTCAGATGTGGGAACCGCATCATAGCCTTCAAACAATGCAACCCACGTTACAACAAATCCAAAAACAACACTTTTTATGACACCGTTGAGCACATCGTCCACTAGGTCCACACCGTTTTGCATTGACGACCAGTAAACCCCGGCATCCACACCAAACTGTCCATGTCCTACTAGGTATCCACCCAACACACCAACACCACTTAGCATCGCCGCAAGAATAGGGAGAGCGATAAAACCTGCAATGAATCTAGGTCCAATCACTCTCGTCATCGGATCAACAGCCATCATTTCCATCGCGGCGAGCTGCTCAGTTGCTTTCATTAATCCAATTTCCGCAGTCAACGCAGACCCTGCTCTTCCAGCAAACAGCAATGCCGCTAAAACTGGGCCCAACTCCCGAACCAAAAAGAGCGCAACGACCATGCCTAAACTGGATTCAGCACTGAAATTAACCAATTGATAATACCCTTGCAAACCCAGCACCATACCAACGAACAAACCGGACACTAGAATAATCAGCATCGTTAAAACGCCGACGGAATAAAGCTGATGAATAATTAGGTGGAATCGAGGTAACGATTTCACAGCACCAGCCAAAGCTTGAACTAAAAAAAGAAAAGAAGCACCTAGTCGAGCAACGAAACGCAATCCAAATCTACCCAGATTACCTGGAAAATTCACTTTCAGCTCCTCAGATCCGTTAAGTAATCATTAGCAGGGTAGTGATAACCAACCGGCCCATCTGGCAAACCGTTCATAAATTGATGAATTTCTGGTTGCGTACTCGCTAACATTTCTTCAGGAGTGCCATGTCCGATTACTTTTCCTGAATCAAGTAAATAGACATAATCTGCGATACTACATCCTTCAGCAACGTCATGCGTCACCACCACTGACGTTAATCCGAGAGCATCGTTCAGCTTTCTGATCAGCCCGACAATGACACCCATGGAAATAGGATCTAAGCCAACAAAAGGCTCGTCATACATGACCATTTTGGGATCGAGCACAATGGCCCTGGCTAATGCAACTCGACGAGACATTCCTCCAGACAATGCTGCAGGCATTAGGTCCCTTGCGCCACGTAGTCCGACCATTTCCAGCTTTAGCAAAACCAGAATACGAATTAGCACATCGGGTAGGTCGGTTTGCTCACGTAACGGGAAGGCCACGTTTTCAAAAACAGTCAAATCCGTCAACAATGCACTGTTTTGAAAGAGCATGCCCATTTTTTTGCGCATCACATAAAGAGCGTCACTTTTTCTTTGTGGTACTGCGTCACCATCAAACCAAATCGTACCGGCTAATGTGGCTAACCTCCCGCCTAATAAACCTAAAAACGTAGACTTACCACATCCACTAGGACCCATAATCGCAGTCACCTTGCCTCTGGGTATTTGCAGGTCCAGCCCATTAAAGATAGAACGCTGATCGAATGAAAAGTGAACACTTTTTGCTTGTGCAATTGGATTTTCAAACATATTAACTTCTGACATCGGTCGCCTATCGAGTGTTAAATCAGATTGTCATTGAATTGCAAAGCAAAGTTGCAATTCAATGACAGTTTTTGAGCCACCCTGCAGAAATTGGCCTGAATCAATCTCCCTTCTACTCGCATCTCAATTCCTTTTGGGTAAATATATCCCAACTTATCTGAATATCACGTGAACAAATCTAAGTCGGCTCATTGCGCTGCTTCTTTCCATAAGAATAAATGCCGACGCACAAAGCTGAAATCAACATAATGGACAGATAGGCCAACAGAACGAACAGGGTATGGACCAGTATATTGTCCCCACCAATAAAGTTGTAAGCAACGCGGTATTGGGAATCGAGCTCAACCGAGCCAAAACCGACAGGCATCACTGACTTTACTTTCTCCTGCACAAGGAGCAAATGCTCTGGGGATCTGACAATCATGAAAATTTGCAATGACAACGCAAAAATGGAAGCTAGTATCACTCGTCCACTAAACAGAAATGCTTTTAGTAAGAATTTCACTCTATATCTCTCTAGTTAGTGCAAATGCAGTTTGCCTAATAGCCTCTATCTGAAGGTGATTAGAAATCATTTCAGGAACCAAGCGCCGTCAAAGGATCAGTAAAAACCGTATTATCGACAGATGCCGATAGTCGGTTCATAATCTGCTTTTCGATACTTTCTTTATCTAATCCGCAATCAGCTAGCTGTTGTGATTGTGAGCCGTGATCTAGGTGCTCATCGGGAACCCCTATGTTCAAAATATCCACTGTTCTACCATGCTTATGGAGGCATTCATTCACCCCTGATCCTGCACCGCCTAAGAGAACATTTTCTTCAACAGTTACGATCAAGTCATGATTTTTCGACAACTCAAGGATCAGTGATTCATCAAGCGGCTTCACAAAGCGCATATTAACGATAGTTGCATCGATCTTTTCGGCAACTTCCCCACAAGGATGTGCCATCGTTCCAAAAGCGAGAATCGCAACCTTGTTTGTCTTACAGGTAGTCGATCGCCAAAGATCAGCCTTCCCAATAGGTAATAGACTCATCTCACTTTGCTCTGGAATACCCGGACCGTTGCCTCTTGGATAACGAACTGCCGTCGGCCCGCAATACTGATAACCTGTGAATAACATGTTTCGACACTCTGCTTCATCAGCAGGAGCCATCAATATCAAATCGGGCACACACCGCAAAAAAGAATAATCGTAAACACCTGCATGTGTCGCTCCATCTGCACCAACCAGCCCAGCACGATCAATTGCTAGTAAAACATCCAACCCCTGAATTGAAATATCATGAATAAGCTGATCATAAGCCCTCTGTAAAAAGGTCGAATAAATCGCCACCACGGGCTTCAACCCCTCACAAGACAAGCCTGCCGCGAATGTCAAAGCATGTTGCTCAGCAATACCTACATCAAAATATCGATCCGGATATTGCTTTGAAAACTGCACCAATCCTGACCCTTCTCGCATTGCTGGAGTTATGCCGACCAATTGATTATCTCTTTCGGCCATATCACACAGCCAGTCACTAAAGACGTTGGTATAACTCCTACCCTTTTTCTTCATCTCCAACTTACCGGTGTCGGGATTAAAGGGTGTGACGCCATGAAAAACACAGGGATCTCCCTCCGCAGGCTCAAAACCCTTGCCTTTTTGTGTCACAACATGCAAAAACCTCGGACCTTTCATCTCCTTCATATTTTTCAGCGTAGTAACCACAGTGTCCAAATCATGGCCATCAATGGGGCCGATATAGTAGAACCCTAATTCCTCAAACAACGTGCTTGGCATTACCATGCCCTTCATGTGTTCTTCCCACCGCCTTGCGAGGTTTTTTACGGAGGGGGGAAGTGTTCCCAAAACGGTTTTACTACCTTCTCTGACGGTGGTGTAAGCATGTCCAGATAAAATACGAGCGAGATAATTCGAAATAGCACCCACATTCGGGGAGATGGACATTTCATTGTCATTCAGAATGACCAATAGATTTGCGTCCAAATCACCCGCATTGTTCAATGCTTCAAAAGCCATCCCACCAGTCAACGCGCCATCGCCGATAACGGCGACTACTTCATTGTCTTTTCCCTGCAACCCAGAAGCAACAGCCATGCCAAGGGCTGCACTAATCGACGTGCTTGCATGACCGGCACCAAAGGTATCAAATTCGCTTTCACTGCGCTTAAGAAAACCTGAAAGGCCTTTGTGTTGACGAATAGAGTGTAGGCGATCCCGACGGCCAGTCAGGATTTTATGAGGATAAGCCTGATGCCCAATATCCCAAACAACACGATCGTCCGGTGTATTAAACACGTAATGGAGTGCGATAGTTAGCTCCACTGCTCCCAACCCCGGCGCTAGATGCCCGCCAGTTTGGGACGTGACTTCGATGAGAAAGCCCCTCAACTCAATCGCCAATAACTCCAGTTCTGCTAGTTCCAAATCCCTTAGCTGACTTGGTGTATCAACACCAAATAGCAAAGGGTAACGCGATTTACCTGTGGTTGTGTCCTGAAGCATTAATATGACCTAGTTACGACAAAATGTGCGAGTTGCTCAAGTAATTCTGTATTATCACCTAAACCCCTGAGTATCTCGATAGCTGTTCTTGACAATTGCTCAGCTTGTTCAATCGATTCATCAAGGCCCAAAAGTGAAACATAGGTAACTTTGCCCATTCTGTTATCAGAACCTGCTGTCTTCCCCAAAGTAGCACTATTTCGGGTAACATCAAGAATATCATCGGTAATTTGAAATGCTAGTCCAATGATTTTGGCATAATCTTCAAGCCCATTCATAAAATCAGCGTCACGCACATTTCCAGCTAACCCACCGAGTACGGCTGAAGCTTTTATCAGCGCGCCAGTTTTCAGCTTATGAGTTAATCGCAGTTGGTCAAAATCAACACAGTTAGCCGTCGCCTGCATATCCAAAATTTGACCACCCACCATTCCGTTAGCACCACTTGCGTTAGCAAGTTCAGAGATCATTCTAATTCGATTCGATGCTGATATCTTTTGCTCGGATTCCTCACTGATGACAGAAAAGGCAAGAGCCTGCAATGCATCTCCCGTCAAAACTGCCGTTGCTTCATCGTATGCAACGTGGCAGGTCGGCTTACCACGCCTTAACTCATCATCGTCCATACAAGGCAAATCGTCATGGATCAAAGAATAAGCATGAATCAGTTCAACGGCAGAAGCTGGCGCATCAAGTTGTTCCATTTTCGCTCCAGCTAACTCTCCACTGGCATAGACAAGCAAAGCCCTGAATCGTTTACCACCATCGAGACAAACATACTTCATTGGATCAATGAGGCTCTCAGGAGCATCAGTGGTTGCGTTGAGTTTGTCTTCCAACACCCCTTCAATACGCTGACGATAATATCGCCATGTTGCCTCAAAATCTTTCAATGGTGAATCCAGTCAAGAGAGATTTAAAATATCGATTTATGAGTCTAAGTTAAGTAGTGGACTGGAAATACCACACAGCCCGTCGCTAATCACAGTTTAACGACAGTACTTAGTGAAAGCGACTCATGGATTATCCGCTTCGGGCTCATATTCATGAGATTCCAATTGGTATTTCTCATGTTTTTTAATCAGTTTTTCAACTTTTAACTGGGCAGAATCTAGGTTTTTTTGACACTGATCCGATAGTGTCATTCCTCTTTCAAAATCGCTAATCGTTTCATCGAGGGATTGCTCTCCTCGCTCCATACGTTCTACTATCTTCTCTAGTTCAATCAGTGATTGTTCGAAATCGGAGGTGTCTTTTTTCTTTGCTGGGGACATTGATCGTTGCAAGTATCTATTGTCTTACATAGAGGTAAATGAAAATCAAACAGCGCAAATCTCATCCAAGTCACGTGCCAGCCTGTGAGCTCAGCGCACAAGAACCATTTATGCAAACCTGGTATCGATATTTCTTGCACTCATTCAGCCAATCTAGTTAAAAACGGAAACCAAGTCAGAAGGGACAATTCATATCGTAACTATTGATCGACGATTCACTACTTTTATTAAGATCCTTAGTCTACCATTGGAACCCATAGAGAGAAACTCAATATGCTGATTACAGAGATTTAAGTTATCATTCAAATTCCGATATCCACAGCCACAGTAATCGTCATCTTCCCCAGGCGAAAACGAAGTATTGATCATCAAATTCGTCTTTAAAACATTTGTTCACCTGCATACGTTTCCAGACCAAATCGAAATATGAACACTAAGTATAACGCTTCTGCCATCGAAGTCCTCACTGGCCTTGAACCCGTCAGGAAGCGGCCTGGCATGTACACAGAAACAGACCGACCCAATCACCTCGCTCACGAAGTAATTGACAATGGCGTTGACGAAGCGATTGCTGGATACGCTGACTCCATAGAAGTCCATGTTCACCTCGATGGATCGCTAACCGTTTCTGACAACGGTCGCGGAATGCCCGTTGACCTCCATGACGAAGAAGGTATTAGCGGCGTTGAATTGATCCTAACGAGGTTACATGCTGGGGGTAAATTTTCAGATACAAATTATCAGTTTGCAGGAGGGCTACACGGTGTTGGGGTGTCAGTAGTAAATGCACTCTCAAGCAAAATGGATGTCTGGATCAAACGGGATGGTGAACATCACCATATCTCCTTTGCCTATGGGGAAAAACAAACAGAACTTCAGGTGATCGCAAAAGTACCGAAAAAGTCAACTGGAACAACCTTGAAATTCTGCCCTGACCCGCAGTTTTTTGATACCACTAAGTTTCATATTACACGACTAAAAAGGAACCTTCGAGCTAAGGCAGTTCTGTGTCCTGGGCTTAACATCAATTTTGTTGACGAGGAGAACACCGAGAACAATCAAAGTTGGCAGTATGAAAAAGGGTTAGCGCAATATCTTTGCAACACATTAGAAGGTGCAGAAATCACACCTAATCCGCCTTTTCACGGAGAGTACAAACGCGAAGAAGGTGAGTTGGACTGGGCAGTGGCTTGGGTGACTGATGGTGGTGACAATATCACAGAAAGCTACGTCAATCTGATCCCCACTATTCAGGGTGGAACTCATGTTAGTGGGTTTCGTGGTGGCCTGACAGATGCTATTAGAGAGTTTTGTGAATTTCGCGACCTCCTACCTAGGAGCGTCAAGCTAACCCCCGAGGATGTTTGGCAAGCCTGCACTTACATTCTTTCTGTTCGCACCAAAGAGCCTCAGTTTAGTGGACAAACTAAAGACCGACTATCATCTCGGGAAACAGCCTCTTTCGTTCATACAGTCATTAAGGACGCCTTTAGTCTTTGGTTAAATCAGCACATACCGGATGCAGAAAAGATAGCTCAAATTGCGATTGAAAATGCCCAAACCCGACTGAAAGCCGGGAAGCGTGTAAAGCGTAAGAAAATAACTTCCGGCCCAGCATTACCTGGCAAGCTCGCGGATTGCTCCAGTGACGACCTTGAAATGACGGAGTTGTTTTTAGTAGAAGGGGATTCTGCGGGCGGATCAGCCAAACAGGCTAGGGATCGGAACTTTCAGGCCATTATGCCCTTGCGCGGGAAAATACTGAACACTTGGGAGGTTGACCCAGCAGAAGTTCTTTCCTCTCAAGAGGTTCACGATATCGCTATTGCCCTTGGGGTGGACCCTGGATCTGCAGACCTATCAGGCCTTCGGTATGGCCGAGTCTGCATACTCGCAGACGCCGACTCAGATGGTGCTCACATTGCCACCCTTCTTTGTGCATTGTTCCTTCGACACTTTCCGGTATTGGTTGAAACCGGAAGGGTTTGTATTGCCATGCCTCCATTATATCGAATCGACATTGGGAAAAAGGTATTCTACGCACTAGATGATAGTGATAAGTCAGCGATCTTAGAGAAAATCCAAAACGAGAGTATTCGCGGAAAAGTAAATGTCCAACGATTTAAGGGCTTAGGTGAAATGAATCCACTACAGCTGCGTGAGACCACAATGAACCCATCAACTCGCAGTTTGGTGAGACTAGATATTGGGGAAGAAGATGGCACTCATGAGGTCATGGACATGCTGTTAGCCAAAAAGCGCTCAGCAGATAGAAAAGCTTGGCTAACTGAAAAAGGAGACCAGGCAGAAATCGCCTGATGTTTGTTAAAAACAGCTTAGAATAGCTCCCACCACTCGATCTCCCAACTAAAATAAACGTACTGATAAAAACAAAAAGGACTCAGAAAATTGAAACACCATCACAAATTACATGGAAAACAGTCGCTAAATAGGAGATACTCAGCCAAGTCCAAGCTTCTCAAATACGCCTTTGCACCAGAAGATAGTGTCTTAAGTCAATATGGACCCTGCTCTTTGGCGACGCATTACAGTAAATAATTATAAGAATAAATCTGGAGGATCAGTATGTCAGATCGTTATGTCGGTTTTGTAAAGTGGTTCGATAATCGAAAGGGTTACGGCTTCATTCAAAGGGAAGGAACCGAAGACGATATTTTTGTCCATTTTAGGGAAATTCAAGGTGATGGTTTCAAAACGCTTATCGAAGGACAAAAAGTCGAATTTGGGCTAATAACAAGAGACAAAGGGTTCGCAGCCGAAAACGTCATCACGATCGAGCAGCAATAACCTCATCTCATCTGAGACAAGGCGAGAAAGCACAAGAAACTGATTTTGTTTAGCCCCTGCGAAAAAACAGCGGCTTTCACAGAAGAAAAAACCTACAACGCCGTATCTAGATCGCCTCCTTTTAAAGAGGCTATAGCGTCGAAAATACGGCTGAGGCGGCTGCGATGGTTCTGTCAATGTCGCTGTCTGTGTGTGCAATTGACATAAATCCGGCTTCAAAGGCAGACGGGGCAATGTAGATACCTTGATCGAGCATGCCGTGAAAGAACCGGTTAAATCGCTCCGTATCACAAGCCATCACATCGGAAAACGCCACAACCTGGGAGCGACCAGAGAAAAACAAACCATACATGCTTCCAACTTGATTTGTACAGAGTCCAATCCCATGAGTTCTTGCAGCATCGAGAAGCCCCGTTAGCAATTTCTCCGTTTTGCGACACAACTCTTCGTAGAATCCAGCAGTATCAATCGCCTTTAGTGTTTCCAAGCCAGCAACCATCGCCACAGGATTCCCAGATAGCGTGCCGGCTTGATAAACCCCACCTTCTGGAGCGAGATTAGCCATAATGTCGGCTCTACCACCGAAAGCCCCAACGGGCATACCACCGCCTATTATTTTACCCAAAGTAGTGAGGTCTCCTTGAACACCATACAAACCCTGAGCCCCTTGAGGTCCTACCCTAAATCCCGTCATTACTTCATCCATAATCAATAAACTACCGTATTTATCACACAAAGAACGAATACCGGAGAGAAATCCCTCGGATGGAGGAACGCAATTCATGTTTCCAGCAACGGGTTCGACAATCACCGCAGCCACCTCTTCGCCAACCGCTTCGAAGATGCCTTTGATAGAAGCCAAATCATTGTAAGTCGCAGTCAGTGTATGCTCAGCCAAAGCAACAGGCACGCCAGGAGAAGTTGGTACTCCAAAAGTTAATGCCCCTGAACCAGCCTTCACAAGAAGGCTGTCTGCATGCCCATGATAGCAACCTTCAAATTTAATGATTTTGTCCCGCCTAGTATGGCCCCTCGCCAATCGAATCGCACTCATTGTTGCCTCGGTTCCAGAATTCACCATTCTGACCTTTTCCACCCAAGGAAGTCGCTGGCAAATTAGCTCTGCCATCTGTGTTTCCAATAGGGTAGGGGCCCCGTAGCTGAGGCCAATGTCCGCCTGAGCCTTGACAGCATCGATTACTCTCTCGTCACCATGCCCAAGAATCATCGGTCCCCATGACCCAACGTAGTCGATGTATCGCTGGCCATTTTCTCCGTAGACATAGGCGCCCTTGGCCTGCTTGATAAATATCGGCGCTCCTCCGACAGAGCCAAAGGCACGCACTGGAGAGTTAACCCCACCTGGGATGACTTTTTTGGCGTTTTCAAAGAGTTGGTTATTCATTTCTCATCAGGATGCATGGATAGATGTCTGCCGAAATTGGCGCCCCCGACTTTATTACTGAACACGAAATCATGCAAGGTTACTAATCGTGCCATGCCACTAATATTCCGGGATAATCTACAAGTCATTCTAATACTCTGCAGTCTAAGTAGACATACATAAAGCTCCCAATGGCCTGTTAACCATTCGAAACCTGTACCATCGATCAACCTTTGAGTAAAATTACCAAGCTGTGTGTAAGTTAAGGGCAACGCAGAAACCCAAAGTAGTTAAAATTGGTTGGCAGGCAAGTTTTTAACAACAATGGGCAATCATGAAGCTTAGTAATGAAGGAGTTTAGCCCTAAGTACAATGATTTTGACGCGAGAGAAGCTGTCTAACTAAAAAATTGTGACAATTCATCAGCAGACATGATTAGTACAACAACCTCATCATGTTCGGTGCTTAGCCAAGTAAAAGGAATTGAGGGGTACGCTTTTTCAAGTTCAAACGAAGCCGATCCAGCTTCAAGAATAAGAAACCCTTGGTCGTTCAGATATTCTCTAGCTTCCGCCATGAGTCGACGAATGAAATCAAGACCATCACTACCAGAACGCAGAGCAAGGTCAGGCTCAAACAAATACTCCTTTGTCAGTTTTTCCATCCTTTCATCAGAAACATAAGGAGGATTGCAAACAATCAAATCAAACTTCTGATTAATGCCTTCGAACAGATCCCCTTGATTCAGAGCCACTTTATGCTCACACGCATGCTTGGCCACATTAATTTGCGCAACCTCTAATGCTTTTGGCGAGACATCACTGGCGACAACATTTGCGTCTTCAAAATAAGTAGAACAAGCTATCGCTATACAACCCGAGCCAGTACACAAATCAAGAATAGAGTGGACTTGAGTTGAGTCAAGCCATGGTTCAAATCGGTCAGAGACCCATTCTCCAAGAAAAGAACGAGGAACCAATGCTCGCTGGTCGATATAAAAGCTCAAACCAGCAAACCAAGTTTCATTCACAATATAAGCAAACGGAAGGCGAGTACTTATTCTTTTTTCAACGAGCTCATCGATACGAGCTACCTGTTCCGCGTCAAGCGAACACTCCCAATCGACAATTTCGCTTTCAATTGGAAAATTAATTGCTTTTAGAACGACCCAGACAGCTTCATCCCAGCCATTATCCACACCATGACCATAGGATAACTCAGCTTCGTTGAACAGGTTAGATACCAAGTTCGCTTTCTGCTCAATAGTTAATAGCGTCATAAGCCCATAGTAAGGAAAAACTCACCGTCGAGGAGAAATACCGACAAGTCAATAAAAAAAGGGAGGGGGGAGGGAAGCAGTTCTGCATCGCACACACTACATTGATAAACCGCCAATTTTCTTGCTTCAGCCTAAGAAAAAAGGGCGCTTATTGCGCCCTTCTCTTTAAATCGCCGAAAGCGATTATGCTCGTTTGTATCGGGCTTGGAATTTACCAACACGTCCAGCTGTATCCATTACTTTTTGTTTACCAGTGTAAAATGGATGGCAAGCAGAGCAAACCTCAACATGCAATTCTTTGCACAGTGTTGATTTGGTTTCAAAATTATTACCACAGGCGCAAACCACTGTGATATCGGTATATTCTGGGTGAATGTCTGCTTTCATAGCGGTCTCCTAAGAATTTCTTATGCAACCCGTATTAGGGGATTTGACAGGGGCGGCGATCATAAGACAAAACAGTTTGCCAAATCAAGTTATATCGCGCTCCTTTCGCATCATTATCTCTGGTTTATCGGTTCATCGATTTAATGAATTCTTCATTCGATTTTGTCGCCTTAAGCTTATCTATTAGAAACTCGGCAGCCTGAAGGTCATCCATTGGGTGAAGAAGTTTCCTTAACAACCATATTTTCTGTAGTTCGGACGCGTCTGTTAACAGCTCCTCTCTACGAGTGCCCGAACGGTTAATATTCATCGCTGGATAGACTCTCTTTTCAGCTATTCTTCTATCGAGGTGGATCTCCAAGTTTCCTGTTCCCTTAAATTCTTCGTATATCACATCATCCATCTTCGAGCCGGTATCAATAAGAGCAGTTGCAATGATAGTAAGACTCCCTCCTTCTTCAATGTTACGTGCAGCACCAAAAAAACGCTTCGGCCGTTGCAGTGCATTCGCATCAACACCACCCGTTAGCACCTTACCAGACGCCGGTGCAACTGTATTGTAGGCTCGGGCCAAGCGGGTGATAGAATCCAATAGAATGACTACGTCTTTTTTATGTTCAACCAAGCGCTTTGCCTTTTCGATCACCATTTCCGCGACTTGAACGTGGCGTGATGCAGGTTCATCAAACGTTGACGACACTACCTCTCCACGAACCGTTCGCTGCATCTCGGTTACTTCTTCTGGTCTTTCATCAATAAGCAAGACCATCATCATAACTTCAGGGTGCAACGAGGTAATTGATTGGGCGATTTGCTGCAGCATCACTGTCTTGCCAGTTTTTGGTGCCGACACGATTAAACCTCTTTGCCCTTTTCCAATCGGTGCGATGAGATCGATCACCCTACCTGTTAGATCCTCATTTGATCCGTTTTCCCGTTCAAGTCGGAGCCCTTCATCCGGATGCAACGGCGTCAAATTTTCGAACAGAATTTTCTTTCTCGCTTCCTCAGGTGATTGGTAGTTGATTTCCTCGACCTTGAGCAACGCGAAATAACGTTCCGAATCTTTAGGAGGCCGAATTTGCCCTGATACGGTGTCTCCAGTTCGCAAACTAAATCGGCGAATTTGACTCGGCGACATGTATATATCATCAGGGCCTGCTAGATAGGAAGCTGAAGCAGACCGGAGAAAACCAAACCCATCCTGCAAAATCTCAACGACCCCTTCACCCATTATTTTTTCCCCCTTCCTCGCTTGCGCCTTCAGAATAGAAAAAATCTGATCCTGCTTACGGAGGCGAGTGATATTCTCCAAATTCAATGAACGAGCAAGATCGACCAGCTCAGTTGGGGACTTGGATTTAAGCTCAAGGAGACTAATTGGCATAGCGAGAAGAATATTGATTTTACGTGGGGAGCCACCCAAGCGGGCAAGCGTGTTGAATTATTTAAACTGGAAGAGTCTAGTGAAAGAATCTAGATGAAAAAGTTTAAGGAAGTATTATTTTTGCAGAATACGGTCTGAGCGACTGCATAGCGTATATTATTCGTGTATCATATATAGCTTCAATCCATAAGTCTAGTGTTCCGTACAATTGATAATCATGTTGTTATTCAGCCGTCCCGTTAGTGGGTTTGGCTGGTAAGAATTCGCGAGAAACTAGGGGAATAGCTTTATCTTGGGCAGATCCAAGTCTAGCCCTAAATCGTCAAATATTAGGGAGAGACTTGGCAATAATGAATTGATAATAAAAAGATCGGTAATAATAAAGATTGACGAAAACAAATAGGAATTTGTACTGGTTACTTATCGTATTTTATAAAACCGTAAAACATTGAAATTGGATTGAGCGTTGAATTGCGCTGAAACCACAGTACATAGTAGAAAATACAACTGGTTGTTACATATGATCTTCGATGAAAGCTTCCAGCTGTGATTTACTAACAGCACCAACCTTCGTCGCCTCTACTTCGCCGTCTTTAAAGATCATCAATGTTGGAATCCCTCTAATCCCAAATTTTGGTGGAGTCTCAGGGTTTTCATCGATGTTCAATTTAGCCACAACAATTTTTTCGCCCATTTCAGTGGCTATTTCGTCAAGAATAGGGGCAATCATCTTACAGGGGCCACACCACTCGGCCCAGTAATCGACCAAGACAGGCGTTGACGCATTAATCACGTCTTCGTCGAAACTTTCATCACTAACATGTACTACTTGATTTGACATGAGAATATTATAGGTCTGGTTCATTTAAAAAATTGAATATGCAGCCATCGCCAATTTAAATCAAGTCTTCGACTAAAAATAAATAGGTTGATAAAAAAAACGCCTTAAGCTATCCACAAATATAATGACAAACAAACATCTTACCGATCAAAAATTTACTGACTTCAATTTATCTGAATCGCTACAAAGAGGTTTAGACGAAGCGGGATTTGAGCTCTGTACTCCCATTCAAGCCCAAAGTATCCCTGTTGCGCTATCGGGGACAGATGTGGCTGGCCAAGCACAAACAGGCACAGGGAAAACTATTGCCTTTCTATTGGCATGTTTTCAGCATCTCATCACCAATCCAGCACCTAAGGGCCAAACAAAACCCCAAGTACGATCGCTGGTTTTAGCACCAACTAGAGAATTGGCCATCCAGATTTACAAAGACGCCCAGGTACTTTCAAAGTACACAGAATTGAAACTAGGGCTCGCGTATGGTGGTACCGATTATGAAGGGCAAAAGAAAATGTTGGATGAAGGAGTTGATATCCTCATCGGCACCCCTGGGAGATTAATCGACTTTTTCAAGCAGCGGCTTTTTGATTTAAGCTCAACGCAGGTAGCCATACTTGATGAAGCTGATCGTATGCTTGATCTGGGGTTTATAAAAGACATTCGATTTTTATTAAGAAAAATGCCAGATGCAAGCACCAGACTTAACCTACTATTTTCAGCAACGCTTTCTTACAGGGTCATGGAATTAGCCTATGAGCACATGAACAACCCGAGAGAAATTAAAATTGAGTCGGAGACCATGGTCGCGGAACAAGTAGAGGAATACAGCTACTATCCTGCCGACACTGAAAAACTGCCACTGCTCGTTAATTTGATAAAAGCGCAGCAACCTGGTCGTGTCGTGGTCTTCGCTAACACAAAACACTGCGTGGAAACGGTATCTGAAACATTATTAGCAAATGGAATTAGTAGCGCAGCACTTTCTGGCGACGTTCCACAGAATAAGAGAGAGAAACTACTGGATAACTTCAAGTCCCAAGCGCAATCTGTTTTGGTTGCAACCGATGTTGCGGCTAGAGGACTGCACATACCTGAAGTTAGTCATGTATTCAATTTTGACCTACCCAATGATGCTGATGACTATATCCATCGAATAGGTAGAACTGCCCGAGCGGGTGAAAGTGGGGAAGCTATCAGCTTCGTCTGCGAAAAATATGCTTACTCCATTATGGATATCGAAGAACATATCGGCCACTCCATTCCGAAAAAAGAACTAACGGAAAATCTACTGGTTGAAATTACTAGAGCGAAACCAGTTTCCCGAAACTCAAGACCCAAATCTAAGCCAAGGCCCAAAACGGAAAACAAATCGACAAAAAGAATGGAAGAAAAAAGTGCGAGCGAACAGGAACAAACCTCACTCTTTTCAACTAAAACGGCGGGTACTATTCCTGCTACTGAAGCCACTTCTTCGGCTCAAGGTATTTCTTCAAAGCTACCTGGGGTCAGAAACAACACAGCATCTATTGGCAATACTATTCACAAAAGGCGCTTTAGTCGACGGTTTGGAGAGATCCCAGCAATCGGGTAGACGAATAGCACCAGTTCGATCCATAGCTCACTTACATATCGCCAAAAAACATACCTCTGGGTGGTCTTAACCAAATTTCCTTTAGATCACCCAAGCAAAACTCTCAATATAGGCCAGCATAATAGAAAACTAAAGTACCCTCGTGATCGAACACATCCCTATCAAGAAGCAATGAGGCAACTTAAGCTTTCACGAAAAACATTTCATTGATCTGAGCCTTTAAACAGCGGTAGCTATTTTTCAATGCTTGGAGCGTGAAGGGTAGATAAGGCGAAGCAAATCTTTCGCATAAAATAGGTCTGCAACGATAAGTCAAAAGTTTTTAAGTGCACCAAATTTGACCTGAGTACTTCCATCGTCGCCACCTGATGAGGCCCCGTCGTGGTCTTTTCCAACGACTTCAACACCAAAACGAGTGCTTGGCCATGGCTCCCATGTGTAGCCTAGGTGAATAGTATCGAGTGTATCCACATCACTTCCAAACTGATCTTCATTAGACATAAAACGCCCTAAGGAAAAGTGGACATTAGACCTATCGGTTAAACTAAACTTCAAGCTGGGTTTAATTGCGATCGATTCAACCCAATTTATGGAACCGTTGGTATCAACCACTGCATCGCCTCTCCCGTCTTTGAAAATGAGGCTATTAATACCATTTCCTAACGTCACCGAAAGCGCCGTAAATAAATCACCAAAACGCCATCCCCCTTCTATGTTCAATCCCCAACCCACTTCGCGAGTGCTATCAAAACGAGTCGCATTGAGCTGCCTACCTAGCGCCGATACACGATATTGAGCGGAGTCCATTGATCCTCTTTCCCAAGTCAACACCACACCTGGTGAAGAACGTGTGATGTATTCGAATTCATCTTCTCCTGTTACTACCTTGCCCGGACGAAAATCCTCTAGTGAAATAGAAAACCCCCGATTTGAAGACCATCTCACAAACTCCGTTGTTCTACGTTCATTTAGCGCATCTTGTGAAAACGAATTACCATTCAGGAAATCCTGAAAATTGGCCCAATCATTCCCAACGGTTAATGTCCCCGATTCCGTTTGCCACTCTGCGCTCAGTCTTTTTATCTTTAGCCCCTGGTTGTCACCGGTTCTAAACGAGTAGTTCAAACTTTCAGAATTTAACAAGCCTGATAACTGACCGTGGCGTTTAGTCGGGGTTTCAACTTCGACAGAACTTTGTATTTTACCTTTACCTATCGGTGCGATAGAAGAAGATTGAATATTAAGACCAGAAGAAGAAAAAAGGCGATTGTCAATTACAGCGCTGAAGCCCAAATCATCAATAGTACGTCCAGAATCTAGATCGTCAGTTGCATAGGATACTTGCCCCAACGCAAACATAAAGGTAAAAACCACACTAATCCTTCGCCCATGCCTTCTCTTTGAGCACCGACCAAGTGCTTCAAAGTAAGTAGAAAAGCAGGTTCTAATTAGTCTAACCAACATACACGTAAAAATTTGGTTTACTCAGATAAGTAGATTACTAGTTGTTTAAGTAGATTACTAGTTGTTCTGAAAAGTATAGCCAGAAAAATGAGAGACTCTATCAACAGCGCTGAATATACTCATTATTATTCAGTAAGTTATCGCTTACTTCAAATGTAACACTATTGCCAGGCACTGATTTCCTCATAGTAGTCTAATTCTAACAAGATCAGCCACTGACTACCAGCCGTTAGTGACTGATCTACCGCTGACAAACTGCACAATAGAATGTTGACCTTTGTCCTAAAACCACACTCCTGACCTCTCCGCCGCACCGAAAACAAGCTTCTCCCTTTCGTCCATAGACTGCAAGTTTTTGTTCGAAATACCCCGGGCTTCCATCAGCGCCCACAAAATCCTGTAACGTTGTTCCCCCCTGCTTTATTGAGCGATGCAGGATACGCTTAATTGAGATAGCCAGATTTTCATATCTAAGTTGAGACACGCGATCACATCGACGTGCAGGATGGATACCAGCGGCAAACAAGGATTCTGACGCGTAGATGTTACCCACGCCAACAACAATTTTTCCATTCATAATCAACACCTTAACCGATGTCCGCTTTGCTTTAGCTTGATCGTAAAGATACTTACCCGTCAAATCGTCAGTTAGCGGTTCGACACCCAAGTCGATGAGACGATCATGGCTCTCCACCTGAGCATCCACATACAATAGACAACCAAAACGTCGAGGATCCCGATAGCGGATGATAACTCCTCTTTCAGTAACCAAGTCAAAATGATCGTGCGGCCCCGATACTTCATTCTCGAACAAAACACGCATCGACCCGGACATGCCCAAGTGAATAATCAGCCCACCCTGATCGAAATGAATGAGGATGTATTTCCCCCTACGTTGTAAGTACTTGATGCGGCGGTTAGCAACTGCGGATTCTAGTCCGTGCTCCACCGGCCACCTTAGGCTTCGATTTCTTACCTGCAATCGTGACAAGTTTTGATTGGTCAGGAACGGCTCGATGCCTCTCAACGTTGTTTCAACTTCGGGCAACTCTGGCATGTGATTGACAAGTTTAGTAATTAAATATATAAGACCCACCCTTTACACTCGACATAATTCATACAAAAAATGGGCTTTTCAGTTACCAATCAACGTAACGGTAGTCAGTTTATAGCTGACAAAAAAGAAACCATTCTGGACGCTGCATTACGTGATAACCGAATTTATCCATACGGCTGCAGAAACGGAGTATGCGGTGCCTGCAAGTGTAGCCTACTCAGCGGTACTGTTGACTATGGTGAGTATGAGGATTTCGCGCTAAGCGATGAAGAAAAACGAGAAGGGAAATTTCTGGCCTGCCAAGCCACAGCCTTGGAAGATATCGTCATTGATGCAGATGAGGTTATGGTGGGCCAAAGCATTCAAATCAAGATGTTACCTTGCAGGGTTGGCAAAATAGAACGACTGGCTGACGATGTCATTTGCCTCTTTCTGATGTTGCCAAAAACTCAAGAGTTTAATTTTATTCCGGGTCAGTACATCGACATCATACTTAAGGACGGTCAACGGCGAAGCTTTTCAATTGGAAACCTGCCCGAAGACGCCAAAACCGAAGGTATCGAGCTCCATATTCGCCTCGTGCCAGATGGTCATTTCACCCCTCGGGTTTTCGAGTCAATCAAACAACGGGATTTAATGCGATTCGAAGGTCCTTTTGGCACCTACTTTTTTCAATCTGAACCCACTAAGCCCGTGATTATGATTGCCGGTGGCACTGGATTCTCACCAATAAAAGGGTTATTCGAACAAGCTATGAACGAAAACCCAAATCAATCTATTCATTTATTCTGGGGTGCAAGAGATCAGGAAGACCTGTACATGGGCCAATTGGTTGAAAAGTGGCTGAAAAAATACCCGAACTTGAAATACACACCTGTCCTATCTGAAAACAACACTGAAAATTGGATTGGTGCAACTGGCTGGGTGCATGATGCCGTTTGCGAGGAATATGAAAGTTTTGAAGAGTTCGATGTCTATGCTAGCGGACCACCAATCATGGTCAACTCCGTGAGAGATAGCTTGAGTAAAAAGAACATGCATATCGAACGTTTCTTCTTTGACTCTTTTGACTTCGCACCACAAAACTAGCGAATTTTTCAACATTCAACAAACAGCAAAAGAGAAGCAGGTCGCAGATCCGAATAACATTTACCCAGCTACTGCTCTTTTCACCAAAAAAGACAACACATCAGCTTAAGGTAAGGAAAGTTTCTGTCCTTTGTTCGTTACGCTGCAACAGGAACTACGATCTCCAGCCAATCATGACGCTATCTTAATACTGGAATGGTGATCACATCCGATTGGTCAGTAGACTCGGACAATAGTACCACCTCTACATCGGTCACGACTTCACTGGAGGAGGAACTAACAATCTTATCTCCCGAAGGAAGAAGGGAAAGTGCTTTTTTATATGTAGAAGTTTAGACCAAATCTGACACCGTATTAAATCAATCCGAGCGAAGCGAGGGTTGATTTAATACGGTGTCAGATTTGGTCTAAACTTCTACATTTTATAACACAACATAGCGGCCTCTCTCTCCCCATTCCGCTCTAACAATACAGCTAACTCCAAAGATGCTTCTTTTCCAAGTTCGTCATCGTCCAGAATCTGGCGCAAAAACCCTCTCGCATTAGAGACTTCACCATTACGTTGATAAAGCCTCGCTAAGGTCAATTTTAAGCTTGGGTTTTCTTCATTTTCTTTAGCCCAAGATAGCGCCAATTTAATTTGGTCTGAAGTCAAATCACAATCAACTTTTCCATAGAGATAAGCAAGCTCTGAGTTAAATGACTTATTCATTGATTGTCGAATAACCCTCTCAGCAGCCACCATCTCATCAACAGCAATCAGCTGCCTAGAATAAGCGGCAATTGCATCGGGTGATTTTTTCGTCTCTATCGGCAAAGAGTGCCAGACTTTCTCCGACCTCGCCAAGCCACCTTGAAGCAAAGCAGGAGAGCCAAGCAACCCCTTGTAGGCTGCTTTTTCCAAATCGCTGAACTCATCATCAGTGAACGCACCAAGCTTTGAGGACTTAGGTAGGAGCTTTACCAAAGCATGCCAATCGCCAAGCCTTTGATAGACTTCAGACAACAATCTGATAACCGGAATATTTCGTGGAGCGGAATCTTTCAAACGTTCCAACCACTCTCGGGATTGTGGCATGTCACCGTTTTGGAACAGCAAGCGAGCAGGGGTCAAGTTAATCGCTAATCCCATTCCAGGATACTTTTTCAATGCTTCATCCAAACAGCGGTCTCTCTCATTCATTTTACCCTGTTGTTGAGCCGCATAGGCAGCACCCAAATACCCCATCATTGGAGATCGATCACTTTCTATTTTGTGTAAAAGTGCCTTCTCTGCCTTTCCCCAATTCCCTTCAATCAACGCCGCATACCCTTTCATGGTGCTTTCCTGAGAACTAAATTCGTTTCTCTTTGTATTCCACTTGCTTATTTTCCTCGGAGCTCTAAACATACCTACCAGCGTATTGATCAAAAGATAAAGCGCCACGAATGAAACCACCATCATTAAAGTAAACAGCAAAAAGGGCAGCTTGACAGTGTACTCATCCCAGGCAAACACAACAAAACCCGGATCTTCCATAGCCATACGTGCTAACGCCACGGCTCCTGTAAACGCAACAATAATGGTAAAAATAAGTTTCACGGGTTTTTATCCCTTTTTGATTATTGCTCTAATTGCCTTCAAAGACTTTGAAATATCCGGAAGCTCGGTTACATAAACTTCTGCAGACAAGGCGGAGATCTCTTCTAACCACAATTTCCTTTGTTCACTATCAACAAACCTGCTTTCAACCCATGACACTGCTGATAGCATTCTCTGTTGATAAACATCAAACTGTTTCCGTAGAAAGGCTGATTGCGCTGATTCCAGAATCAATCTCGCCTTTTCCAAAGTCATAAACTTAACTTCAGCAGAGATAATCGGATTGACTGCTTTTCCGTTCTTCTCAATTTGAATCAGATCACTCAAATCAGCAAGAAAAACTTTCCCGGCAGTGACTAACGATTGAATGACACTATTATTTAAAAATGGATTGGAAAGTTCGTCGGAAGAGTCAGCATCTGCTCCAGCCTCAGTATTGTTACTCACCAAACTTTGTTCGTCGGAGCCTTGCGTATCATTGATGGATGCCACTTTCTTCGATTCCAACAGGCTTTTCTGCGGCAGGATAGTTTCTAAATCACCCGCCAAGGGTAGCTCTTCCAATCCAGAAGACAACGATTCAATGGCGGAAAGTATCGCAATAAAATCGGGCTGTTTCACTTTTTCAAGCGAGGCAATTTCATTTGTTAACAAACGACGAACTTCAATTAGGTCCGGGTTGCCTGTTACCTCAAGCCTGCTGTTAGCCAAGGTAAGAGCCCGAATCGCAAGGCCCGCCTCTCCAGACAGTTGCAGTCGTTGATTGGCGATAAAAATCAACTGCTCAGCTTCCTCAAGATTCCAGCTAACAGCCGTTCGACCGAGATCTTTACCCAACTGAAGAATGGATTCAGACAAGCCAGAAAAATCCTCTCGGTATTGTTGCTCCTGCTTTTGCTGATTGTTTCTCGCTGACGTAAGTTGCTCAGCAATAGTGGTTTGTTGATCAATCATTTCCTTTCGGATAACTCTAACCTGATTTGTAACCGTCTCCTCGGCTTGCAATACCGTACCATTAACTTGGCTCAATTGAGCTTGGATGCTAGTCTGACTTTGCTCCAGACTAGAAAAACGCTGACTCAGAACAGATTGTGCAACCCTACGTCTGTAACTTCGGTTTAGTTTGAGTCATTATTGTCGTTCCACACGATATATCGCTTGTCGGCATTGCTCCATTCATCGTCAATCTCGACGAGGATGGCACTGACAAGCCT
>WLWV01000184.1 GCA_012103395.1 Gammaproteobacteria bacterium
CTTGTCAGTGCCATTCTCGTTGAGATTGACGATGAATGGAGCAATGCCGACAAGCGATATATCGTGTGGAACGACAATAATGACTCAAACTAAACCGAAGTTACAGACGTAGGGTTGCACAATCTCTTCACCATGGCACCCGGCACAGAGCATCTCAGCCTTCCCAGGTATGTCGGCTTGGAGGAACTGTTCCTTGCTGACAGAAACATGTCCTGCTCCAATCATCTGTTCGTCAGCGGTAACGGTGAAGGAAGTAAGCAATAAAGCGATAAACGAAAATTTGGACATAATACATTCTCCTGAGTGTTTGTTAATAACGCAGAGCTTAGCTGAAAAAATAGTCGAGAGTCGCTTTCAGAAACCCTTGCCCAGCTCACTCGCTATCGTGATTTTGGTTTTCTACTTTCATCCGTCTCCACAGACCGGTGACTTCCGAGGCATCAAATGGGGTTTTATATAGCTCATTTACTTGCCACAATCCGCTTTTAGCGATTTTCCCCTTGGTAGAGAAGTTGCCGAGCCATGCAGTAGAAGAACTGCATTTCTTACATAAACAAACCGTGGAAATCATTTTTGATTCGATTTCCAACCGCTCTGCCCTACTATCTACACTCATCACACAAAACGAGACGTTGGCTTGAATATACTGGCTAACCCTCGCCTCTATTGACTCTTGATAGTCAAAATCAATCGATGATGAATGTGTTTCTCTGGCTTTTTGGGTAGTCAAATCAAGCTCCCAAAATCGAAGAAAAGAATTGTTTTCCTGGTTCAGCATGGAACGACCAATATTCTTTCTAAAAATACTCCTGTCTTTATTTTCATTAAGAAAATGCTGCCTTAATCTGGATTGAAGTTGATTTTCGCCGGTGTGGGTTCCAACTCGAACGATACGATCACCACCATGTCCGGTCTCACCCTTTTCGAACAGAATGTATATTCCGTTTTTCGGAATAGCAGACTTGTCAAAAGGAAATTGGTGACGCTTTAGACCGTGCATTACCCTATGAATCCCGTCGCATTGATTCATGCCATTTGTCTCGCTAGTCAGCTCCTTAAGCCGTTTGAGTTGCCGACCTATGGTTAACCCTTCGAGAGGAAGAGAGACCTTTTTCAAATGGGGTAATAGGTATTTTCTGTATCTTTCACCGGCCAGGATAGTGAATTCATCCTCGTCCAAAGAAGTGAGCCGACTTAGTTGGCAAAGGATCTTCATCGACCAATCCCTAATCTCGTTCACACCCATGTTATTGAGGGTTTCGTCATAAGGCTCTATTTCTGTATCTAAACTGAGCAATCCGTGTTTCGCCGAGAGAACATAGATCTCATCCGGGTTTAACTGATAGGCATACTTTAGATTGAGCTTAAAAAGTGTACTTATGTACAAATCCCTTACTTCCGCACGATGGGCTTTTTTTACGCTAACGCATGAAACAAGTACAATTCTCTTTCCCATCACTTATCTTTTTATCCCCATACATTCTCAGCTTTTCAGTGGTTTTTATCTCCTTTAACGCCCGCAGATAGTCGCTATTTTCTCGCTAACAGATGCCGTGGCACAGCATTTTTCGCTTCGGACAAAACCGGGGACATCGAGTTAATCCACACTCCTAAATCTAGGATCGAGAAATGATTAAGCCGCGAATCGCTGGTTCAAATAGTTGAGAATAACATCCGATTCGTACATCCATTCCACTGTTCCATCCTCCTTAGAAACCTTTAGGCAGGGGGCTTTAATTCTTCCCCCTTCTTGCAATAATTCCTGCCTCCATTTTTGGTTTCTGCGCGCATCTCGTTGTTCAATGTTCAACCCCAGACCACGAATACCTTTTCGGGTTTTCGCGCAAATAAGGACAGGTTTTGAATTGATAAAGCTGCAAATTGGCCGTAGCCGAATCTAGGTCGGCTTGTCGCTCTGGAGAGTGATTTGGTAACTTGGGTCGGGTGAGTCTCTCCATTAGCAAGACAATCAGGCCAAGTGGCACCCGGATAACTCGGAAGAAATATTTCATAGTAATAACAACACGGAAATGGGAGCAAACAAGTGATTTGGCCAGGGATGGCACAAGATCATAGGCGGCGCAATAGTATGCCCTTAAATTCTTTTGATCAACACAAAACCAGCCAAAAAATATGGCTAAACAGAGATATGTCTAATCCAAAGGTCAAGCTACCAAGCCGGTTTTAATTCGAGACAAATAATAGTTGATTCGTTATCAGTCTTTCAACATAGAGACAAAAGTCAATATTCGATTAAGTGCTTCCGTTAATTCCTGTTCCGACGTTGCATAGGAGATTCGGAAAAAAGGAGAGAGACCAAATGCACTTCCTGGAACCACGGCAACACTGGCCGATTCGAGCAAATGTCGACAGAAATCGGTATCTGTTTCAATCAACTCACCTTCGGGAGTACGACGATTGAGTACGCCTTCACACTTAGCATAGGTATAAAACGCGCCAGGGGGTGTCGGACAATCGAACTCTACAGCTTGGTTCAATGAGTTCACCACTAAATCACGCCTGGCCCTAAAACTCTCGCGACGCGCTGGCAAGAAGTCCTGAGTACCAATCAGCGCTTCAATAGCAGCGGCCTGACTAATTGAACTCGGACAGGAAGTCGACTGACTCTGGATCACTGCCATGGCCTTGATTAACGCCGCTGGGCCCCCGGCGTACCCCACTCTCCAACCCGTCATCGCATATGCTTTGGAAACCCCATTCACAGTCAGGATGCGGCTTTTCAATTTCGGTTCAACCTGAACCGGGGTCACAAAATCAAAGTCGTCATAAATGATATGTTCGTAGATATCATCAGCCAACAACCAGATATCTGGATGTTGTAGCAGCACATCCATAATAGGTCGATAGTCCTCCGCGCGATAAGCGGCCCCAGTGGGATTACATGGAGAATTAATCAGAAGCCATTTCGTTCGAGGAGTAATGGCATTTTGTAAATCCTTCGCCTGTAAACGAAAACCGTTTTCAGCAGAGCAAGGAACCAGCACCACACGACCGCCACAGACACCAACAATGTCCTCATAAGAGGTCCAATATGGCGTTGGAATAATCACCTCATCGTCTGGTTCCAGTGTCGCCATAAAGGCATTAAACAGAATCTGTTTTGCGCCAGTAGAAGCGGTGATCTCGTTAAGTTCAAAATTGAGACCATTGTCCCTGGCAAACTTTTTCTGGATCGCGGCTTTCAGATCCGGTGATCCATCCAAAATTGTATAGCGTGTGTCACCGCGATGAATGGCATCAATGGCTGCTTGTTTGACATTATCGGGGGTTTCGAAGTCTGGTTCTCCTGCACCCAACTCAATGACTGGACGGCCCTGGGACTTAAGCTGACGGGCTCTGCCGACGATCTTTAGAATCTCAGAGATACCAATCCCCTGAATACGAGATGCGGGTTGAAACTGTGATTCTTCTGATTTATTTTCAGTCATAACTTTTAACAATGGAGAATAGAGCGCAACAAAATTAAATTGAGTTGGGAAAGCCGAGAATCAATCAGGGCCAAACAACGAATCCAAATGCCGTGCTAGTTAACAAATCATATCTGTCAACAGCGCCAACCTAAGAATCTGAAATGCCTTAGTTTTGCATGGTATTTACCGTGGGGCAGGCATTACGCTGATGGTTTTAATTCTGATGGCTTTAATTACAGCTCAGCCTTCACGTCAGCCAACAATTTATCAGCCCCCTTCGAAAGCAGAGCAATATCACTACCACAAGCCATAAAAGTAAAACCTTCTTTTAATAATCTCGCTGAAAACCCGGCGTCCAACACCAATGATCCAACAGGAATGCCCAGCGCCATTACTTTTTTCGCCACGGGCATAATGAGCTCCCAGACTTCGTCTGCCATGGGTTTTCCTAAATGCCCGATATCCGCCGCGATATCAGCAGGGCCAAAAAACACGCCACTGACACCGTCCACAGAGGCAATTTCCTCTGCATTCTCTAACGCCTGCCTAGTTTCCAGCTGTAACAGAACCGTTGTCTCTTGTTCAACACGTGAAAAGTAATCCTGGCGCACCAAGATCCAATAAACGCTTCACCAAAACGGGGTCATTCCACTCAGGACGCACGATCGCCGTGGTAGCGCTGGATGCGAAGGCCTGTAATTGCCCAAGCACCGAATCGATGCTATTGGGTGAATGCTCCATATCAAGTAACGCCCAGTCATAACCTGAGGTCGCAATCATCTCGGCCGAGTAATGATGGCTAAGACTGACCCACAGACCAACTTGACTGCGCTTCTCTTTTAAGGCTTGGGTAAACGGGTTGGGCTTGAGATTCATGGGTGATTCCGTGTTGAAAGTCAGAACTAGGATGGCTTAGATAATGGCTTTTTCATCGAACGGCTCATTACGTTCAATTCGCTGGAAATTAAATGGAGAAAGATCCAAAGATCGGTACTCCCCATAAGTGATCAATTCGGACGTGCCCCTTCCCATGGCTGGGGATTGTTGGAGTCCATGTCCGGAAAAGCCATTCACAAAAATGAAGTTTTCTACGGTGGTGTGCGGGCCTAGAATAGCGTTTTGATCCAACGTGTTAAAGGCATAATGCCCCACCCATGAATTGATCAATTTGATAGCCTCAAACTGAGGAATTCGATTGGCGAGAACCGGCCACACCTTTTCCTCCCAAATGCTGTGATCTGGCTCATAATCGTCGTAATCCACTGCGGGATCATCATCCGGCGGCCCTCCTGCGAGGTAATACGCACCATCGGTGCGCATATGAATACCAGATGGGTCGATAGTCAAAGGCAAATCTCGATCTAAGGGCTGCGCGGCATCAAAGATATAGGTATATCGTTTACGTGGCTCAACGGGCAATTCAATTCCTGCCATTCGCGATGTCAAAACAGCCCTTGGTCCAGATGCATTAACAACAGTACCACATCCAATCACTTCCCCGGATTTCAGCGTAACCGTTTCAACCCGAGTGCCAGTGGCGTTACGTTGCATAGACACGACCTCATTGCCGATGTATTCAACTCCTTTCTCCCGAGCAGAACGTTTCCACCAGTCGAATAAGGTGCCTCCATCAAAATACCCTTCGTCAATCAAGTTATGGCTTCCTACCACAATATCGTCAAGGTTATAAAATGGGTAATCTCGTTTAATTTCATCGGCGGTCATGATTTTAGTTCCGGCACCGCAACTTACCTGTATCTCATGGCATTCTCTTAGGGTTTCGGCGAAATCGTCGTTGTCCGCAAGGTACATGTACCCGTAACTCTGTAACCCGAGGATCATTCCCCATGAACTCACGAAAGTTCTTCACAAATTCAGCCCCAAATTGAGAAACCCGCACGTTAATTTCTCGAGAAAACTGCTGTCGTATACAACTGTTGGTATGGACTGTAGAGCAAGCTGAATAGGACAAATCCCTTTCGACCACTAAAATAGAGCCATTGAAATCTGGGTTATTCGCCAAAAACCAGGCGACAGATGACCCGTACATTGCGCCCCCAACGATCACCACATCGTAATTTTTTTGTTTTGGCGCGGTGAGCTTTGGTGTCGCCAATTGTGTTCTTTGATTCATTTTATCAAGCCTCCCCGTTTTTTATTGCATCAAAAATCTGCGTAATCTGATCATCATTCATACCGTATTCACTTTTCGCTTGTTCTGCAGAAATGTATCCTCGCGCAAGATCCCGTTTTATCAAGTTTTCATCGCGCTCCGCGCTGTTGCCATATCCCGCACCACCCGGAAACGCTAACTTTACCCGTCCACCAGCTGGAACAAACTGTTTGCCCTTCCCTTTCATCTTCGTACCGTTTTCTCGAGTAATCACCGTTGGCGCACCATTCTTACCGCCTTGCCTGCCTCGCGCTGGGTGATCAACTCGATCGAACATCGCAGAAAAGTCAAATTCATGGTCTTCTGTCGCACCGACTTCCATGTATTGTCCCAAACCACCACGGTATTTCCCGGCACCGCCACTGTCTGGTCGTAACTCCTTACGCCAGATAATAATTGGGCCGGTGTGTTCTGTGGCCTCCACAGGCATGGTTTTCACACCGGAAGGGAACGCCGTGGCACTCATACCGTCCGTGGTTGGGCGAGCGCCCGAACCGCCAGAATTGAAAGCCAACACTTCCGCCCGCACAGCCCCCTCTGGGGTTTTAATATCCGTGCGAGGGCGAAGTGACACTTGAAAATTGCACAAGGTTCCCGCGCCTTCTGCTGGCACAAGATTCGGTAAAATCTTGTCCAGTGCATCATAGACCGTATCGGGGATCATGTGCCCAATCACATGACGTAAAGCCACTGGGGCAGGATGAACCGCATTCACAATGGAATTTACCGGAGCCACCACCTCAAAGGGCGCAAGGGATGCCGCATTATTCGGTATCTCTGGGGCAATGGCACATTTGAGAGCGTAACAGGCATAAGCCTTGGTATAAACCAAGGGTACATTGATGCCTTTCTTATCCAGGCCAGACGTTCCGTCAAAATCACAGATAATTCGATCTTCCTGAATATCCAGCGCAACCTTCAATTCCACAGAGTGGCTATACCCATCTATGGTCATAGATCCACTGGCCTTCGCCCGAGGCAATGCCGCGATACGTTCCAAGGTCGCTCGGCGTGAGTTCTCCAGAATGAATGTGGTGATGTCATTTAGATTTGACAGCTCAAACTCGGTCATCATGTCAATAAGGCGTCGATGCCCGATTTCATTGCAAGTCGCTAGCGCATAAAAATCCCCCACGACCTGATCAGGTTCACGCACATTGCTGCGAATCAGGCGAATCAATGTCTTATCAACCACGCTTTTTTCGGCAAACTTCATAATAGGAATATGCAGCCCTTCTTCATAAATCGAGTTGGCATCCGCGCCAAACCCCCTCCCACCAATGTCCACAACGTGGGCAGTGCAAGCCAAAAATCCCACATGGATACCCTGATGAAATGAGGGGGTGACCACTGTAATATCGTGTAAATGGCCGGTGCCTTCCCAAGGGTCATTGGTGACATAAATGTCCCCTTCTAGAATATCGTCATAACCGATGCGGCGGATAAAATGCGCAACAGCATCAGCCATGGCATTCACATGTCCAGGCGTACCCGTAACCGCCTGAGCAAGCATCTGGCCTTGGGTATCGTAAACCCCAGCAGATAAATCACCGGCTTCACGAACGGACGTCGAAAACGCAGTTCTAATGAGCGCTTGAGCTTGCTCTTCCACGACTGAAATGAGGCGGTTCCACATTACCTGATTGGAAACGGTGGGTAGTGTACCCTGAGGTCTGTAATTTATTTCTTTAGCGATGTTCGTTTGGCTTAGGCGAAGTGAGCGTAGCGAACGAAGCCAAAGCCGGTTTTTCTGGATTAGGTGTTGAATGTTGAGCCATCAA
>WLWV01000185.1 GCA_012103395.1 Gammaproteobacteria bacterium
GCTTGTCAGTGCCATCCTCGTCGAGATTGACGATGAATGGAGCAATGCCGACAAGCGATATATCGTGTGGAACGACGATAATGACTCAACCTAAATCAAAGTTACAGACGTAGGGTTGCACAATCCAACTTTATGAGTGAAGATGAGGTACTAAACACCAAGGGCTGTCAAATCGTAAAGGATCGGCTCGATTCCTGTTCTTTCCGTGGGGCAGTTGAGGTCAATGGAGAACTGATGGAGGTGCCGATGTGCAAAGTAAATGCCGTTGTTCGACCCCGCTTATACCAGGAAAAACTAGCAAAGCGGGGCCAAGTCAATGTCCAGATACACAGCATTTAACCCGGGTGATGCCGTAGGAATATTTTCGACTTTCGGGTGAGTTCTTAACCAAGATGCTTATACACCAAGATTAGATGCTCCTGCTTCAAGCCCTGAGGTCTCGACTATCTATTACTTTCATCGTTTGATAAGTTTATCCGGAACGGTAATGCAGACTTGTCGATGCGGATGCACTAAGAGACGTGTGTATGGAGAGGGTTGGGTCATGGTTTTATGAGCCAATAAGAATCCTCACTATTTCATTCATCGGTGCGCTGGATAGTATTTGACAGCCAATTATGTTTCGAGATATGTTTTCGGTCTTGGATAAACAGAAATTTGGAATCTTTTATATCGGTTTTGATCCTTTGGGCACTCCAGCTAACTGACTGAAATAGATATCGGTAAGATATCATTGACCGTGGGTTCAAAGATATGAAACCGTGGCTATGCTGGCGATGCCATTTGAAGACAGTTTAAGAATTTGGGAATCGATAAGGAGAAAATATTGGCAACTCAATTTGTGATACCGATAATGCTATTTCATGGATAAAAATTTACATAGGGATATTTTTCCGCTTATGATAGACCATATCCGAGAACTTGTTGAGGAATTAGAAGTGAACCTGATCAGGTGATCTTGTAGATCGAAAAGCATTGGTGACGAGATCATGTTGGAAAAGAGCGGTGACACATTCCGAATGACAGCTCCAATAACAACGATTTGACGAGTGCCACTTAACCACTAAATTCAAGACATTCAAAAAGAGGAACAGGTAGATTTTGCAAATGAAGTTAATGGGGTGTTTAAACAACTGTTTTGTGTTCTTATGGATAACTAAAAAGCTCCCTATTTGTGGGAAGCTAGCAGTGGTAGAGAAACAGTAATCTTAGGTTAAGGTAAATGAATGAAATAGCTGTAATCGAGCAGCCGGTAGACCGAATTATCCGTAGAAGGATAGCTGCTAGAACTGTTGGCGTTCATCTAAGTGCTTTGCCTCCAGAACTACAAGCATTGAGAAGCATCACCGAGAATGACTATCTAACGAAGGATGATCTCCCGGATGAGATTTGTTTAACGGTCTCTGACGGGAATAAAGCGTTGTTATCGAAAGAGGAAGCGTGGAAATTTGCTGATGAGGCTGGTTCAAAGTTGGAATGGAAACTCCTTCCTGACACTTCACTAGGAAAAGCTGCGGGACAGCTTTCCTCTATGGGGCAAGGAGCATATGCCGACTACGGCCGCCCAAGTTTAAACGCTTACAGCTTTTTTTATGATTATGCTGTTTCCTCCGCGAAACATTCGCAAATCGCCATCGCATCTCAGTCTGTAAACGGGGTCGTGTTGGGGCCGTTGCTTATTGCAGTGGAGGCCGTCGGTGCTACAGGCTTGACAGCACTCGGACACACCACTAGGGGTGCCCGCCTGACGGACAAAACCGTGTTGTCTGACATCGCTTCTACTGGGTTGTTTGAAGGTGGATCCGCTTGGGTGTCAGCTAAATTTGGTGTCTTCACTGCAGTGAAAGCAATGCGTCTAACTGCATTATTCCCCGTTCCTGGTGCCCATCTCGCGGCCGTTCCAGTTGGGCTTTTGGTCGGTGCGACTACCGCCATCTTGTCCAAGCGTTTTGCTAATCATTGCAAAGACAATGCCGTTGATGCTGCCTATCAATCGGTAACAAAATCCAAAATCCCTGACTCGATCGGTCAGGTTGTGTAAGCGTAATGGCTTTAGATTCTACGAATACTTCTTTGGCAGAAATATCAGTTATTTAGAATTTTCATTTCCCGCGCACTTCCATGTGCGAATAATTCGATCAATGTTTTCCAATTAAACATTACGCTTCAATCATGAAATATCAACATCCACCTTAAAACCACCCCTTTCATCGAGGGTAAACTTTCCGTCGCAAACCGCGTAGCTCCAGATGGCGCTTCGTTTCAGGCCTCCTAAAGGATACATGTGGACACCGGTGATGCCACAGCTCGGATCATTGGTTTGATAGTCGGCGAGATCATGGACGAGTTTGTCGGGGGTGTTGACGACTAATAGCTTTGTGATATTTTTGGCCTGTTTTGTCAGAACTTTCATGGAAGCACCAACCCCGCAAGCCTTGGCATGCATTAATAGGCTTTTTAAGGTCGCGAGACCCGGTACGCCGATGTGAATGGGGAGCTTGTTGCCTTCGGTTTGCAGCATTTTGTCCCATGCAATAATGGGTTCTGCTTCAAAAGCAAATTGAGTGACGACGTGCATTTTTGCATCGGTTTTTTCCTGAAAGCTATTTTTCCATTTTAGCGCGGAGCGGATGGATTCATCGGACATGTCAGGACTGCCTTCTGGGTGGCCGGCGACGGCGATGCGATTGATGCCGTATTTGTCGAACAGCCCAGTATCCAGTAACTGAGTAGAGTCGGTAAATTCGCCGAGGGGGTTATCTACTGCCCCAGCAATGCAAAGCACTCGATCAACCCCTGCTTCACTCACCACTTTGTCAATATTGGCTTCAAGGGCGGCTTTATCGGTAATGCTCCTTGCGGCAAAGTGTGGGATTGGCACGAAGCCTTCCGCTCGTAATCGCTTCGCTACTGTTACCGTGTCGTTAAAATCTGATCCGGGTAAAAAGGTAATATAAACCGATGTTCCAGGTTTTAGGCGTTCTCTAAAGTCAGGCGTCTTAGCCGCTGAACCTGGGGTAGTTTCTGCGGTAAATCCGGTTAGAAAGTCCTGAATGTTTTGTTTGTTTGCCATAAGTAAAGAGTGTCACCAGTAAATAAAATTTCGTACAGATTGTGACTGCTTGAAATTCGATTGACTTACCCATACGCGTCTAGAGATTATTCAAAACCTCAACAAAGTATCGATGGAACTGTCAGACTCGAATCCAGCATTCGTATGAGAAAAATAACGCCTCCTTTTAGTCGCTCCTCGGTAACTTCGAATGTTAAAATATCCTAATTGTGAATACCCAGACCAAGAAGCCTTCGCCTTTGTTAGCAAGCGAGATGAAGATAGTCCGGAAATGGTAACACCTGGGGCCTTTGAACACGTTGCTATGAACCGATGATAGAAAGATACCTTTGGCGTCCATGAAATTGGAGCTCGCTTTGTAATAGTTCGACTATTATGTGCTCTACTTATCCCCTTAGGTTGCGGGCTTAAGCTTCGATTGATCTAACTTTTAACTTGATTCGTCCCGAGCTGTTCCCGAGCTGTTCAGAGGCCTTTTGAATCCCATTTGGCCGTTTTTTAGATGAAATATTTACGGAGATGTGTTTTTACTAAATGAATAAACAGGAACAGATTGACATTGTTGATCAAGTGATCAAGCAACGTTGCACGAGTAAGTATTTGGCGGATGAACCATTGGCGTCGAATTTGTCCCGGACTTCAATTGAGGAAGTCATTGAAGCGGCGAATTGGGGGCCGGTTCATTTGACTGCAGCAAAGGTTCATCGATCTGAGGAAGATGATTCGATTCTTCCTTGGCGTTTTTATATTCTGCAAGCCTCCGATTGCCGTAGCTTGGGAGAAGTATTGGTGAGTCACGGTGATATGACTAAGGTCCCGAATATGCTTGCTGCTGCTAGTGCATTGGTCCAGGTAACCTGGTTACCAAATCCACCGGAGGACCAATCGCAAGATTTGCTTTATGATCCTACCGTCGAAAACATGGAGCATATCGCGGCAGCGTCAGCAGCGATTCAAAATATGTTGCTTGCTGCCACGGCTCGAAGTATCCCCACGTATTGGTCAACGGGAGGCGCATTGAGGAAAAGTGATGTTTTCGCATGGCTTGGGATACCAGAACGGGAAATACTGCTCGGCTCCATTTTTCTATTCCCTGAGGAGAAAACGGGGGTTAAAGTGGTCCCCGGTAAACTTAGGGGCAAGAAAGGTTCCACCGAAAACTGGGTAAAGTGGGTCGAGTTCAGCTAAATCTTCCAATCTATTACCTGATCTATAAAGATGTACTCAACTCTGTTTAAACCGTGTCTGCCTAAACTTGTTTTATTAAAATGACATGGTTGCCATTCTAATTTTTATCCAGAGGTTAGTTGAGCTGAATATGATTTATCAAGGGCCCCTACGGGGTAATTATCGATTTGTTCAACGACCATCTGGTTCGTATTTTTTTTCTCTAATGCCATTATGAAATATGACACTCGATACCCATCCGTAGCGGATCTCAAACTGCGCGCGAGAAAGAGAATACCTAACTTTGCCTACGACTATGTTGACGGAGCGATTGACGAGGAAATTGGTAAAAAAAGAAACCGCGATGCCTTTCATGAAATTGTTATGACACCGCGATATTTGATCGATGTAACCAGTGTAAGCACGGAGTCGGAATTATTTGGTAGGAAATACAGTTTGCCAATTGGAGTTCCTCCTATTGGTTTGGGTAATATGATGTGGCCGGGAGCGGAGATGGCCTTAGCGACTGCGGCTCAGAAATCCAATATTCCCTATATCTTGAGTACGTTCAGTACAACGTTGTTGGAGGAGATTGCCGACACGGCAAAAGACGTGTGTTGGTTTCAATTGTATGTACCAAAGAAACAATCGGTGATGAAGGAAATCATTGACCGAGCAAAAAAATCTGGATTCAATGCACTGGTCGTTACTCTAGATATTCCGGTGGGCGCTAAACGCAATCGGGAACTGAAGAATGGATTGAAGCTACCGTTTAGCTTCACACCGAATATCATTTGGCAGTCCATGATACATCCCCGATGGGCAATGGGAACGCTGATGCATGGTGCGCCAGATTTTGTTAATGTTTTACCTTACAAAGAAGGGCCTAACCAGGGTCTAGCTGAGTTTATTTCAGACTTCGCTATGGCAGGGGTTACCTTGGAACGCCTCAAAGAAATCCGAAAGCTGTGGGATGGCCCGTTGATTCTCAAAGGAACTCAATACGAAAAAAATGCACTGGATGCGATTAATCTCGGAGTCGATGGGTTCATTGTGTCTAATCACGGCGGACGGCAATTGGATGCGGCCCCATCTTCAGTCCAGACTCTAAGGGAGATGTCAGAGCAGGTTAGAAAAACTGCAACTATTATGCTTGATAGTGGCATTCGCACCGGTATGGATGTGGTCAGGGCGAAGGCCTTGGGGGCTGATTTCTCTTTTTCAGGCCGGTCTTTTTATTATGGAATGGGTGCCATGGGCAAAGAAGGAGCAAACCAGGTGATTGAAATTTTTCGGGATGAAATTACTCGCACTCTGCAGCAAGTGGGTTGTCATGCATTTGAACAGATGGATAGTAGCTGGCTGTCTTAAAATTGGTGAATAATTAGGTTGTTGTATGATAATGACGCAAAAACTGATACAAACAAAGAGTAGGGGTAGTGTGTAATGGGCGCTAAAAAAATTCGGGTTTTGGCGTTCGACGTTTTCGGCACTGTTGTAGATTGGCATGGGTCGATTTCTCGGGAAGTAAAGGCTTTGGGCCTAGATGTTGACCCGAATGAATTTGCGACTCGTTGGAGACAAGGGTATCAGCCGGCCATGGCAAAGGTGGCTTCCGGGGAACTGGAATGGACGCTGATCGACGATCTCCACCGGATGATTCTTGATGATCTTCTTGCTTACTTTTCCATTGTTGATCTTGATGAGCAGCAAAAGCAACACTTGAATAAAGTTTGGCACCGATTGTCGGCATGGGAGGATTCGGTGGAAGGACTAAATTGCATGAAAATGAATCACACAATCTGCACGCTGTCGAATGGTAACCTTGGTCTGTTAACGAATATGGCTAAACATGCAAGGCTACCTTGGGATTGTGTGTTATCTGCTGAAGTATTTAAAAAGTACAAACCTGATCCAAACACCTATCTTGGTGTTTGTCGTGTGTTTGATGTAGACCCCCAAGAAACCATGTTAGTGGCCGCGCATCAAAGTGATTTGGATGCGGCTAGGGCTTGTGGTCTACAAACAGCCTACGTGGAACGCCGTTTTGAGTTTGGAAAAGGTTCACCTAAATGCGTTTCTGGGAGCAGTGAAAATACCTTGCATGCAAGAGACTTTATTGATCTTGCCGACCAGTTAGCGCACAAATATTAGTGTTATTCGTGTCGTCTTGTGCTGCGTCTCCTATTAGGCTTGCGGTTAAGCCAATTATCGCGGCGAAAACGCGGCGGCAGCTTCTTGTCAGCCTGATTGGACTGATGCTACTTTTGACCATCGGTGCCGCTCGTGGGGAATGTGTCATCCTGCTTCATGGCTTGGCGAGAACCAATAATTCGATGAATGATATCGAAGATACATTAATCAATGAAGGTTATCATGTAGCGAATATCGGTTATCTGTCGATCGTCGGATCTATCGAAGAGTTGGCGGAAGATGCTATACCCCGAGGGCTGAGCCAATGTCAGGGCTTTGGTAAAGTGAGTTTTGTTAGCCATTCAATGGGTGGAATTTTAATACGTCAGTATTTAAGTCTACATCGAATAAAAAGGCTGAAGCGGGTGGTGATGCTCGCACCGCCAAATCAAGGGAGCGAGATCGTGGACAAAATCAGTGGGTTTCCTGGTTTTGAGTGGATTAATCTTGAGTCTGGTAAACAGTTGGGTACTGGTAAGAACAGTTTACCTCGCAAGCTGGGTAAAGCTGATTTTGATCTTGGAATAATCGCCGGTACAAAAACCACTAATCCGTTTACCTCAAGACTATTGCCGGACCCTGATGATGGGAAAGTGTCAGTCGCGAGTACCCGGGTGAAGGGGATGAACGATCATCTCGTGCTCCCGGTATCTCATTCTTTGATGATGAAGAATTACCGTGTTCTGAAGCAGATTGTGCATTACCTTAAGCATGGAAAGTTCCTTCGCTAGCGTATGATGACACTGAGCGATCAGATTCGATATTCAAGTGTATCTGACAAAATATGCGTAAAAAATCAAGGATAAGGTTGCATTATTTGTAGAAGTTCAGACTTGAGCTGACAGTTACCCGTTTATCAGTAGCTGTCTGTCAGATAGAGTTTAGTTTACAAACTTTTCTTTCCAGATCGCTTTACCGTCGATGAGTGTTTCCATCGGCG
>WLWV01000186.1 GCA_012103395.1 Gammaproteobacteria bacterium
GATGGCTCAACATTCAACACCTAATCCAGAAAAACCGGCTTTGGCTTCGTTCGCTACGCTCACTTCGCCTAAGCCAAACGAACATCGCTAAAGAAATAAATTACAGACCTCAGGGTACACTACCAATTTACGTGGATTATAAGCGCTCGACGCCCTATAATCCTGCGTAATTGAATATGAATTTCAAATGTAATCAACATGCTAAAGAAAAACTCAAAAAAATTGATGAACTCGATAGTGTTCAGTTTGACTACGATGTGTCTGATAACTCCTTGGTTTGCCACCTCTGCGCAAATGACCTTGGGCGGGGCAGAGATTGGTTTTGCCGATGCCCAGATTTGCCAACCCGACGTCATTAACGTTCCGGATTCGATTCGTACGGCCGCAATTGGTTCAGCAAGCGAGCTCCCAACACAAATCGAAGCGGATGAAATCGAAGTCGAAAACGAAACCCAACTCGCCATACTAACTGGCAACGCCCAAATTCTGCAGGGAAACCGAGGGGTTTATGCAGACAAAATGATTTATGACCAAGCGGCGTACAAAGCAGATGCTGAAGGTAACGTTCGCTTTTACACGTCGAATGGAGATGAGATTATTGCTGAATCTCTCAGCTTCGAAGTCGATACTTTTATCGGTGAAGCGACGGGTGTCAAACTGAAAATTGCTGATACCTCTCCTGAATATCAACACCGAAAACATCGAAATTTCTATGAAAGCTATTCGATGTTCGCTCCACTTAGGACGCCCCGAACTGTTCCTCAACCCACATTAAACAACGGGGATACAGTATATGCACGCGCCCGTGCCACGGCGGCTAAGATTGAATTCGAAGGTGAAGACTATGAAAAGCTGTCAAATGTCACTATGTCGACCTGCGTGGAAGGCAATGATGACGTCCTATTGGTCGCTAAGGAAATTGAATTAGACCATGTAGAAGGCATCGGTCGAGCGAAATCCATGAAAGTTAAATTCAAAGGGGTTCCTATTTTCTATTTCCCCTCTGTGACCTTTCCTATTAACGATGAAAGAAAAACGGGTTTTCTGTTTCCCGGTGTTGGTTATGAAAAGGAATCAGGTTACATCGTCGAAGTACCTTATTACATCAATATCTCGGCTCAACAAGATGCCACCCTTATTCCTCGTGTCTTAAGTCATCGGGGTGCTCAGTTATATGGTGAATATCGATACCTCACCACTACCGGAAGAGGTGAGGTGAAAATCGAGGTTCTCCCATCTGACAAGGTATTTGGTGATGAAAATCGATACGCAGGGGGCTATAAGCATCACCAAGAATTTAATCAAAACTGGCGAGCGAAAATCGACATCCAGACGGTATCTGATACATCTTATCTCCGGGACTTTGCTAACGATGTAGATATCGCATCTTCAAACTACGTACCTCAAACTGCAGAAGTTATTTATAGTAGTGATTTGGTTCGGTTTGAAGCAAAGGCTTCTGCATACGAAACCGTCAACAACAACATTGCCGTTGCAAACCGCCCTTACGAAACATTGCCAAGGATTTTGTTTAATGTGAAACCTCAGAATTTGGGTGTTTTACGAGTAGGCCTTGACTCTGAATACGTGGATTATCAACATGATGACGCAACTCTGGTTAATGGTTCGAGACTCAGAATCAAACCTTATGTTGGTGTCCCAATGGAAGCGGTATATGGTTATGTTAAACCGCAGATTAGCTTGCAGACAATCAGCTATTCACTGACTAATCAATCTGGATCCGATAGTTCACCATCGGTGTCGGTGCCGGTTGCTAGTGTGGACAGTGGTTTGTTTTTTGAACGGGATTTCAAGCGTAGTGGGAAAAACTATCTACAGACATTGGAACCAAGGCTTTTTTATCTCAATATTCCTCAGAAGAATGAGCAAGAACTTTTCCCGACCTTTGATACTGGTCTCGGTAGCAATACGAGTATTGAGCACTTTTTTAGGGAAAGCCGCTTCTTTGGGGGAGACAGAGTCGGCGATACTCACCAAGTTTCTCTGGGACTAACCAGTCGAATAATCGATGATGATGATGGTGCTGAGAAGTTTAATCTGAAATTGGGACAAGTCTTTTATCTTGATGATCGTGAAGTAGGTTTGACATCAAATAGTGAGAAAGAAACGTCCAGTCGTTCAGACTTTTTATTAGAAACAACAGCTAGATTGAATTTGGATTGGAATCTGACTGGTTTTGCTCGTTGGTCTGAAGCAACTAACGATATTGCGTACACGCGTGTGTCTGCTACTTATGATCACAGCGATCGACGCAAGGCAACATTAAGTTATATCACTAATAAAGGTGTCGATGAGCAGGTTAACCTTTACGCCAGTGCGCCGCTTGGTCATAAATGGCAACTAGATACTCGCACTGACTATTCCCTGAAAGAAAGTGAAATGCGAACGGCGGAGCTAGGGCTTAGTTATGATGGGTGTTGTTGGGCCGTTAGATTTGGGGTGCAGCGATACATTGACGGGAACAATATATATGACAATCGATACATGTTCACCTTTGAGTTGGATGATTTAGGCAGAGTGGGATCGCAACTGTAAAAATTGAAAGCAATGAAATGCGACAGCGAAGTAGTGTTATGAGAAAACCCCTTTCATCGATTGGCGTACTGATATTCGTATCCTGTAGCTTGTGGGCTGGTGCAAATCAGGCAGGGATTATCCTTGATAAGGTTTTAGCCGTCGTAAATGACGAACCGGTTACGCTTTCTGAGTACCAGATTCGATATCGTCAGGAAGTACTGGAGAAAGGCCTACCCAAGGTAGACTCCGGAGGTGCGATCCACAAAAGTGTGGTTGAATCATTGGTGACTGAGCGTATTCAAACTCAAGAAGCAATTGCCAGAGGAATCACGGTAACGGATCAGGATATCGAAGCGGGTATTCGGGACATCGCGTCTAAGAACAACATGACCATTCCTCAGCTTGGTGCTTTTCTGGGAAATGATGGGATTACGCTTAACCAATTTGCGAATAACGTTCGCAACCAGCAGCTTATTAGGTTGCTAATTGAATACGCAGTGAAGCCGCGAGTTAGGGTCAGTGAGCAAGAAGTAGAAAGTTATCTGGATGCTCACGAAGAATTATCTAGTGAGGGTCTGGAATCATTTGAGTTATCACATTTGTTTGTATCCACGGATGGCATAGACGAAGCACAAATGCAATCTGAGTTGAAAAATCTGGAATTTATTCGAGATGGACTTGTTAAAGGACAGTCTTTCAAAGAAGCAGTTAAGGCTTATTCGGACTCGAATAAGGAAAGTGATGGATACCTTGGATGGCGAAAACGTAGCCAGTTGCCGAGAGTTTTTATAAAAGAACTGCAGTCCATGGCCCCCGGTGATATCTCAGAAATTATTCAAGAAGATAACGGATTCCATATACTCCATTTGCATAACAGAGAGGGGGGTGGAGAGCTGGTTCATCAAAAATTGGTTAGACATATTTTAGTTCAACCTGAGAAAAACGGATTGAATGAAGAAGAAGCGCTGGAATATGTAACAGGGCTATCTGAAAGATTAGTACAGGGAGAAAAATTCACGAGTTTGGCGAGACTGTATTCCGATGATCGAAAAACCATGGATGATGGAGGTTCCATCGGATGGGTCAGGCCAAAAGAGTTAGGACCCGTGCTACAAAATGCGATTTCTACCCTAATGCTGAATACGGTTAGCAAACCTATTCGTTCACCTTATGGGTTTCACTTAATCGAAATCCTCGATACACGAGAACGAGATATTAGCCACGATCTCGCAGAGAAAAATGCGAGGCAGATTCTATTCGAGCGAAAAACCGCCCAGCTTTATCGGAACTGGCTTGATTCATTGAAGAGTGCTTCATTCGTTGAGTATCTAGTGGATATTGAAAGTTAAATATCGATATTTACGGTCTTTTTGGTATCAGATAAATGTTTGATAAATTGAGTAAAGTAGTTTCTTCTTCTCTGCCACCGCAGTTCGGTGAGGATATGAAGAATAATGTCGAAGCCGTGGTACGCAGTGGTTTCGAAAAAATGGATTTAGTGACTCGAGAACAATTTGATATCCAGCAAAAAATCCTGGAAAGAACCCGTGAAAAGGTGAAATTGTTGGAAGAAAGAATTGAACAACTGGAAGCTACAAATCGCACTAATCAAGACTGAAGCTTAGTTGCATTTGGAATTGCCAGATCGCTTCAGATTCAGGCTTTGATGGTTAGGTCAGGCTGTCAATATTCACAACATATGAAGGAGACATGGAATGTCGCTCGCGGTTACCTACAGTAGTGCTGAAGTCGGCACAAGTGCGCCAGAAGTGGTGGTTGAAGTGCATCTCTCGCGAGGATTACCCGCATTCTCAATCGTTGGTCTACCCGAAATCGCGGTCAAAGAAAGCCGTGACCGAGTAAGAGGTGCCATCATCAACTGTGGGTTTGATTTTCCCCAGCAGCGTATAACGGTTAATCTTGCCCCTGCAGATCTACCCAAGGAAGGAGGTCGATTTGACTTGCCGATTGCCATTGGTATTTTGGCAGCCTCAAATCAGATTCCAAAAACGAGTATCGAGAAAAAGGTGTTTCTTGGTGAATTAGCTCTTAGTGGCGCACTTCGGGGAATCAGGGGATCGCTGATTGCCTCTATCTCGTTGAGGAATACGGATATGTGTCTGGTTCTCGCTTTGGAGAATATAGAAGAAGCGACAATGGTTGCAGATACTCAGGTTTATGCCGTAGGCAGTCTTAGTCAATTATGTGCAGTGCTGAATGGAATTGAAGCATTTCCATCATTTTGTGCCAAGCCCCCTGAATCGAGTCTTACATTTTTAGACATATCGGATATATCAGGGCAATCCTTTGCTAAAAAAGCATTGGAGTTAGCCGCAGCAGGTTCTCACAGTATGTTAATGCTGGGGCCACCAGGCACTGGAAAGACGATGTTAGCAAGCCGTCTTCCAGGGTTGCTGCCGGAAATGACAGAGGAAGAAGCATTAGAAACCGCTGCAATCCACTGTGTTACTCATCAGGGTTTTGATCCATCCCACTGGCGGACACGGCCCTTTCGCACCCCTCATCATAGTGCTTCTGGTGCCGCATTAGTTGGAGGTGGTAGCAACCCCAAACCGGGAGAGATTTCTCGTGCCCACAATGGTATTCTTTTCCTGGACGAACTTCCTGAATTTGATGGACGCACTCTAGAATTACTTCGAGAACCCATGGAGTCGGGGGTTATCCATATCGCTAGAGCGTCGAGACAGGTTTCATACAAAAGTGACTTCCTATTTATCGGCGCTAGTAACCCCTGCAAGTGTGGCTATTACGGAGATATTTCAGGAAAATGTCGCTGTACAATCGATCAGATTCAGCGATATCGATCAAAAATATCCGGCCCTCTATTGGACAGAATAGACCTGCACATTTCCGTACCTCGAGTTTCCTTCCAAGAACTCAGCAACAAAACCGAAGTCTCAGAAACCAGCTCAACCGTAAAACAACGAGTAGTCGAAGCCAGAGACCGCCAATACCAGAGGCAAAGCAAACTCAACAGCCAACTGACCAACACGGAAATAGACAAACTCTGCCCGTTACCGAAAGAAAGTAGAGAGTTGCTCAGCCGAGTCATGGAGCACTTCCAACTATCTGCCCGATCTTATCACCGCATCCTAAAGCTAGCCCGTACCATTGCTGATAGCAAAGGTGAAGAAAAAATCAGGATCCCGGATCTATCGCTGGCGATCAAATTACGTAATCTGGACAAGGCGATCTGATCCTAAGTAAGGTGGTTGATCGGCGATGTAGTTCTATAGAATAGATCGGCCCAGTTGAAAGATAATAGTTTTTCCCGGAAAAAAATAAATGCGCCCAGAAAATGTCAAAGTATTATATCGATTTCTCATTGAGTGTGAATTTCGATTTATACCAGATGGAGAGTATACGCTTAGTGATATCTATCGATTGGTTAAAACGAGATTCCCTGAGCTGTGCGACGATACATATCTGTGCTCAGCAAGCTGTAAGGGTGGACATAATCAGCCAGAGTGGAAACACGGAACTCGTGGTGCATTGTTTCGTTTAAAAATATATTCCGATAGGGTTGCTAGAGGGAGTGAGCGGGGACATTGGTGCTTTGTTAGTCAATAAGAGATGCTCGCAGCGAGAGTGTAAAGGCAACTGATGTGATGAATACCTCCCACCCTCTTTGACATCGATATAGATATCAAAGAGAAATAGAAAATGAAGTCAAGTCTTCGATTTACGATGTGAGTGGTTGTCAGGGAGTGGCGTAATACAATGAGGCCGTATTACGTATACGTGGGGTAGAATATCCTAGTGATTCAAAACCGGACTAAGTTATCGACAAGGTGACGAGAATATGAAAGGGATTTTATTATGACCAGACCACTGAGAATAGAGTTCGAAGGTGGGTTGTACCACATCAATTCACGAGGTGATAGGCGGGAAGATATCTACCGTACGGATGCAGACAGTGAGGTGTTTATGACGGTTTTGGAAGCAACGTGTGACCGCTTCAATTGGGTCATCTATGCGTATTGCTTGATGAGCAATCATTATCATCTACTTGTAGAGACGCTAGAAGGTAATTTGTCCAAGGGAATGCGTCATCTAAACGGGGTTTATAGCCAAACCTTCAACCGGGCTCATCAGTTGGTTGGTCATGTTTTCCAAGGGAGGTATAAGGGAATTGTGGTTGAAAAAGAGAGTTACTTGCTGGAGCTTTGTAGGTATATAGTATTGAATCCTGTTCGTGCAGGTATGGCTCGCGAAGTGGGAGACTGGCAATGGAGTAGTTATCGGGGGACGGTTGGCTTACAAGAGAAACAGAAGTTTGTGGATACGCGTTTTGTGTTGAGTCAATTTGGTTCAACCACTGAGGGAGCAATCACCAGGTATATTGAGTTTGTTTATAGTGGCTTAGACATATCCTCTCCTTGGGGAGGAATGAAGAATCAGATTTATCTTGGAAGTGAAGAATTTGTCGACTGTGTGCAATCAAAGATTGAACTTGGTGTTCATATTGATGAAGTGCCACGGTTACAACGGCGCCCGGTTCCAAAATCGCTGGTGTGGTATTCGAATGAGGCAGCAGACCGGAATGATGCGATATTAAATGCTTATGCAAGCGGTGGATATAGCATGCGGGAGATAGGTGCATTTTTCCATCTGAAAACGTCTACAGTTTCTGGAATAATAAACAATCGTAAATCGAAGACTTGACCCCTATTTCCTGATCTGTAGAAGTTCAGACTTGAGCTGACAGTTACCCGTTTATCAGTAGCTGTCTGTCAGATAGAGTTTAGTTTACAAACTTTTCTTTCCAGATCGCTTTACCGTCGATGAGTGTTTCCATCGGCG
>WLWV01000187.1 GCA_012103395.1 Gammaproteobacteria bacterium
TTACCTCGTTGTGTTTTGATATTGTTTGGTAACTACATCAAAACGGGTAACTCTCATTAAATCAACCCTCGCTTCGCTCGGATTGATTTAATACGGTGTCAGATTTGGTCTAAACTTCTACAACTAAGTAAATCTCAATGGGCAAACCCCGCCCATCACAGCTATTCATGGAAGTAATCTGCCCGATTAATATGATAGATAACGTTATCCGATTCTCCTTGTTGATTTTCCTCTTCCGAAAGAATCCCACCTATTTTCTTGGTTGCTTTTTGTGAACGTAAATTGTGAATTCCGATTATAAAAACCACATTCTCTACATACTGAAACGCATGCTTTAGCATCAGATTCTTCATTTCACCGTTATATACTCCTCCCCAATATGGTCTCGCCAAAAAACTCCAACCAATTTCAACTTCACTCTTCTTTCTACTATAGGCGTGAAAACGGGATGACCCAATGACATTATGTGTCTTAGAATCGATTGCTATTAGCGCTGAGTTTGAGTCCATTGCGTCACAAAAATATTCAGTGAATTTGGTTTTTTTGTAACGATCTTTAATCGGGTGTTGTGCCCATATATGTGGGTCTTTAGCAACAGAAAACAGCGTATCGAAATCGCCTTTTGCCAATGGGCGAAGACAAAGATGCTTTCCTTCTAAATACGGCTTGAAATCAAAATCCACAACTCGAATCGAATGCAATTTATGTGAATTTCACTGCGCTAAATCTCAAACTCCATCCAAAGTGGCAGATGATCTGATACGCGAAATGAAATACTTGTTCTGGATAGCCCAACTTGATTGTAAACAAATGGCATAAAATCAAAATTGCCCCCGCTAACTGGAGTCATATTGGTTAATCCGCCTCGACCAGTGTTAAACCACGCTATTTGATCATAGAACTTGTCATCATCTAAATCATCAGGATCATCGAAGATTGTTCTCGGCAAATTTAGTAGTTGATTCGGCACTGTTAAACCGGAAGACGTGAAAGCTTGAAATCCCGCACTCCCTTGACGGTCAATATTGAAATCCCCTAAAGCCAGCAAATTTTGACCGAATCGATTTGTGCGTCGGGCCCAATTTCTCATCCAGTTAGCGATCCCCTGTAGCTCCGGCAACCGTTGAGCTTCATTATCGCCAAACAAAACATGAAGGGTAACAAGTACAAACGTCATGTCCTTGCGCAAAAAACTAACAGCATAAGGCGGTCTAACGAACTGCCTCCTCAATTCGTCCGGGCCAGCGTTTTCAAGGTCTTCTGGCGGTATGACGATTTCCGCTGCTAGACCCGAGGGCTTTACTCGGTTTCGATCAAACAAAAAAAGAAACCGTTCATAATTTCCAGCATCTCCAATGTTCACGTCCGTCATTAAGAACCCCCAATCGTCCCCGAGAAATCGAATAGTGTCCCTCAAAGCCCTCAGATTGCCTTTGACTTCCTGAATCGCGATTACATCAAATCGCCGCAAGATTTCAATGATTGAACGTAGTCCTTGTAAGTCTCTCTTAGGTGTGTCGTTAGCATCTGCTAACCATTTTCTAGTTAATGATGAAAACGACCTGATATTCCAAGTTGAGATCAGAAGATTATTATCACTCTTGGCGGGAATCTGTGAATCAAGTGCATCTCTTAGCGCAGCTAATCTATTTTGAACATCGACGGGTGGATCATCAGTAATATTTGGCATAGTGAGTTTTTTACTTTTATGTGTAAAAAAATCTAGGTCTTATCTTTCAACTCGTTTCATTGAAGCCCCGTAGGGTCAATTACGCCTCTGGGACATCCGATGGAAATATCGTCAGCATCTAGAAACAACGTTGCGATTGATGCGTCCGGTTCGATCTTTCCTTTGAGATTGATTTTGAGTTCTTGTATCAGGGTTTTGCTTTGATCTCCGGCACAATGGAACTGTACCTTGTTACCAGCACCGTCTCCAAAAACGTCGTCAAATAATGCCCGAATATCTGACGTTTCCACTTCTGCGCCCACATGATCTCCTAAAAATTCCCCAATCGATGAATGATTGATTGCATCCATAACCAAAAACGTATCATCATAATACTCATCCGCCCCTCTTTCTCCATGATAACAAGTCCCGTGTTTTATCCATTCGTGGCGTTCGAGAAAACTAGCAGTACCCGGCATCATCACGCTTAAGGTTTCAGCCGTTTCTGCATCGATTTCTACCGGGGGAAGTTCATCCCAGCGCTTAGCTTTATCGATGTTCACCAGTGAGGGTGGTACACCACAATAATCGTTTCCACGCGGCTGTGGCCATAAGCCATGCAGCGAAAGTTGCGTTTCTGTAATCGGTAAATTCCCGTTGTTTAATTCCTGACACTCGGCTTTGTTCGGTTTCATTTCACAAAACGCCGGTTGCCAACTGAGTGCTAACAAGTTATTGGTCGACTCAGTGGCGTGAGGGTCTACTGTAACGTCGCCGCTTTCACTGTCTAAACCCGATGTCCCTGTCCCAGCGTCTACGACATGGATGCCGCATGAAGTATGAACCCAGCGACTTTCAACCACCGGGGCGTTCTTCACCCTAATTTGATAATATTCTCCACTTGGAGCGTTAATTGCATACAATTTGTAAGCCATATCGGGAGAGGTAAATACGTCTCCCGGATTAGTCTGTCTATTTTTTGACTGAAAAGCTTCGCACACGTCTGTGGCGATGAAATAGCCTTCTAACTGTTCTGCGCTGAATGCGTTTGAGGCGAAACTTAGAATAAAAAGCGCGTTTAAAATCGACTTACGCATGTGTTTTACCCTCATGGGTCTGTTTCAATATTAGTTAGGCAATGTCGCTCAAGCCTTTTCGTTTTGGACCGCTTAAGATGTCAGCGTGAGTGAAACAACGTTCCCACGAAAAGCCGACCACAAACGCGTCCACTAAACCAACACCAAGCAAGCTCTAGTCTATAGGTTGTGCTCTATTTTCCCAAGAGTACATGCACTTATAAGAATTTTCCATTGCGGCTCGGTATTTTCTGGCCCAAATGGCCTTTTGTTTTCCCAGGGTTTTACACCCCTAAATAAGGCCGTTTCTGTGTACCGTCTCCTTTAAAAATCCTATAATATCTGCTAGCTCCTCGATAAAAGACGCCAGGCACTAGCACGCACTAAATGGATAATACGGGACCATCTCAACAAAAGCCAAATCAAGGTTGCCTCTGCCAAGGAGGGGGAACATCGTACTTTGGTGGAAGGCGTATCCTGAAGAAGGGTCGTCCGATGCCTAGTTGGAAAATAGTGCTAAAGTGAAAACGGATGCAGGAGTCATTAAGGATCAAGCTGAGTCGCTGAGCGACTTTATTCGCTCGACACGTAATCTGACAATCAGCTTTTTGAGTGTGTTGTTGTATATCGGTGTTTCAGCTTGGTCGACTACCGATCTGGATTTGTTGAAGGATACCCCGATTCGACTGCCCTTGGTCGGTCTAGAAATACCTATCCAAGGTTTCTACATCATCGTGCCGTGGCTGGTTGTTGCCGTTTTCTTCAACCTGATGTTCCACCTACATACCATCGCCTCCCGTTGTCAGTGGCTTCTGGATCTGTATGATCAAGACCCCGTTGAATATGGCAAGGTGACTGATCGGCTACCTATCTATCCATTCGTTACGTTGTGTTTCAGTCGACCTAGACCCCTTGTTTTATCGGTTCTGTTCGCGGCATTGTTCCTGTTTACCGAGGTGATGGCTCCGCTTTTTATCGTTACTTTGTTGCTGGTTAAATTTCTCGCTTATCAAGATAGCAGCGGGAGTTGGTGGCAGTGGATCGCGGTATGTGTGTGTGCAACGACCGCGATATTTTTCTGGTGGCGCACGCTGTCCTTAATCGATACCACCATTACCATTGCACGATACATAAAATGGTTAGTGACGGGTTTTGGTGCGATTACCATACTCGCTAGCGGATTTATTGTGTATGTCAGTCCGGCGGTGTTATATGATCGTGCGAATGGTGATCTGGACGAATTGGTGAGCAGTTATGAATACTGGCATGCCGCCGACGAAAGTGAACGCCAAAAGAGAGCGGCTGCTGAGGGTAACGCCGAAGCCACCAGCCGATCGTCAGATACCAGCCCACCCCGCTCTGGATTGCCTTTCGGACTGTCTGACTGGGCGCGTATCGAGATCGGCCCCGGGGAAATGGTGGTAAAGAATGAACCCGAAGCGAAACACATTAACCGCTTAACAAAAATCAACGGGGAAAACGAAACCCACTCTCTAACCGACAGTCTGTCCCATATCCTCGGTGTGGATTTACGCCACTGCCTGCTGATCGGCGCGCAACTGAGCGAAGCGTATCTACCCAATATTAATTTGAACGACGTCATACTTGTCCTCGCCGACTTACAGGGTACGAACCTGACTGGGGCAGCTTTAAATCTGGTTAAATTTAAAAACGTTCAGATGTCAAATACCGATTTCACCTCAGCGACGATCAAAGATACCGAACTTATTGACACGCCGCTGCATGGGGTCGTGTTTACTAAAGCTAGCCTTTTTCAAATGGCATTGATAGGGCAGCCAGTGGTTGAGAAAGTTATTGGCCCGGCAACCCCTTGTGAAGAAATTTCCCCCGAGGTTTATCGAGGGAAAATTCCATGCTTGGAAGAAGAGCAAGCTAAACCGACGATAGCCTCCTTCGGTGGTCAGTTGGCCGATGAGACCCAATCCCGTAAAACAACAGAACGGAGACTGAATGAGGAGAGAGAGAAACATGATGCCACCAAAAAGTCGCTGGCTCAATTGGAGGAGAGGCGACAACAACTGGAACAGGATTTACAACTTAGCGAAGCCCGGGTTGCCAGCTTGAAAAATGGTGCGAATGACGATGAGCTCATCAGACAAGAGCTTATACAGGCTCGTGAACAAAGAGAGATCCTTCGTAGGGAAAATGCTGATCTACAAGCCAGACTAAGCGAAGAAACCCGACGACGGGAGGGCGCCCAATTAGCCATCGCTCAAGCGAATGAAGCCCCAACCGATGCGATACAGACGACAACTTCTGAAGGATTGCTGATCGAATGTGAAGTTTGCCCAGAAATGGTGAAAATTCCATCAGGCAGTTTTATCATGGGGTCGCCTGATGACGAGGTGGATCGTAGCCTTGATGAAGGCCCTCAGCGGGAGGTCGCTATCGATTCTTTTTACCTGAGTCAGTACGAAGTGACATTCGATCAGTGGGACGTGTGTGCTAAAGAAAAGGGATGCAATCGTCAACCAAGTGACTCAGGTTGGGGACGGGGGCAGCGTCCGGTTATCAATGTCAGTTGGGATGATGTGCAAGAGTATGTCGCGTGGATAAACAACAAAACCGGGACAGACAAGTATCGGCTACCGACCGAGGCGGAATGGGAGTATGCAACCCGGGCCGGTAGTTCCAGCGCCTTCTGGTGGGGTGACAGTATCACTACCGATCAGGCCAATTATGACGGCGACTTTGTCTATAATGGGCCTAAAGGCGTTTATCGAGGGAAGACCTTGCCGGTTGGTAGTTTCGACCCCAATTCGTTCGGCCTTTATGATGTCCATGGTAACGTTTATGAATGGGTTGAAGATTGTCGGAATGATAGTTACAAGGGCACACCGAGCGATGGTTCAGCGAGGGAGGAAGGCGATTGCGCTCGTCGCGTGCTGCGCGGGGGTTCCTGGGGCAGCAAGCCGTGGTGGCTGCGTTCTGCCGGCCGCGACTGGAACCTCCATACCGACCGTAACTTCGTTGTTGGTTTTCGTCTCGCGAGGACTAATTAGGATTGAGATTCCCTTTATGCTTTACCTTTTTACTTTTACTCTTTGTTTGGGTAAGTAGAAAGCCGTCAAAATCTTTGCGTAGTGAAGGCTTTGACGATGCCGGGGAGGACGGAGGGTGTCGTATCGCTAAGGAGCCTTTACAAAAATCATAATCGGCGGCCTTGAGCGAGAAATGAACGGCTTTTTCGTTGCAAGATCTTCGCAATAGAAATGACTACTACGCGGGATTCGCGCCTCGAATTCGGCCATTTTTCATCTCAATTCAACTCGCCCAGGCTTTTGCAGAGGCTCCCTAAAATCGGAAATGCCCACTTGGGCTAACGGGTTAGACTCAAGTGAAGGCTTTTGGCAGCGAAAGTAGGGGCATCGAGTCTGCCTCTCTCATTCCTGCAGATGGTCTTGGTGGGTTCCAATGTGATATTCAGCGCACTTGATCTATGCCGCTGGATGTTCTCGGATCGTGGGTGCCTTATGCTAAAGCTTGAGGAATGCTGGGAGATGGCTTAGTTATCAATCGCCAAATCCACCGATGGTTGGAATCAGCAGGGTTTGATTGCGATCGAAGTGGAAATGTTTTCCAAACGAAACTGATGGCGAAAGTAGGAAGACGAAGTGATTTCCGTGATTAAACAGAGCTACACCGGTTTCCTTTAGAACCGCTCAGCCATAGCTCGGTTTCGGGTATGACTGAATACGCTCTTATTTTAACACGACAAAAACGGCGTGAGTTTTAGATGTAAAAACTGAGATGTGATCCTACAAATTGACCAAACCTGTTTAGAATGTAGCGTGACAGGCTATGACCGGGTCTCGCCCAAAACAGTTAGTCATAGTGTCTTTATATTCTCTGTATTCGAAGCAATCCACTCCTCAGTTTTCGCTCTATTATCATGGTTCCAAGGGGCAAAACTCGGGCTTAAATACTGAAAGCTATGCTTCAACAAATACCAGACCACGCCAGTCTTTCCAAAGAAAAAAGACAAAAACTGCTTGATTGTTTGTAACAGTTTTCTGGGCTTTAATAGCCCATCTTTGTATAGCATTGACCAGAAAAGAATCGAGAACAATATAAAAAAGTCGAGTGCGACGGGTAGATAAACAAACGCTCTTTTAAACCATCCTCCACCAGCGTGTTGATATAAATCAAAACACACTGACTTATGCTCAATTTCTTCAACTGCATGCCATCCCCAAATTAGCTTGAAATCAGGTTCGGCTAAAGCGATTACTGAAGGGTTGCTAAGTAAGTAATCCCCAAGCATTGCCGTAAAATGCTCATATCCGCAAACGAAGGCCAATTTAGTAATCGGTGAATAAAATTTGTGAGCAAGCCTCTGCTCTCTTTCTATGTAACCATGAACGATGTTTCTGTAGCCATTCTTTTCAAGTGCCAGGTTGTACTTATTGTGTTGGGCTCCATGAATCGCTTCTTGAGAAATAGGTAGTGTACCCTGAGGTCTGTAATTTATTTCTTTAGCGATGTTCGTTTGGCTTAGGCGAAGTGAGCGTAGCGAACGAAGCCAAAGCCGGTTTTTCTGGATTAGGTGTTGAATGTTGAGCCATCA
>WLWV01000019.1 GCA_012103395.1 Gammaproteobacteria bacterium
AGGCTTGTCAGTGCCATCCTCGTCGAGATTGACGATGAATGGAGCAATGCCGACAAGCGATATATCGTGTGGAACGACGATAATGACTCAACCTAAATCAAAGTTACAGACGTAGGGTTGCACAATCAGGGGAATCGAAATGTTATTTTCTGCCTACGAGGTATGAAAACAAACATGGGTGACCCTCATAGAAATTTTGTTGACTTCAGTCATGTTCCTACTGTTAAGCGCTTAACGCACATGCCTGTTTGTATTGATCCCTCCCATTCAGTGGGTACTCGGGATGTCTCTCCTGATGGTGTGTTGGAGCTAATGCATTGTACCGCCCAGGGTGTGGTGGCAGGTGCGAATATGGTGCTGGTGGACTTTCACCCTAATCCTCCTAAGGCCTTAGTTGATGGACCTCAAGCGCTGACGATGAATGAATTGGACTATTTTCTTGAAGATATTTCAATTTCTCGAGAAGCGTATTTGAAACGCCGAGCGCTGATCGACAAAAAGTCGAACTAGAATCGAGTTGCACGATAAGGATAGTGAGCAACGATCAAATTGGGCTTTTCCAGGGAAGCAGATTAGCTAATGTGCTGAATGTGTTAACACATCATCACGGACTGAGAGCTCGATTTGATGGTTTTAATTGGCTCCATGAGGGAGAATTATGCTGAGTGACTTTAACGGCTAATGGGCGAACAACGTTAGATACTTTTGGTGGATAACACCCACTGCGGCTTCAATTTCGCCAATGGATCGATCATTGCTGACTATTTCATCGGCATGAAGGGCTCGCTGTTCATCAGATAGTTGGTTCTCCATGATCTGTTCAATCATATCGGTGCTCATCTTTCGGTTCTGGGTTAACCGATCTATGCGCTGATGCTTGGGGCAGGTAACCAGTAGTACTCGATCCATTCGTTTGTGCTGTTGACCTTCTATCAGCAGAGGAACTTCGAGTATTCCGTAGACCATTGCGTTTTTTTCCACTAATTCATGCATCATTTTCCGTATTGCGGGATGGAGTAACTCTTCCAGAAACTGCCGTTCTGCCTTGTCACCAAAGACTCTGCGGCCTAATCCCTTTCGGTCTATTTCGCCAGAATCGAGAAGAACGGATTTTCCGAAATGATTCACGATGGAGTGGTAATGCTCAGCACCAGGTTGCATCAATTTTCTAGATACTTGGTCAGCATCCACAACATAGATGCCGAGTTGGCGGAAGCAATCAGCAACGGTGGATTTTCCACTTCCAATACCGCCTGTGAGGCCAATTTTTGCAACCATGATTTTTGCCCCTATATTGGGAAGTTAAAAAGTTCGAAATACTGAATTGATGGCGTGTCACCCCAAAAAAGACTACCTAACATAGGCCGGCAAGAAAAGGGTCGAATTCGATGGCGGTTCGACTTAGTATAATCGTAGTTAATCCATATAGGGGTAATGCCTCACTTCAAGCTAAAAAACAAGTAAACGCCCTATTTCTAAATCTCGGGCAATTTGAGGGTAGCCGGACTAGGCCTGAACTTATTCAAGACCTAGCCGGTAGTCTAGAGAATGGAGGTATTGGTGTCGCCATTTTTCCATAAGCGATCATGGTTGGGGTAGAGCTAAAAACGTGGTCATTCCATGGATAGGGTGTTCTCTGTTACCGGAACATGGCTCCAGATTGAAACACGGGGAGATACATGGCGATGACAATCGTGCCGACGACGATGCCGAGGAATATGATCAATATAGGTTCAATGAGTCGTCCAATGGATTCAACGGCCACATCAATTTCCTGTTCATAAAACTCGGTTACTTTTTCTAACATGATTTCAAGCTCCCCTGATTCCTCTCCAGTGGATACCATTTGTAATACCATTGGCGGAAAGAGATGAGAGTTTTCCATCGATGAGGAGAGGCTCTTGCCACTGGAGATCTCTTGTTTTATTTTTGTCAGGCCGTCCGTGTAAACTCGGTTGCCAGTGGCTCGGGAAATGGTATCCAAGGCGCTAATTAAAGGTATTCCTGCGCCAGACATCACTGATAACGTTGAAGTAATTCTGGATATTACGGATTTACGGTGTAATTTTCCGGTAATTGGAAAGTGTAATGCAAGTCGATCCATGTGTTTTTGAAAAGCCTCAGATCGATGATAAAACAAGATGGTAAAACAACCAGTAGTTGTTAGAAAGATAAGAATGATCTCCCAATATGCTCTTATCAAATACGATGAGAAGATTACTTTCTGGGTGAGAGCTGGCAATTGTGAGCCAAAGCCAGCGAAAAGATTTTCGAATTCAGGGATGACGACGATCAGCAGTAGAGTAATAATAGCAATTGCTACTACCATTACCAGTGCTGGATAAATGAGTGCTGATCTCATTTTTCCTTTGATGTGTTCAGTTTTTTCCAGGTAAGTGGCGACTTGGTCCATGACAGCATCCAATGTACCGGACTCCTCACCGACGCTGACCAATCCGACATAAAGTTTATCGAAGTGGTTTGGGTGAAGTTTGAGTGCGTCGCTTAAATTTGTGCCGGCGTCAATTTTAGATCGAATGTCAGTGAGCAATTGATTTACCGTTTTCTTCTCACTTCCTTTGGCGATGCTTTTAAGAATGTTGGACAACGGGATTCCGACGGCTATCATCACCGCTATTTGTCTGGAAATGAAAAGGATGTCCTCGGCTTTTATCGCCGGTGCCAAGGTGAAAATCGCAGCGCGCCTTCTGCGTATTCGTTTGATCAGAATCCCTTTGGACATTAAATCTACTTTTGCGGCTCTGAGACTATTCGCTTTGATGTTTCCTGAGAGGGTTTGATTTTCCTTACCCACACCGGACCAGTCATAGATTAAATTGCCATGTTTTTTCATATGGATAATTTCTTGCTACAAATCCAAGGTTACCCGTTCTACCTCTTCCAGTGTGGTAACACCGTTAGCAGCCTTAATCAGGCCGGACTGTTTTATCGTGTCCACTCCTTCCTGTTTGGCTTGTTTTTTAATGGTATTGATTCCGGTATTCGTGAGAATGAGGTCGGATATGAGAGGAGAAATGGGCATAACTTCAAATATCCCAGTTCTACCGCGAAACCCATCAGTACAACCATCGCATCCATGAGGGTGATAGAGTTGAATGGGGGAGCTCTGTGAAAGATCGAAACCAATCTTTGATAATGTTTGGTCTGTGTAAGTGATCGGTTTTCGACAGGCAAGGCATAACCTCCTGACCAATCTTTGGGCTACGACGAGATTAATGGAAGATGCAAGATTGAATGGCGCGACGCCCATATTCAACAACCGAACCAAGGCTCCAGGTGCATCATTCGTGTGTAACGTTGATAACACGAGGTGGCCTGTCTGAGCGGCCTTAACACTAATTTCTGCGGTTTCTGAATCTCTTATCTCGCCAACCATAATAACGTCAGGGTCTTGTCGAAGTAATGCTCTAAGGGTTTTCGCAAATGTGAGCCCAGACTTGGTATTGACATTTACTTGGTTAATGCCATCGACAAAGATTTCTACAGGATCCTCGACACTGGATACGTTTCTTTGAGAGGTGTTGAGCGCAGCCAATGCCGAATAAAGGCTGATGGTTTTTCCACTGCCGGTTGGTCCAGTGACCAAAATCATGCCATGAGGTTGATTCGCCGCTAAGCGATAGTGATGGAGTTGCTCATCGCTCATGCCGAGGGCATCCAGAGCCATATTGGCATTGGTGGCATCCAATATGCGGATTACTACTTTTTCGCCGAATAGCGTTGGTAAGGTGCTGACTCTGAAATCTACCGTGTGCAAGGTAGATAGAGAGAGTTTCATCCTACCGTCCTGAGGTAGTCGTTTTTCAGCAATATTTAGCTCAGCAAGGATTTTAAAGCGAGCGACAATACGATGTGACATCAACAGTGGAACTTTAGTTATCTCGTGTAACACACCATCGACCCGGTACCGTATTCGAGTGTAGGTTTCATAGGGCTCAACATGAATGTCTGAAGCGCAATCGGTGATTGCGTCTTTCAATGTCTTGTCGACAAACCGAACAATGTGCGTATCGGGTTCCCGTTCTACTGTTTGCGAAATGTGATTCTCCGTCTCGTTGAATCGTAGATCGTTTTTTTTCAACGGTTGATCAAGTGTCGGCATCAACGGTGTGTTGATTCTGGGATGGGTTAGCTGCCGAATCAACCCAGACAGCTTTTCCGCATCGCACAAAACAGCTTGTATCAAGAAACCTGTTGCGAACCGGATGTTTTCGATCGCGCTGGTGCTTTCAGGGTCGCCTATTGCTAGCAAAAGGGTACGATCCTGTTGTTGAACAGGAAGAACGCAATATTTTTCGAGCAATGAAAACGGCACTAATGTCAGGGGGACTTGCTCAAGGCTTAATGCTTCTAGCTCAAGCAAAGGCAAACCAAACTCAGATGCTGCAAGCTCCATGAGTTGAGTCTTTGGGATCGGCTTTTTTACGAATAGGTGTTGATAAAAGGAGTGGCTAGCCTGAGAGGCTGACAAACTAAGTGAATGCACGCGTTCCTGGGACAGAACGCCGTTTTTTATCAGCTTACGAGCCAATCCGTGTAGCACTGTAGACGTATTTCTAGTATTCATGCGCCTCCTTGGCCATGTATCAGATTTCCCTTTTTCCTTGACCTTGTTTGTCTCGGTTTGGCTGTTCCCGTAATACCGTGAGCTTTATGCCAAGCGTACGAGAGTGATTTGGTGATTGTATGGGTAGTGAAAGTGTCTTTCAAGGCCGAAGCGATGGATGGTTAACGAGCTGTCGATGGTTCTGTCGACTCAGGAGCGAATTATTTTCAGACTAAATACCTCTAATGGGGTGTTGGCGCATTACCCGCCTATCCAACGTGATCTATCCGAAAAAGGTGATTAAATCTTGTAGGAAAATGAAAAACCAACTAAAATAGTATGGAATTAAAATAGCAATGCTAGTGGCGTATAGAACGCCTGTTATTTTCCTGCTATTTCAGGGTTTATTTTTCGAATCATGCGACTTACGACCAAAGGTAGATACGCGGTAACAGCCATGATTGATCTTGCGATCAATCAAATGAAAGGACCTGTATCGCTTAAGAGTATCTCTGAAAATCAGGGAATTTCATTGTCATATCTTGAACAACTATTTGCCAAGATGCGTAAAAATAAGTTAGTGGTTGGGTCTCGTGGGCCGGGCGGTGGATACATGTTGGCCAAAGACGTTGATCAAATTACCATGGCTGAAATTATAGTGGCAGTCGATGAACCGCTTGATATCACCGAATGTGATGGATTGAGGAATTGCCATAATGGTAAACCCTGCTTGTCCCATGACTTATGGAGCGAGTTGAGCGATCAGCTCTATTCGTTTTTAGATGGTATCCATTTAGGCGAACTCATGCGTCGAAGTGGCATTAGCTCCTCTTCTGCTGCACGAGTGGATAGTCAGCAAGTCGACGTTCCAAGGATTTCCTCTTCCGTGATCTAGGATATATAGCTAATCACTTATTTTTGAATCACTTATCCCGCGGTGATTAATTCTTTCCAATTGCTAATTCTGCACCAAATATATGAGATTTTTACTTAACTTCCTATCCGTTTCTCCAGGTCGTGAGATATCGCTTCACTCAATTACTCCTGGCGAAGGCATTAGCGCTTTATTTGCAAGCGTGGTATTCGGTTACAACGTTCTTACTGGAGGGAAATAAATCATGACGAGCACTGAAAAAGACCTGACTTCGCTGGTTCAGCGTGAATACAAAGAAGGCTTCGTGACTGATATCGATGCTGATACTTTGCCGGCAGGGTTAAATGAGGATGTGATTCGTGTGATCTCGGCGAAGAAAGAGGAGCCCGATTTTTTACTTGAATGGCGTTTGGAGTCTTATCGGCGCTGGCTGGAGATGGACGCTCCCGAATGGGCGCATCTGCATTATGCACCGATTGATTTGCAGGAAATTAGTTATTACTCCGCACCTAAACAGAAAGTTCTCCTTGATAGCTTGGATGATGTGGACCCTCGACTGTTAGAAACTTATGAGAAGTTGGGTATCCCTATCGATGAGCAAAAGGCGCTTGCTGGTGTAAAGGTTGCGGTAGATGCGGTGTTTGACAGTGTTTCCGTGGTAACTACTTTCAAGAAAACACTATCTGAGGCAGGTGTCATTTTTTGTCCTTTGTCTGAAGCTGTTAAAGACTATCCAGAACTCGTAAGCAAGTACTTAGGTACTGTTGTGCCGACGAGCGATAACTATTATTCAGCGCTTAACTCTGCGGTGTTTAGTGAAGGCTCTTTTGTGTACATCCCGAAAGGGGTTCGATGTCCCATGGAATTGTCCACCTATTTTCGGATTAATGCGATGAATACAGGACAATTCGAACGCACCCTTATTGTTGCTGATGAAGATAGCTATGTTAGTTATTTGGAGGGATGTACAGCACCAATGCGTGATGAGAATCAGTTGCATGCTGCAGTGGTGGAACTGGTTGCGATGAAAGGTGCTGAAATAAAGTATTCCACGGTTCAGAATTGGTATCCGGGTGATGAAAATGGAGTCGGCGGTATCTACAATTTCGTGACTAAGCGAGGAGTCTGTAAGGGTGAAGGGGCGAAAATTTCTTGGACTCAAGTGGAGACAGGTTCAGCAATTACATGGAAATACCCTAGTGTTGTTCTGGAGGGAGATAACTCCATTGGCGAGTTTTACTCCGTTGCCTTGACGAATAATTGTCAACAAGCTGATACTGGAACAAAAATGGTACACATTGGAAAGAATTCAAAAAGCACCATTATTTCTAAAGGAATTTCTGCGGGACGTGGTCAGAATTCCTACCGCGGATTGGTCAAAGTCCTTAAGGGTGCTGAAAATGCACGTAACTACTCCCAGTGTGATTCGCTTTTGATGGGAGATAAGTGCGGTGCGCATACTTTTCCCTACATGGAAGTCAAAAATCCAACTGCGATGGTAGAGCATGAAGCAACTACGTCACGTATTGGTGAAGACCAACTCTTCTACTGCCGGCAACGAGGGATGTCTGAAGAAGATGCGGTTTCGATGATTGTTAACGGTTTCTGCAAGGAAGTTTTTAAAGAATTACCCATGGAGTTTGCGGTCGAAGCGCAGAAGCTATTGAGTATCAGTTTGGAAGGTTCTGTCGGATAAGGCAAGTAACCTGAGTCTGCAGTTTTTAGAGAAAATAATTTAAGGTCTATCCAACGATGTTATTAATTAAAGATTTACACGCTAGTATTGATGGTAAAGCAATTCTCAAGGGAATTAATTTGGAAGTAAATCCGGGTGAGGTTCATGCCATTATGGGGCCTAACGGTTCCGGAAAAAGTACGTTAGCCAGCGTATTAGCGGGAAGAGCCAATTATGAAGTGACAGCGGGAAGTGTTACATACCGCGATCAGGACCTGCTTGATATGGAACCGGAAATTCGTGCTCGGGAAGGTGTGTTCTTGGCTTTTCAATACCCGGTAGAAATTCCTGGGGTTTCGAATGTGTACTTGCTGAAGGCCGCGATCAATTCCGTACTCAAACATCGTGGCGAAGAAGAGTTGGATGCCATGACGTTTTTGAAGCTAATCAAGGAAAAATCAGCGCTAGTGGAAATGAAGCAGGAGTTTTTATATCGCTCGGTTAATGAAGGGTTCTCTGGTGGTGAAAAAAAGCGAAACGAAATACTTCAGATGGCCTTGTTGGAGCCCTATTTGAGCATTCTTGACGAAACTGACTCTGGTTTGGATATCGACGCGTTAAAAATCGTTGCACATGGAGTAAATACACTACGCAGTGCCGAAAGATCAATGATTGTGGTTACCCACTATCAACGTTTACTTGACTACATTGTTCCCGACTATGTTCACGTGTTGGCGGGCGGGAAAATTATTCGGTCAGGTGATAAATCTCTTGCTTTGGAGTTGGAAGCAAAAGGATATGGTTGGATTGAGGGGCAAGCTGACGCTGCGTAATCGATATGATTGACATTACAGAACACTATACACAGCAATACCATAGTCTCGCTGAAAACCTACCAGGTAATGGCGTCGAATGGATAAAAACGTATCGTAATAACCGTTTGTCTCGTTTTCAAGAGGCAGGTTTTCCGACCACTCGTGATGAGGACTGGCGATACACTACGGTTCGTCCAATTACGAATAAGAAATTCACTTCAATTGGTGACATCCAAGTAGATCGATATGCGTTAATTTCATCAAAGGTTGCTGAGCATTCGGTGATGGATTTTGATAGCTATCAATTGGTCTTCGTTGATGGTGTGCTGATGACTGATTTTTCAGAGCTCACAGCGCTTGGTGACGGGGTGCAGATTAATTCGATTGCGGACGTTTTGCGTCAGAGACCGGAATCTATTCAGACCTACTTTGATATCGATCACGCCGAAGAATCGAACGGCTTTACTGAGCTAAATAGAGCGTTCTCAAAAGACGGGGCGGTGATCGAACTGCAAGCAGGTGTTTGCTTAGAAAAGCCCCTTGAGCTATTGTTTTTGAGTTTTGGTGATGAAGCGTTAGCGCAATCCCGTAATCTCATTGTTGCCCATGAAGGTAGCAAAGCGACGATTATCGAGCGATATGTGTCTGCCGAAACAGGATATTCTCTTACGAACAACTTGAGTGAAGTTGTGCTCGATAAAAAATCTGAAATTGATTATTACCTAGTTCAAACCCAGTCCCGTGATGCGTATCAGGTTAGTGGTATTTGGGTAACCCAGGCAAGCGATAGCCGTTTTAGTTGCCGAACAATTACTCTGGGTGGAATACTGGTCAGGAATGAGATAAAGATCCGGATGTTAGGCGAGGGAGCGCACTGTGATATGTTCGGCCTTTATAGCCTCAGTGGAAAGCAGCATGTCGATAATCACACTACGGTGGTTCACGGCGCCCCGAACTGTACTAGCAACGAATTGTATAAAGGAGTGTTGAATCAACGGTCTCGAGGTGTGTTCCATGGTCGAATTAAAGTGGAACAGGATGCGCAGAAAACAGATGCGAAGCAAAGTAATAATACGTTATTGTTATCAAGAGATGCGGAGATTGACACAAAGCCACAACTGGAAATTTACGCGGATGATGTGAAGTGTTCTCACGGTGCGACAATTGGCCAGATGGATGAGGTTTCTTTGTTTTATCTTCGATCCAGAGGTATTGACGAGTCGGACGCTCGCTCGTTGTTGACTTTCGCATTTGTTAATGACGTTCTGAGGGAAGTTGGTATCGACTCGCTCAAAGAATCTTTGGAGTCTATCTTATCCAGTCAACTAATTAGCGACAGACAAACTGTGTAGAGATTTATGAAACGAGTGAATTTTAACCCGGATCCAAATGCAGCGAAATCCACGCTTATGGAACAATTTCATCAGGGAAATGCACCACAGGACAGTAGTGCGCTGTCTGGCATAGGCTCGGATGCGGATGACGAACTAAATCCGCCTTCTGAAGCAGACCTGCGTGATCGGGTAATTGAAGCGTTAAAAACAATTTACGACCCAGAAATACCGGTGAATATTTATGACCTGGGGCTAATTTATCGTGTTGAAATAAAAGGCAGTTTTGCTGAAGTAGACATGACCCTAACAACGCCAGGTTGTCCTGTGGCACATTCATTCCCGGGGCTAGTTGAGCGTTCAGTGACATTGGTTCCTGGCATTGATGGTGCCGCGGTTGAGCTAGTTTGGGAACCGGCATGGTCCCAGTCTAATATCAGTGAAGCGGCACGTTTAGAATTAGGCTTGATATGAGTGACTGGATGAATGTGGTACTTGAAAGTGACCTGACGCCGGGTAATCACATGGTGATTGATGTTGAAGATGCGATGGTTTTGATTGTTAATCTTGATGGGGAGTTCTATGCCATTGAAGATGTTTGCACTCACGACGGTAGTGAAATTTCCAGTGGATGTGTTGTTGATGGCTGTATTGAATGTCCCAGACATGGTGCCCGTTTTGACATTAAAACGGGTGAGGTGACGGCACCCCCGGCCTATGAACCTATAGACACATTTCCTGTTCAGGTGATAGGCGGTATGGTTCAGGTTCGTGATCACCGCTGGGATTAATCCTTTCAGCTGAAAGACTTGCGTGGGTGAAATGAGTTAAACTATCAGGCTTTATAACCCAATTTTACCAAGACTCTGAATGGATAAACTGATAGCCACTGGTGGTGGTCCACTCAAGGGGAAAATTCGTATTTCTGGCGCTAAAAATGCTGCGCTACCGCTAATGATTTCCTCTCTGTTGACCGAAGAACCTTTGGTCATTAGTAACATCCCACATTTACACGATATTACGACGACCATGGAATTGCTTGGTCAACTTGGCGTCAAATTACAGGTCGATGAAAAGCTAACCGTGGAAGCTGACGCTTCAGAAGTGAGCAGCGTGGTAGCTCCGTATGAGTTGGTAAAAACAATGCGTGCTTCGATTTTGGTGTTAGGACCGTTGATTGCCCGTTTCGGCAAAGCTGAGGTCTCACTACCTGGCGGCTGCGCTATTGGCTCTCGCCCCGTTAATCTTCATATCAAAGGCCTTGAAGCATTGGGGGCTGAGATCAACATTGATGGTGGTTATATTAAGGCGAGCGCTGCAAGACTTAAGGGTGCTCGAATTTTCATGGATATGATATCGGTGACGGGAACCGAAAACTTGATGATGGCTGCTACATTGGCAGATGGGCAGACAATTATTGAAAATGCCGCCAGAGAACCGGAAGTAATCGATCTGGCAGATTGCCTTAATGCAATGGGCGCGAATGTTTCTGGTGCAGGTACGGATGAAATTATTATTGACGGTGTGGAAAAACTTTCGGGGGCCCACCACCGTGTGATTCCGGATCGTATAGAAGCCGGCACTTTTCTGGTAGCAGCAGCGATATCTGGTGGTGAAATCAAAGTCCAGGATGTGGTTCCGAAACAGATTGAGTCTGTTCTCGACAAATTACGGGAAGCTGGTGCCGAGATTGAAACTGGAGAAGATTGGATATATCTAAAGGCGCCTCGGGGAAGATTGAAGGGGGTCAACATCCGTACGGCCCCGTATCCCGCGTTTCCAACTGATATGCAAGCACAGTTTGTGTTGCTGAATTCCGTCGCTGAAGGGACCTCAACAGTGATCGAGACGGTATTCGAGAATCGGTTTATGCATGTCCATGAATTGCAACGTATGGGCGCAAACATTGAATTGGATGGAAACACTGCCGTGATTCGCGGTGTCGAAGGCCTTCATGGCGCACCGGTAATGGCCACCGACCTACGGGCATCAGCCTGCTTGGTTTTGGCAGGTCTCATTGCTAAGGGAGATACGCTAATAGATCGTATTTATCACATCGATCGAGGTTATGACTGTATCGAGGAAAAGCTATCGCAACTTGGCGCAACGATCCGACGAATTCCCGGACGATACATCGATCGCCTGAAAGACTAATTGTTCCATGGAGTTATTCGACGCCCGAATCACTGTAACGTGCTTCTGGCGCTTGCCTCCAGACTATTCACTAGTAATTTGTAATGCTCACTGTTCTCGACCAAACCCATCCGTTATTTGACCAAAAACTAAAGGAATTACTTCACAGGAGTGAGGCGCTCTCCCACAGTGTCGATGAAGTTGTTAGAAACATTATTGACCAAGTAAGAGAAGAAGGTGATAAGGCTTTAGTTGAGTTAACACAACGTTTTGATGGCGTTGATGCTTGTACTGTGGAGCAGCTCGAAATTCCAAACGAAGAGTTAGGAGCATCCTTGCTATCTTTGAACCCCATTTCGCGGGAAGCACTTGAGTCTGCAGCTCATAGGATCCGGGAGTATCATCAGCAGGAAGTGCTGCAGTCGTGGCAATTTTCTCAGCCTGATGGCACGATTTTGGGGCAAAGAGTCACCCCATTGGATCGTGTGGGCCTGTATGTTCCGGGAGGAAAAGCGGCTTATCCATCTTCAGTTTTGATGACTGCTATTCCAGCCAAAGTGGCGGGGGTTAAAGAGATAATTGTGACTGTACCGACGCTTGGTGGTCAAATTAATCAGATGGTGCTTGCTGCTGCTGCGCTTGCGGGAGTGGATCGGGTGTTTCGTGTTGGAGGAGCTCAAGCCATTGCTGCGTTGGCCTATGGAACGGAAACGATTCCTAGGGTAGATAAGATTGTAGGCCCTGGCAATATTTATGTCGCTACCGCGAAGAAGATGGTGTTTGGAAAAGTAGGAATCGATATGATTGCCGGGCCATCTGAAGTAGTGGTGATCTGTGATGAGTCAGCGAGTCCGGATTGGGTTGCGATGGACTTATTCGCACAGGCTGAGCATGATGAATTAGCACAAGCCATTGCGATTACCGACTCACCTCATATGGTTAAAGCCATTAACCAGTCGATAACCAAGCTATTGCCAACCATGGAACGGAAGGAAATTATTGAAAAAGCGCTGTCTGAACAAGGGGCCATTATTCTGGCTGAGTCACTGCAGGCAGCTGCCGAGTTATCGGATCGAATCGCTCCGGAGCATCTTGAGCTCATGGTGTCTGAACCGAGAAAAATACTCCCCTCAATTACTCACGCGGGGGCTATTTTCTTGGGTAAACATAGTGCGGAGTCGTTGGGCGATTATTGTGCTGGCCCAAGTCATGTTCTACCCACCTCCGGAACCGCGCGTTTTAGTTCTCCTCTTGGTGTTTATGACTACCAAAAACGAAGCAGTGTGATCGAAATCAGTGCCGCTGGCGTTGGAGAGATTGCGAGTATTGCTTCTATTCTAGCTCGTAGTGAAGGACTCACAGCCCATGCCCGGTCTGCAGAATACAGAAAGACAGCTCAATGGAACCCTTCGGAATGACCTCAGGATAGTTAAGAATATGTCCAATATCGATACTGATTTATCGGATAGCACAGTTAGGTTGGAGCGGGCCATTCAGCGGTGGGTCTCCCCTAACATTCAGGCGTTGCAACCGTATCATGTTCCTGCAGCAGAGAACCACGTTAAATTGGATGCAATGGAGAGCCCCTATGAACTGGCGGGTGAGATAAAGCAGGAATGGTTACGTGAATTAGGTAAAGTGTCTATCAATCGATATCCTGATCCTGAGTGTAGAGAGTTAAAGCAATCATTGGGTCAGGTGTTTTCAATACCGGATTATGCAGGGGTCATGTTAGGCAATGGTTCTGATGAGCTAATTCAGGTTATCGTAATGCTAGTAGCTGCAAAAGGCAGGAAAATTCTCGCCCCTATGCCTACTTTTTCCATGTATCAAATCATCGCCGCGGCGACGGGGTGCGACTTTGCCGGTGTTCCCTTGAATCCCGATTTTTCAATCGATGCCGAAAAATTGCTATTGGAAATAAGAATTCAACAGCCTGCCTGTGTTTTTCTTGCGTATCCCAATAATCCAACTGGCAATTGCTTTGAGGAACACACGATGGAAGAAGTGATCCAAAGTGCCCCGGGGCTGGTTGTGGTAGACGAGGCGTATTTTGCTTTTTGCCAACGCAGCTTTATGGATAAGCTTGCTTCTTATCCGAATTTACTAATTTTGAGGACCATGTCGAAAAGTGGTTTGGCCGGATTACGGTTGGGGTTTTTGGTGGGGCATCCCGACTGGATCACGCAATTGGAAAAATTGCGCTTACCCTACAATATTAATGCTCTGACCCAGGCGAGTGTGCAATTTTACCTAACCCATTACGATCTTTTGAGAGACCAATCCGAAAGTATTTTGCAGGAAAGGGCTTGGCTTCAGGAGCAGCTGAGCAATCTGGACGAATTGACAGTTTTTCCAAGTAACGCCAACTTCCTTCTCATTCGAGTGCGGAATTCCGCACAAGAAACATTTTTTCAATTGAAAAAAGAAGGAGTACTAGTTAGAAACTTGCACCAAAGCGGAACGTTGTTAGAAAACTGCTTACGTGTCACTGTTAGTACCAGAGAAGAGAATGCATTTTTTGTTAAGATACTTAAGCGAGTGTTGAAGAGAGTGATTTTCTGAGTGGTTATTCGGGCTTTCTAATTCTGTATTTCTCGCCCCATGCCCTGCGATGGTACTTTTGATAACATTTCCCGAGTCCATTGTCTAAGCTGTTTGATGCCTTCTTTTTTTCCTTGTGATCCGGTTAAGCTAGAGCACTGTTGCCAGGGTTTGCCCTGGAGAATCCGTTCTATTACTAATTTCTGGGTTGTGTTTAGTCCGCCTGGCCGATGCCACGTTTGGTGAAATCGTAAATCAATTTCACCCAAACGAACCAGAGATGCAGGGATATTATCTGGATTTCTTTGGCCGTGTGCGAAGGAGATTAGGTCGCTAAGCTCATTCGCCGTGAGCAACTTGTCGATATGCAGTCTCGAATACGTAAACGCAATGATTTTCGGTGTGATCATGTGTAAAACGGTTCTCAATAGGTAGGGCAAATTTCGACTTAGTTGAGCGGTTGCTTCACTAACTAGCATTTCTCCAGCGGATGAGGTCGATTTGAGTAAAAGGCAGGAATGTGTCCCTGTGTGGCTGCTTGGACTCAATCCAATTCTGACAACGCGAAATCCAGATTTCGACCAAAATCCCATGAGCTTTTCATCTAACCCGAAGCTGGTACCGATCAGGCCAACTTGGTTCTGGATGTGGTGCATCACTTTTTCCATTAAAAGAGTACCGATACCTTTGTTCTGCATCTCGGGTCGTACGACGATTCGGACTATGCGTGCGATTTTTATGGCTCCTGCATTTTTTAGTCCTTGCTGAGCGATTAGTGTTTCTGTTACTAGATGTCCTCTTGGTCTGGTCTTGCCAAGCCAAATTTGCTCAGACAGCTCATCGCCTAAACCGCCTTCTAACGACACCATAGCAATAGCCACGGTTTGATTGTGGGAAGTCAATCTAAAGATGAGTAAATTGGGGGCGTCCAGAAGATGACGCAAGTCAGAGGTCCGGGTTCGATAATGTGCTATGGTTAGCAAGCTAAACAGCTCTCGTAACAGTGTCTCACTGTTTACTAGAGCTGTCGGGTCGACTTTCTCAAACTGCAAAGAATGGACTATGTCTTCCGTCTTTCGAATTGTTGGAATTGTACTATCAAGCAGCAATAGTCGAAATATTAATCCTTCTAACGGATCTTTAGGAGCCCATCGAATTGGCTGCTCTAAGCAGTATCGCGTCCAGCCTCGAGTGTGTTGATTTAGAATTTCACCGAACTTTAGGAGAAAACTCTGGCCTGTTCCTTCATAGCCATGAACTGTACTGGCGAATGCAATCCGTGAATAGAGGCGAAGCAATTTGCTTAACAAAGGCAGAGGTATGGATGCGGCTTCGTCGATGAGTAATAAATCAGTTGGTGGTTTCTCTGCTAACAATTTATCTGTGGCGACGAATACCATCTTCTGTTTGATCGATGGGCAAATGACTCCAGCATGATGGAAGATTGCATCGACAGATTGTTGGTTATGACTGGTAACGATGATACTTCTCAATCCATCTCGAATGAGAAGCCCTGCTGCTAAACCAAGGGCTGCGGACTTCCCCCGGCCCCTGTCAGATAAGAGCACTGCCGGCCTATGACGCTGCCCCTCAACCACTTTCCTTATCCCTTGTATAGCCAAGTTCTGATCGGCATACATCGATCTGGTCTCGGCGGTGTTGCGGGGCAACTTTGTGAAAAAGCGACTAACATTTGGGATCGGTTTATCCTGCTCGAGTAGTAGGCAGCGAGAGTCGTTTTGGATCGTGTTTAGGATATGGCGAACATAGCGATTATCTCGATCGGGGGCGTAACCCCAAGGCATGGATTTTGCATAGTGGAATGCTTCCAACATGGGCCAATCGGCCAGCTTCGGAGCCAGAAGCACCAGCAGTCCGCCTGTTCGAATGGTACCGGCAATAATTCCTAATGCATCGGGGTGAAGCCCATCGTGAGAATCATATATTACAGAATCAAATTCACTACCAAGAACCGATAAGCTCTTAGTGGGGGAAAGTGAGTGAAAATCCGAGTGTGGTTCTGCACCCAAGTAGAGGGGCGCTTGGGGTGGGTCGCTTTTGAGAAGGGCGTCAGCCGTAAACAAACACCAGTCTCGAGAGCCGGAGACAATGATGCAGTGTCGATGACGATAAAGAATGCCTCGTTCGCGAAGCTGCTGTCCAAGCTCCTTTGGACCTAACACGCGTGCTGTGTCTTTCTCGTATCGGTGTCTTCAGACCTAACCAAATGCTCATACTTGAGTCGAAGTTCGGTCTCCGTTTCCCTATGTTCGGGGTTGACGGGTATGCAGTCGACGGGGCAAACCTCGACACATTGACTGGTTTCGAAATGTCCAATACACTCAGTACAGAGTTTCCAGTCTATTTCATATATCAGTTCCCCTTGATAAATCGCATCGTTTGGGCACTCTGGTTCGCAAACGTCACAGTTGATGCATTCGTCGGTGATAAGTAATGCCATTTAGAACTAACTATATTTATTTTTTAATGCATCGAAGACGATAGGAGAGACGAACTGTTCCACATTTCCCTGATACTTGGCTATTTCTTTGACTAATGATGCAGATACGAAGGTATGATTTTCTGAGGGAGTAAGAAATACAGTCTCGATGTGGCAGTTGAGTCTTCGATTCATCGAAGCCAGCTGAAATTCATATTCGAAATCAGAGACCGCCCGCAGTCCCCTTAGAATGATATTGGACCCTGATTTTTCTGCAAAGTCGATTAACAACCCTGAGAACCCCACGACCTCGACGCGACTGTTGGTCGATAGCACCGCTTCTGCGAGCTCGATACGTTCTTCCAGCGAGAACAATGGGGATTTTTCCGGGTTATCTGCAATTGCAAGAATTACGTGATCAAACATCTTTGTCGCCCGCTTAACCAGATCACTGTGTCCGTTTGTAATTGGGTCGAATGTGCCTGGATAGACCGCCGTTGTTGTCATATTTTAATTAGTGTTGAATGTACCATGCCGCATTTTTTCTCACGAACTATCTTCCACTTAATGGGTAGTGAGGAGCCCAAAACTGCTTGTGGAGATTCAATGTAAATATGCGCGTCAGCACGCAACAGATTTTTGTCCTGAAGGTTTTTGCAGATCGAGCCTATAATATCACTATTGTATGGTGGGTCGATAAAAACAATATCAAACTGTGTTTCACTAGCTAGAACAAACCCGTTTGCGTCGGATTTTATGACTTCAATCTGACGAGTAGCTCCCAGCGCTACTGAGTTTTCTTTTAAGGCCTTAACAGCTGGGAGTGCGTTATCGATCATCATCACCTGCTTGGCCCCTCTTGACGCTGCTTCGAACCCGAGTGCGCCGCTCCCAGCAAACAGGTCAAGACACATATTTCCCTCGATGTCATTACGTAACCAGTTAAAAAGGGTTTCTCTCACCGAATCTGGAGTGGGCCTTAGGTCTCTAATCGTGGGAAACCTTAGTACTCGGCTCTTCCATTGGCCACCGATAATTCGGACTTTCCCGCTTTTTCTCATTTGGTAGGCATTCCCATAGAGCTGTTTTTTCGATCGAATAACCGAGTCAAAATAGAATCCATATTATAATCGATATTCAGCGATAAGCTGAAATAGGGGCTGTTTCAATCAAGGAGGCAAAACTGCGATTTGGTGTTTAGGTACGATTCTAAAACGTAATCGACACCACAAAAAGGATGATGAATTTTTGTAAAACCCCGATACTTTGGGTTACGATACAAGAATTTACCTAGCGCACAAAATGAAGTTCTTTCGATCAAAAAAAGACCACCAGGATACTGACGAGCCAGCATCTAAAGAGGGGCAAGGAAGCGTCTATGAACAGGAAAACAAAACAGAGAATGTGGTCGACGATGGTGGAATAAAAGAAACAAAAACAAGGAAAGAAGGGCTGTTTAGCCGATTGTCAAAAACAAGAAAAGCGTTCTCTGAAGGGCTTTTTGGTTTTCTGGAACGTTCTTCTTCTATTGATGATGACTTTTTTGAAGAATTGGAAGACCAGCTCGTGCTAGCGGATCTTGGCGCGGATACAAGCGAGGAAATCGTAATAAGGTTGAGGGACGACGTTAGAAAGTATAGTTTGACTGACTCCGGGGAACTAGTTGAGCGCTTAAAAGCATATCTCATCGATATGCTATCTTTTCCAGAGCCTATTGACTTCGTTAAGAAAGAAGGAAGCCCTTATGTCATATTGATGGTGGGTGTTAATGGTGTGGGTAAAACGACGACATTGGCAAAAATTTCAAAACACTATCAGGATCAAGGGCAATCAGTGATGATGGCGGCTTGCGATACATTCCGAGCGGCTGCGATCGAACAGTTGCAAAGTTGGGGAGAGAAGCTAGGCGTTACTGTTGTGGCTCAATCACATGGGGCAGACGCCGCGGCTGTGGCGTTTGACGCTTATAGTGCAGCCTGTGCACGGGGCATGGATGTGTTGCTTATTGATACCGCCGGTAGGCAACATACCCACGGTGATTTAATGGAACAGTTGAAGAAAATCAAAAAGGTACTGGATAAGACGAATGCGGGTATTCCCCATGAAGTCCTGCTGACGGTTGATGCTGGGAACGGACAAAACATTCATTCACAAGTAGAGAGTTTTTCGAAAATGGTTGATGTCAATGGGTTGTGCGTCACCAAACTTGATGGTACTGCTAAAGGGGGGGTCGTAATTTCAGTAATTAGGAAGTTTGGCATACCGGTTAGATATCTAGGGGTGGGGGAAAAAGTAACTGACTTAAAGCAGTTTTTCGCTGCGGAATTTATTGATGCGATGCTTCCTGACTTTTCGTCAAAAGACGATTAATGCCTCGGCCTAATGCCTCATGATCCGATTTAACCAGGTATACAAGCGATATCCTAATGGGTTTGATGCCCTTAAAAATATCTCTCTTTTTATCCCGCAAGGGTCAATTACGTTTTTGACGGGGCATTCTGGGGCTGGAAAGAGCACGCTCCTGAAACTTATGTCACTATCGGAAGTGTCAACTAGAGGGCAAGTGATGGTTAACGATGTAGATCTGGCTGGCTTGCGGGGTAACAAAATCGCAAAACATAGAAGGAGCGTTGGCTGCGTTTTTCAGGATCATAAACTGCTGCATGATCGAACAGTTCAGGACAATGTGGCATTGCCATTGATTGTTGCCGGTGTGAATGATCGTGAGTGCCGAAGCCGTGCGCGTGCGGCGTTAGACAAGGTGTCATTGCTGGATAAGGCAAATCGTTATCCTGTTTCATTATCAAGTGGAGAACAGCAACGTGTCGGTATTGCAAGGGCTGTGGTGGGTCGCCCCAAGACTTTGCTGGCCGATGAGCCTACGGGGAATCTCGATCCGGGGTTAGCGGATGAAATAATGAAACTGTTCTTTATGTTCAACCAGCTTGACGTCACCGTGCTAATTGCTACCCATGATACTCGACATTTAGCTGATGCTCGAGCAGGGATTGTTGAACTATCTGATGGACAAATAGTAAGCGACCAGCATCCATGAAGGTCTATTTTCTACGGCATTTGCAAGTTCTATTCGACACCTTAGGTAGGATGATCCGAAGTCCTCTACCGACATTTATGGCGATAATGGTGTTGTCTATTGCGATTACATTGCCATTGTTGTTATTCAAAATAGCGGAGAGTCTAGATAGCGTTGAGACTCGTTGGCAGGGAAAACCCCAAATATCTTTGTTTCTAACCTTAAGTGGTCCTGATGTGGATAATCGATCTAGAGAGTTTGGGCAAGAGTTGTTGGGGTTTCATGGCATATCTGATATCGAATACATTTCCCCCATAGAAGCGTTGACTGAATTCAAGCGTACTTCTGAATTCGGTCCTATTTTAGATAGATTGCCAGAAAACCCTTTGCCCCCATTGCTAGTGGTATTTCCGAATGAGTCACTAACGAATGGAGTAGTAGAACAGATGGCCACGCAATTGTCATTGAGGCCAGAAGTAGACACTGTCAGCTATGATGGAGAATGGATTCAACGATTCTCGGGGATAATAACGGTTTTTAAACAGGTGCTCTATGTATTGGCTGTGTTGATGGGTTTAGGGATTGTGTTGATCGTTAGTAACACGGCCCACTTGGAAATATTGAGCCGAAGAGATGAGATTGAAATAGTTGATCAGATTGGAGGGACTCGAATGTTTATTCGAAGACCATTTTTGTACTTTGGCGCCTTGCAAGGTGTTTTTGGTGCACTGCTGGCGCTTATTCTAACCAATGCATCACTATTGGTTATCAGCTACCCCGTTAACACTCTAGCGTCACTTTATGAAACAGACTTTAAGATACAGTGGGTGGGGTTCGCTTCAACAGCAGCAGTTGTGTTCGCAGCCGGTGTGCTGGGCTGGGTCGCTGCCCGGGTGACTATTGGGAACTATTTGAAGCGACTTTAAGATTAGCGCGCGCGGAATGTGATACGCCCTTTTGTTAAATCATAGGGGGTAATTTGGACAGTAACAGTATCTCCACGCAATATACGAATGTAGTGCTTTCGCATCTTTCCTGAAATATGAGCAATGATCTGATGCCCATTTTCCAGTTTTACTTTAAATTGAGTATTAGGTAGGGCTTCCACAATGGTGCCTTCCATCTCTATGCTTTCTTCTTTTGCCATTGACCATCGTCGATTTAAACAGGTACGGAGTGTAAAGAAGAATTGCCTCCAGAGCAAATAAGAATAGACTAAAATAGTGACTTATTGTAGGTTGTTGTGGCGCATTTTGGCTGGCTGCATCAGTGGCTTTCGATTTTCCGCAATTAGTCATTGAATCCAATGATATGTATATCCAGAAAAAAATTCTAATATGAAAGACGAGCAATCTCATTTGCAATCATTATTCAAGAAGTCAGCGCTAGCATTGCAGAACGGAGATTACCGATCAGCCAAGAAAGGATTTGAAAAGATCGCGAGGAAAGCGAAGGACAATGCGTTGGTCTGGTACAACTTGGGACTGAGTAATCAGTATTTGGACGATCATCGTAATGGAATTCTTGCTTACAAGAAGGCTATTAGGATTAATCCAAAGATGAATGATGCGGTAGTAAATTTAGCGCTCTCCCATCATTTGCTAGGCGATAGCGACTCGGCTCTTAGTCTTGTTTCAAAACTCTTAACGACAGATAAAGAGAATGTCAGGGCGAACAATCTTTTAGGTTCTCTGCTTGCAGCGCAAGGAAAATATCAGGAAGCGAGAGATTTGCTGGTTAAATTCCATGCTTTGAATCCGCATGATAACGAAATCCGGTTTAATTTGGCGAACACAGAGCTTGAGCTCGGAAACGTTGAAGAGGCAGGACATTTGCTGGCCCCTTTATTAGTTACATTTTCAGAAGACGCCAAATACCTTCAGTTGCAAGCACAGATACTCATTCACAAGAAGGAGTTCGATGGTGCCGTTGCCATTATCTCCAAACTCAAAGATTCTCAAGGAGAAAGCGATGATGTACTGTGGTTGGACCTCTCCCTTAGGGAAACCAGTCGATCACACTTTCATGTCATCGACTTATGCAACACCTTGCTTGAGCGCAATCAGGAAGATCCCAAGTTATGGAATTCACTAGGGAATGCGTATTTCCAGCTGGATGGGATTTCAAAAGCTAGTGAGGCTTATCAGAAGGCGGTTGATTTTGACCCCAACAACCCTGAGTTTCTAAATAACAGGGGATTGGCATATTCCTCGTTAGGGGACAAAGAGAATGCTGAGCGGTACTACCGTATGTCCATAGAGGCCAACCCGGAATATGCAGAAACCTATCGCAATCTTGTGGCAATGAAGAGGTTTGAGTCAATGGAAGACCCTGATGCTGAAGCACTAACTACTCTTTGGAAAAGTCGGAGTGATGACCCTCTTTCTACAAAGCTGTTAGCGTTTTCTCTAGGGAAAGTCTACGATGACTGCGGTGAATATGATAAAAGTTTTGAAACCTACAAAATTGGCAATGACTTGCAGTTCGCTGAATCTTGGACGAATATTGAGGCTTACCTTGGACATATCGACCGTGTTCCAATGGTGCTAGATCAGAAGCCATCTCAAGTCAGTCAGCACGAAAGTAGATCTCATCCAATATTTGTGCTGGGAATGCCTCGTAGCGGAACAACCCTTGTCGAGCAAATTCTGTCTCGGCATTCCCTTGTTACTGGTTGCGGTGAGCTTCCCTGCATAGAGAGAGCGATCACGCGCCTAGAGAAAAATTCCTCCCCGGCGAGAGTTTACCCCGATGATTTTCAGGTTTTGAGTGAATCGGAATTAACAAAAGAAGCCTCGGCTTATCACGGCTGGGTAGACAAGCTACACAATATTGATACGAGCTATTTTGTGGACAAAATGCCTTTTAATTTTGTTCATGTCTGGTTAATAAAGGCAATGTTTCCTGGATCTTCCATTGTCAATTGTCAACGCCATCCGTTGGATGTGATTATATCTAACTACTTCCAGTTGTATGGCTCAGATGTTGGTTTCGTTTACAATTTAGAGGTGCTAGCTAACTACTATATCCGATATTTTGAGGTCATGAAGAAATGGAATGAGATTTTTAAGGGAGAAATTTATAATGTGAGCTATGAGGAGCTGGTCACCGATCACGAGAATCAGGCGAAGCAGTTAGTTGCGGGTGTGGGTTTGCCTTGGGACGAGCGGTGTATAGATAGCAAAAAGACGTCTACTGCTGTTAGGACAGCCAGTATTTGGCAGGTTAGGCAAGGGGTCTATACTCATTCAAAGGAACGATGGAGAAATTATGAGAAACAATTAGAACCAGTAGTATCGATATTGAAGAGAGCAGGAATTCTTGATGAAAAATGTAGATATTTGAGGCCTTCATAAAAATGGAATAAGGGGAGGCGGAATGAAATGCCTTTCGGATAATTCAAAGCGAATAAAAAACGGGGCCGAAGCCCCGTTTTTACTAAGTCGTGAAGCTTAACTTAGAAGTCGTAACGTAAACCAATCAGGTGACGAGTTAGTTCTGAGTTTTCAGAAAGATCATCAACGCTAGCACCTTCATAATATACTTTCGCGCCGCCACCCATATTGTGATAAACACCTAGGGTAGTTTGACTCGCATCGCTAGTACCACCTAAATCAGCGGTGCCAAGGCCAAGCTGAAGAGTAGTGCTTCCGAAAGTACCACCAAGCCATAGTTGGTTTTGTGATTTCTCAGCAGCGGTACCTACTTGTGATTCAATGTGGCCTAACATTCCGTAGAAGTTACCCATGTTAAGTCTAGCAGAAATACCAGAGCGATCAGTGTCAGCACCTTCTTCGCTATCGATAGCAGCAGCAACAGTTAAGTTGTCAGTAGCAGAAACACTAACACCAATACCGTATCCGTCGCCACGAAGGCCTTCAGCTACGTCAGCACCTTCAGCTGATTCGTTCAAACGAATGTCAGCTTCCAAGTAAACTGGGCCAAAGCTGTTGGTATACTTAACAGTGTTGGAAGATCTGTAAGCGCCGCCAGCAGCGGTGAACAGGTAGTAGCCTAAAGAGTAAGCTGGATCAACATTGGTTCCAACAGTGTTAAAGAAGGAGCTCCACTGGTTACCAATAGTGATAGATCCGAAACCGCCTGAAATGCCAACAGTACCAACACGAAGGTCAGCGATGTTGTTTTGCTCTTTATCAGTTACGGTAGCAAACTCATATTTACCAGACACGGTTAAGCCATTGCCTAGATCAGAGCTGGCTTTGATGCCAAAACGTGAACCAACACTTGAGATATCAGTAGTGTTAGATGAACCATTGTCGCTCATTTCAAGAGCGTTGTTGATGCGACCATAAACAGAAACATCAGCAGAAGAAACTGCTGGTGCCGCTACTACAGTAGCTACTGCCATCGCGATTAGTTTTTTATTCATGAGATATACCTCTTCTTACTGTGTAATTACATTATTGAATTTTAGGGGTAACGGTTTCGCCAATGTTAAAAATACTTAACGATCAAAACGCCACCTAATTACCTTGCTGCGGGAGCAACTATACCAATTAATTTGGCGAATGCAATACGTTATCCCCCCTTTTTTTGCATAAATATTAACTTTTTTTAATGTTTTGTTAATATTTCGGTAATGTTCCTATTTTTGCACCTGATATCTAACTTTACAAACCCGCGAGATCAACATGTTGAGCGCAAAGGCCGGGGGTAAACAGTAAGTGTAAGTCTGTTTTTCTAGTGAAGCCCCTCAGTTTGAGAAGATTCTGGATAGCGGCTGACTCCGAATGCGCGAAATTATCAGAGACCCTTTAATGGATTGTGCAACCCTACGTCTGTAACTTCGGTTTAGTTTGAGTCATTATCGTCGTTCCACACGATATATCGCTTGTCGGCATTGCTCCATTCATCGTCAATCTCAACGAGAATGGCACTGACAAGCCTGAGTAAAGATGCCTCATTCGGGAAGACCCGTACAAT
>WLWV01000188.1 GCA_012103395.1 Gammaproteobacteria bacterium
ATCGAAAGATGAGAACGACGAATGGAATTGAGCGTCCGATCCAGCAGGAAATTAAACGGCGAACCCGGATTGTCCGGGTCTTCCCGAACGACGCATCTTTACTCAGGCTTGTCAGTGCCATTCTCGTCGAGATTGACGATGAATGGAGCAATGCCGACAAGCGATATATCGTGTGGAACGACGATAATGACTCAACCTAAATCAAAGTTACAGACGTAGGGTTGCACAATCAAATTTGTTCATTCGGAATATTCGCCATGGAATACGACCGTTCGGGTAAGCCTTTAAATTTTAGTCGAGCATATTGACCCGGAAAGAAAGCCAGCGGAGAATCGTCTGTCCTGATACCTAATTTCGAAACGTTATGTGCGACGGGTTTCAGTTCCACGAGCTCACCGGTCATTTGCTTGACAGGCAATGTGTCTTCAAGCTCTTGGCTGTCTATCCATGAAATGTCTAAGTCGGTTTTTGGGATTGCGCGGCAGGCTAGAATATAACCTTCCCCTCGCTCAGTGTCACTCAGGGCTTCTTTGAAACAAGGCTCATGAGATACCTGTCCTGATAATAGCCGTGCTTTACAATTGCCACACTCTCCCGCTCGGCAGTTGTGGGGATAGGGCACCCCTTGTGACAATGCGGCTTCCAAGATAGTACCTTTTCGGATTGTCACTGGGGTGTGCCATTGTTCGATGTTTACGGTATACATGATTAATTCCCCTTAATTAGGCGCACAGGATGCAGGTGCATACTGTGACGAGTTTGTGCATGATCAAACACCACAACCCATAAATAGGTAGGATGTTTTTCGGTGACAGGTGTGTCGAATTTGGATCCTGTGTCCAGTTTTCGAGTCACTTCCAGACGCCACCAGCCATCCTTCCATCGTGCGACCGTACGAACGTCCCCACGATCTCCTTCAAACGGACCACTAACTAGTACCGATGGCATAATGGTGCCAACTGGATAGGTGTCTAATTCCTTGGAATAGGGAACGGTGTCGTCCATTGGAAGCCATATTTCGCCGGCATCTCCCACATTCGGATTGAGGTTTACGTCTCCGAGCCTGTTTAATACGTTCGGATCTTTCGGTAGTCGTAGGGGAGTAATAATGTCGTCGCTGTACTTTTCCCAATTCATCTTGAAACCGCCAGCAGTTTTGGGGTCTTTGGTATATCCACCAGTATATCGACCGCCCTTGGCTTTGGGTTTGAGTGGTGGGCCAAAATAGTTATCGTCAATCTGATTCATGTCGGTGGAACCGGAACGTACCGATTTCCAGTGCCATACATCTACTACCGAACCATCGGTGGTGTAATGTAGTCCACGCCCGCCAGATGGTGCGGGTTTATTATCAAGTGGTTTAGGGCCGAGATGAGATGTTCCTGCACCACCAATAGCAGGCGAGTGTGCTAGCATGACGCCAAATTTATCTTCGTAATAATTGTCTTCATCCTGAATACCATACTCAGTTTGGATCACTCTCCAACCGTTTTCTGTTTTTTGAAGAGGAAGGTGTTTTTGACTACGAGTGGCATCCGGCCATTCGAATAAAGCATACAGATTTATGTTGTCATGCACCATTCGCAGTGATACCGCCACTTCACCGCTAGGTTGATTAATGCCGCGACTGGTGTGAATTTTGACCCTCTGTGCTTGTTGCCACACAGCGTCGTCTGGGTTGCCATCAATCACGGGTATGTCATCGGTTTTAACCACAACCAGCTCCTGTATCAGGGATTTATCCACGGTATAGACGCCGATGCCGACAATAACGCTAATCAGCAATGCAACGGTTGCCGCCGCTCCGTAGGCAATTTTTGGGTTCAGGATTTTTAGCAATTGCTTAAGGCCACCCTGAGCTAATTGGGATAAAACGTGCAGTGCTATGTATAGGATAATTAACCAAGCCACGGATGCATGAACAAGACTGACAAAATAGTGGGGCAATAGGCCGGGAAAGACGTATAAAACCGTCCCGGTAATTGCTGACACTGCTAACAAAGCGAATGCAAACCCGTACAGTAAAATATTGAAAGACTTCCAACGGACAACGGGATCCGTTGATACGAGGCCTTTTAGTCGCACAGAATCAATGGTGATTCGGGATTTCAGTTTGGCGCGAATTATGAAAGCAATATAGGCTACGCTAATCAGTACGAGGGCGTAAGCTGCCCATATATGCCAGTGCATGACATCTCCTTGCAAGAGAATTCCGCTTAATGCACTGGCCCGAAAGGAGTCTTGAGCATCCGCTGAAATTCGTAGTCCGGTCAACAAGCTGAAAACTAACGAAATTACCAACCCCCAATGTAGTGATACCGTGGTGATGTCTGTTTTTTGAATGGGAATGTTTTGTTTAGTCATGAGATATCCCCCGTGGAGTTAAGGGCATTAAAAGGCAAACCTGTCGACTAGAAATGCTGAGAAGAAATGTGTTCGGTAACCAAAGCCTGAGCGGTGGAAACCCGTGTTTTTCGGTCATCTTTGTTCCTCGTTGTTAGGATTGAGTAAGAGTGACAAAGCATAGGCAGACGGGTGTGTTTCAGCATCGGACAATTGACCTGAAGAGGTGAGACAAATGATCGGTGGGGCGCAAAAAAGAATAGGAGGTTTGTCTCAATCGGCGGTTTTTAGTGATTCATCTAGCTATCAATCGTTTTGTCTGATTTCTGCGTTTTTAGGTATAATTGGACACTCGCTCAATGGCGTCTATTTCATCTATATATTAGGAGAAACTCATTTGGAAACAGGCTCATATTCGTTTGATGGTTTTACCGAAAGTCATAAAGAACTCGAACGTCTTAAACAACAAGCTCAGCAAATAGAGCCGTTTGAAACATCACTTTTACAAGCAGCCGGCCTAAAACCGGGAATGAAAGCCCTCGACGTAGGATGTGGCCCCGGTGTTGTCTCTTGCCTGATGGCCCGTATGGTAGGTGACGATGGGGACGTGCTCGGTGTTGATGCCAGCGACGACTTGATGGGTGTTGCCGAACAAATGGGGCAGGCGGCGGGTGTGAATAATCTATCTTTCCAAAAAGCAGATATCTATCAACTCGATTTACCTGAGAATAGCTTTGATTTTGCGTATTCTCGACTCGTCTTCCAGCACCTGACGGACCCTCAGTCTGCTCTCAAGAAACTGTTGGGTGTACTAAAACCTGGTGGGATTCTCTGTGTTGCTGACATTGATGATGACTGGTTGTCTATTGAGCCGGAACCAGCGGCTTTTAGAACGCTGATTGATCGATCTACCCGTGTTCAGGCGGGCCAAGGTGGTGATCGGTTTATCGGACATAAACTCGGTGCTTACATGGAGTCGGCAGGATTTAACGATGTGGACGTACATGTTATGCCCATCACTAGTAAGATGATGGGCATGAAGAACTTTCTTGATATCGGTTTGGGCTTTCGGGCTTTCGCCACTTCAAATGATGAGGAACACGAAGTAGCAAAACGTGAATTGCAGACATTGAGCGAGCTGTCTCATCGCCCCGGTTCGTGGGGATTCCTTGCCATTTTTGCGTCGATGGGAAAGAAGTAATTACTTATCATCGTTGCAGGATAACCTCATATTTTGAACTCAAGGAACTAATTATGGAAAACAGGCCTTCTTACGAACTGCACCCTGCTGAGACCCAAGCTCAGAAAGATGAAATTTATCGCTTCCGTTTCGATGTGTTTGGTCGAGAGATGGGGCTATTAGGGCCTTTAGAAAATTGGAAAGAGCCTAGCTTTTCCGACTTGGCGGATACACACAGTTATCATTTTTTTGCTGAATTCGATGATGAAGTTGTTGGTTCAGTTCGAATTACGAGTGGTGATTTTTGTGCAACATCGGACGAGTTCGCAGAGACCTATGAATTGCAACCGTTTCTTACTGAGTTGGCTCCAAAAGAGATTGCGGTAGTAACCCGGTTAATGGTGAGCTCCGAATATCGGGGATCTGTTCTGGGTCTTCATTTAGTGAAAGAGACCGCGGACTATTGTTTGGACAATGAGGTTGAATGCGTTTTCATCGATTGTCAACCTCATTTGGTCCCGCTCTATCAACGTTATGGATTTCGGTCATATCGGACGATCTTCAACGACCCCTATGTTGGGGTGATGGTCCCTTTGGTTCTAGTGATTTCCGACTTTGATCATTTGATGCAGGTCCGTTCTCCTTTCCTTAGGATGATAAAGAAAAAGCGCAAACCGAACCCAGAGCGAATAGCAATTATTAACAGTTTTATTAGCCATGTTCCATCCATTGTCACGGAAGAGCTCCAGGGAGACGAGTTTTTTCATGATGCGGTGAATAAACATTTATTAGATACAGACGGCGAGTCCGAGGAAGATTGGAGCGTCCTAGAAGGTTTGTCTGCCGACGATATTTCTACCCTAAGTCATGGTAGTTACATGATGCAGTGCACTAAGGGCGATACGATTATCCAAAAAAATCATGCCACAAAAACCATGTTTTTGGTGATAGATGGACTTCTTGAGTGCCAGGTAGATGGAAAACCAATGGCTTTTGTTAGTAAAGGAGACGTTGTTGGTGAGTTTGCTTATCTTACCAATGCACCGCGTACAGCGGACATTGTCGTGGTGAGTGACGAAGCGTCGGTATTGGCTTTTGAGAAAAAGCACATGCTCCGTTTGATTGAAAGCCATCCCCGTCTGGCTGCGCGTTGTCTACTCAACCTTTCCAGATCATTGTGTGTCAAATTCATTAACCATAGCTATCCGGGTTTACTCACGGACACTGTTTCTAAATGAGATCAATCGAGTATGGACTTCAGCCCCGATTAATGAAGTCCAAATTGTTCACTGGTCGAGGCGGATCTAGAAACGAATGCCGCAGGGCCTTAGCTGTTCACTGTATTCGGTTTAACTACCAACGATGCCAAGCTTTCGGTGAAACGGCGAATGTGTTGGTTAATCTGAAAGCACTAGAGAAAAGCGATTCAGGAAAGCGAGATTCTCTTTCTGCTTTGGAATATCGTGCTGAGTTAAAAAGTTTAACTCTGTTCTCTGCAATGGTAGACAAGAGCTAATTACAAACAAATTTAAGAATGGAAGAAAGCGAAAATCTAACGGTCATGTTCACGGATATCGTGGACTTCTCCAGAAAAACACAAAGCCTAACCCGTAAACAGCATCGGACGTTTCTGGCTGATCATGACGAGCTGCTGATTCCTTTGGTTAAATACTACCGAGGTAATCTGGTTAAATCAGTTGGGGATGGAATGATGATTGCGTTTCGGTCTCCCACGGATGCACTGAAGTGCGCGATGGCGATGCACGATCGATTGTTTGAATACAACAAAGGTAGGGATCAACTTACGCAAATTATTATTCGTGTCGCACTAAACGTTGGTGATGTTCACATTGAAAAGCAGGACATTTTTGGCTCTGCTGTTAATCTCGCGGCTAGAGTAGAATCCATTACCCCAGCGGGTGATATCTATTTTTCCCAAGCGGTGCATCTCGCAATAAATCAAGCGGAAGTGGATTCAGAACGGGTGGGGAAGAAATCGTTTAAGGGGTTTGACACAGAGGTAGATATTTATCGGGTCGTACCCAGATTTCAAGATGGTTCTGCAGCGCCGTTTGGCGTTGATTTTACGGTTTTGGGAGATCCTTCAGACATTCACAGCGATAAGCCAAAGGATGATGTTGGCCAAAAGCCCGGCAAACGTGGGATCGTTTTTGGTTGGGCATTAGGTATGACTGCAATTGGATTGATCGGTGTGCTTGGCTACTTGGTGTTCTCCGGTAAATCAATTCAAGTGAAGTTGGAGGGCAAACCATCACTAGCGTCTCCAAATACATCGAATTTACCAATGAACAGCGCGAGCCCCACTGCTACTGAAGATAATGTGGTCAATAAATCCGTGATTGGTGATTCAGTTATTCAAAATTCTGCAACAGACGGGGTTGTTAATGCTCCCCCACCCCCTGAGGCCCCACCACCTCCCGCCGCTCCACCGCCGCGCTTGCAAGTGTCTGATACACAGCTAGCTAGTGATTTATCGGGAGAAGCTTTGAAAGTTCGGATTAAGCAGTTGTTTTTAGATAACAAAATTGATGGGGCACGTAATTTATTGCCGAGATTTCAGGAAATCGCACCTAAGGAACCCGATAACGACCTTTACATCGGTCATCTATTGGGAATTGATGGTCAATGGCCGGAAGCGATAAGGGCCTATGAGAAAGCGATCAATGCCCGACCAGGTCTAATTCGTGATCGGTTTTTGAATGAATCTCTGCTGGCCAATAAGGTGAAGCACAATGACATTGCGCTATTTCTCGACAAGTATTTGGGTGAATAAACGATTCGGAAATGATCAGCGCTTGTCACTTCAATGGGTGGGGAACATTCACCCGTATCAATTTTGGTATTTGCAAAATCTGACAATGGTGTTTTTCCTTAATTGGTTCTTTCTGTTTCTGATACCTCTTAGGTTAATCGGTCTGCTAAGAAGTGGGACGATACGTGTTCTGTCCTTCACGAGTTTCTGGCCCGAGGATTGTTTCGATATGGGTAGACTTTCATGGAAAGCTATTCCTTCATCTGGGAGCGATGTGTGGTTCGGGAAGTGGTAATCAACTATTGCGGGTTTAAATTGATACTGTTTCATGGATTTGGCCCTGAGTCTCGTAGTGCAATTTTATAGGGAAGACCCCAGAGTCCGAGATACCCACCAGACTCTGGGTTTCTTTTATTCCAAACTGCCCGTAGTGGCGAAACTTAATCGGATTTATGAACATTGAGTTGCTGAGCTTTTTCACCTTGGCGTTCGTTATCGCAATCACACCGGGGCCTAGTGTTATCTATGTTGTGTCTTACAGCTTGAGATATGGCTTTAAGGCGGGAATCATCTCCACATTGGGTATCAATGTTGGATCAATTTTTGCAATATTGATTGCAGCTTTGGGACTGTCTTCCTTGTTAGCGATTTATCCCAATGCCATCAATGCGATTCAGATATTTGGAGGTTTTTACGTCATCTACCTAGCAAGAGTTATGTGGCTTAGTAGTCTCATTGCTAATGCAGACGGGCAGAGTTTGGAAAAGGAAAATCTGACAGGGACAAGCGATAAGGAGTTGTTTAAAAATGGATTTATCACAAGTGTTCTAAATCCTAAGGATATATTAGTTGTAGAAGTTTAGACCAAATCTGACACCGTATTAAATCAATCCGAGCGAAGCGAGGGTTGATTTAATGAGAGTTACCCGTTTTGATGTAGTTACCAAACAATATCAAAACACAACGAGGTA
>WLWV01000020.1 GCA_012103395.1 Gammaproteobacteria bacterium
ATGGCTCAACATTCAACACCTAATCCAGAAAAACCGGCTTTGGCTTCGTTCGCTACGCTCACTTCGCCTAAGCCAAACGAACATCGCTAAAGAAATAAATTACAGACCTCAGGGTACACTACCGGTTAGTTGTCTGGTATAGATAAAAGCAACCTTTAGGGCCGCCATCGATAACTTTAATTTTATCTGTTTGTTTTTCTTCCTGCAGCGGGAGAACAGCTCGCGATTACCCCCCCCAAACCGACTCTATTGTATTACGCCGCGAGCAATAAAATCATAGTATATCTAATATTCCAGTAGCCAAATACATAACCTTAGCCCAAAAGAGTAACAACCAATTTATCGAAAATTCTAAACACGAGGGTTTTACAAAATTGCTACTTATTTATCTGATGAAAAAGTCTTCCGCAGAAGGTCCAGTAGGGGTTTCTTAGCTTCCCCATTATTCCCATCTTTTTTGTGTCCAATAAATATCTCCTTAATTAGAAATAGACTAGCAAGAGCAAACACGAAAAGTAACACGCTTACTGCAGGGGCAATTTCAAGTGTACTGTTTTTGGATATTAGATAAAGGACCGCTGCGGCAGTGCCAGTAATCAAGGGTTCAATTGCTTCGTCAGGCCCAGGTGTAAACAACATATAAGCCAGTTCTATACCAGCAGAGTAGGCAAGCGCTTTACTTACAATTTCTAAGGTCGGAAGTTGGTGTACATACCTGATATAGGACAACCAATCAGCCCCGCATGATAAGAGAGACGGGAACTGACAAGCGAATTTAGTAATCAAAATAGCGACGAGAATAACTCCTATTGACATTTGGGCTAAAACTTTAGCTACTTCAGCAATACCGCCCAAGCGGTCATATAGCCACTTAGGAGTTGCTTTTATCACCTTAGATACACACTGTAGTAGACTCTTTATAGTTTTTGTACATTCCACGTTGTTTGAATTCTCCTACCCATGATTAGTTTGAGGGGATTCGGGCTGCTTCAATTTATTCCGACATAAAGCTCTTGTAAATATTCAACGAAAACTTCAGTTTAAGACACTGGGATATAGCCAACACTTTATATAACCTCCGTTCCACGTCGCAAGTTAATGCGGGGTCTTAAAGTTGTAGGAGTTTAGAATTATTCCCGAATGGCGGTTTTATCAATGGTATAGATCAATCGTCCAATGGGTGTTCGCAGTCCTCAGTGGTTTTTTGGTAGGGGCATAACGACGTATTTATCGTCTCCATGTTCTCCTAGAAAAACGACGCTTGTGATTGCTCCACTGTCCGCGGTCTCAGCCAGCTCCATGGTTTTTAGAGGTTCATTAAGCATATTCGCTTTGTATTTACCGGATAAATCATCGATCAATATTTCAACCAAAGCAGCCAACCCTTCTTTTACTTTTTCGTGGAATAGACTAGCACCATCTGATACCCAGCTGTTTTCGCCATGTAACGGCAATATTTCAGGGAAAGCAAAATAATAGTCTTTGGTGCTGCTTTTTTCCGATTCGTTATCCTTATAACGTGACGTTAAGCGCATGGATAGACCATAGTTTTGAGTGCCCGATCGAACTGAAAATCTGGCCGAAGGGCGCAGTACAATATCGGGCTGCTGACCCGCTTCTACATCCATTAACTGATACGAGCGATTAAGTTTTTGTTTCAATAATGCTTTTACTTGCTCATCAAACTGAGCCCCTAAGTCAGAGACATTCGACGGCGACTGACCTGACGATGTCTCAACGACGATGTAACTTCCCGCGGGGGCCAAACCACCAACCAGCCCAGCTAATGCAGCCTCCTTTGCCATGTCGCTCCCGGAGTCAATAAACACTTGGCTGTTGGATAGCGGAGAATCTCCCGCAGGAGTTTCCGTCCATCGGGATACCGTTTCATTCGAGACGCTAATCCTAGTACCATCATCATAATCAGGATATATATTGGGTTGCGGTGTTGATACACAACCACTGAGTAAGATCAGAAAAGCAAGAGAGGCAAGTAATCGAGATAGGCGCATTTTGAAGCTTTAGTCAGTGAGTATTACGTCGTTTTCATTCCTGAACTCTAAAACAGGGCTTACTTTTTTGAAACACCAGAGGACACATTTCATACAAAAGTATGGCTTAGGAAAAATAAGCAGCAAAATCCATCTGTCGATAGGATCGAATATCTACGTTCGCGCTTTGTTTCTGAACGTACGATTCCCATGCTTTCAAAGAATTCTCGGCATGCTTCTAATGAGCAATCATTTCCCAAGCGGCTGTTGCTGGGTGATGCAATGGATGTTTCCGCCGCCGATGCTGATGGCGCGGCAACCTGGGACTCCAACTATCTTTCGATCGGGAAAGGCGCTTGTTAGGATACGTTCTGCGTCGGCATCTTCGGGGACATCGAAGCAGGGGAAGACGACGCCACCGTTGGCGATATAGAAATTGATGTAACCGCCCCAAACATAGTCTCCTTTGTTTCGCGGATAGGTTCCGTTTATTTTTTTGATACGACTTGCTTCTTCTGCGGTTACCGGGGGAAGGTCAACCAGCGGCAGTTTAATGATTTCCAGCTTGCGGCCTTTGGCATCCGTGGCGTTCGATAGCTGTTTGTAAACAGATTGGTATGCAGCGTATTCTTCAGACTTGGGATCGTTGTGCCAGGCGATCAAGATAACGCCTGGTTTGACATAGGCACAGAGTCCGTCAACGTGGCCGTCGGTTTCATCTTCTGCTTCGCCGTCTATCCAAATGGTTTTATCGATGCTTAGGTAGTCATGAAATACTTGCTCAATTTCCTGTTGGGTCAGATCAGGGTTTCGATTTTCGTTGAGGAGGACAGACCGGGTGGTGATGAGGGTGCCTTCGCCATCCACATGGATGGCGCCTCCTTCATTGACCAGATTGGTTTTGTATCGATCAAAACCAATCATTTTTAGTACTTTGTTCGCCACACTATTATCATCATTCCAAGGGAAGTACAGGCCGTCGTCCAGCCCACCCCAAGCATTGAACTCCCAGTCCACACCGCTGACATCACCTTGGCAGTTAACAATAAAGCTTGGGCCGCAATCTCGCATCCAAGCATCATTGTTAGCCATCTCCACAATGCGAACCGAATTAGGGAGTATTGATTTCGCATTGTCCAGTTGCTCGCTGGAAACGCACATGGTCACGAGTTCGAATTGCGAAATGGCGGTTGCAACGTTGGCGAAGACCCGTTGCGCAGGAGTAGGATCGATACCCCAGACATCCGGGCGTTGCGGAAAAATCATCCAGCAACCAGCATGGGGTTCGTGTTCCCCAGGCATCCGATAACCTAGGCTTCGCGGCGTATTTGACATGGTGTACTCGACATGGGTTTTGAGATACTCAGTTTGGTTTAGCATAATTTGTTAACGTTGATCAGAATATTGGATTTGCCCACTTCTGTCATCTTTTCCTTCAATCACTTTTCTCCCAATCAGTATCAGCTTTCGAACCATAAGCGAAGTCAACTTGTTGATCGTCCACATAGGAACTCGATGTAGACTGTCAGCGTCGAACTAGGATCAAAGAAAAACGTATTCCATACAAAATCGAGTGTCTAATAAATCTTGTACGTAACAGTAGATATCACACGCACTAATCATTGATAATTTACCTTAGGAACCTCTGAAGGCTCAAATTTACTATGCGTTTTTTCTCCGACAAAAACAGGCCAACCCATCTCGGCCCCTACCCCCTTGAGCGGTTAAAGCGCAGCCCTGTAATGCCTAACCTCTCCACGGTTCCCACCATGGAAGCTATCTGTTTCCAACGGCCGGAGATGCTCCACAGTATCGTCAATGCAATGGATGAATATCAATCCATGCTGGACGCTTTACGGGACGGCTTGGTTAACAAGGCAAAATCTGAATGCCCAACGAACCCCCTCGAACGCAGCGCGCATCTCAAAGGTTTCGGTTATTTCTGCGATGCGTCCATGGTAGCGTGTTGCGCCTTACCTGAAATCGCCCACCTTGCCACATCAATTCATAACCCCGGCATTGATACATTGGCAAAAGATTTACGTACCAAACAAACCAAAACCCTAGCATCAGGAATTGATCTGATCATGGCGGAGCTTAAAGAATCCATGGAAGCGCCACCGACCACCATTGAGAATCACACAGACGCATTGGTTTTCGTCTATGAATACCCGCGAGACCCTAATCAGGATGAACCCGGTACTGAGTGGATTGGAGATGCTCAAGCTGCTAGGGCTTGTTTGCGTGCCACTGAAACCGCGGTGGTGATTGCTAATTATTTGCGGGTGCTTGGTTATGAAGCCCGGGCCCATACCGGCACGAGCTCGGTTGTTGATTTGAATAAATTGACAGTAGCTGCTGGTTTAGCAACCGTGGAAAACGGCCAATTGGTTAACCCCTACTTGGACACGAGTTTTGGTGCTGCCGTGGTCACGACGAATTTTCAACTTGCCCATGATCTACCACTGGTGCCTCTAAATGAACAACCTCGTTCACACACTCATGGCGTGGCTTGGAAAGTGGGTAAGGGGTTTGCAAAAAATGCCGCGAATCAACAGCTATACCGGAACCGTCGTTTTGTGGATGGTGCTTATCCCTTCGAAAAACTGAAACGGGTCAAACGCACAACCACCTTCATCGATGCGCAGCGCGTGGCACGAGTACCAAAACGCGCGGATATGTTTGCCCGGGCGCAATTCGGTGACATGGGTCGAAAGGTACAAGCGGGTTCCCAAGGAGGATTATATGTCCGAAAAGCAGCGCCGTCGAGTGCACAACGCCGCGCCTTAGGCGCATTTATTCTGATTCAAAACGGCCGGCCCAGAGACAAAATTGTACCCAACACCAATGACCCCCAACGCAATGCGGACAACATTAAAGCAACCTGCTATTTCCTTGGTGTCGATGCGGTGGGTTTATCCGAATGCCCAGATTGGACTTACTACTCCCACGACGCCGAAGGCAAGCCTATCGAGGCTTATCATCCCAATGCGATTTCCATGATCATCGACCAGGGCTATGAAACCATGGAGGGAGCATCCGGAGATGATTGGATTTCAGTGGCGCAATCAATGCGTGCTTATCTACGCTTTTCGCTGCTCGGTGGCGTTGTGGCGAAGCACATTCGTAATTTGGGTTACAGCGCCCGGGCTCACACAGTGCTTGATGGCGAAGTGTTGCAGCCACCGCTGTTACTTTTATCCGGCCTAGGCGAGGTATCACGCATCGGTGAAGTGATACTTAACCCTTATCTAGGACCGCGCTTGAAATCCGGTGCGGTCACCACCGACATGCCCTTTGTCCATGACCAGCCCATTGATTTTGGACTTCAAACGTTTTGTGAATCTTGCAACAAATGCGCGAGAGAATGTCCTTCCGGCGCGATCACAGTGGGGCCCAAGCGTATGTTCAATGGGTATGAAATCTGGAAATCAGACAGTCAAAAGTGTGCCACCTATCGCATCACCACGGAGGGCGGTGCGATGTGCGGACGTTGCATGAAAACCTGCCCTTGGAATCTGGAGGGTTTATTTCTTGAAGCGCCATTCCGGTCCATCGCGATGAAATTTCCACAGAGCGCTCCTTTGCTTGAAAAACTGGATGATCTTGTTGGGAATGGCGGCTTAAATCTCACTAAGAAATGGTGGTGGGATTTGGAAGTACAGAATAATGGCAGCTATCGTCCCACAAACAAACCAAAAAATGCCCGCAGCCTGCAAACTGATCTTAAACTAAAGCACGAAGAACAAACACTCGCGGTCTATCCCGCGCCATTGGCTCCCCATCCCTATCCTTATCCGTTCCCAATGGAACGTGAGAAAGGCATTAAGGCTCATGAAAACATGATCTCCGCAGCAGAATATCAGCAGCGTTTAGCCCGTAGCGATACCTCCATGGTCCACACTTATCGCGCCGATACAGTGTCGCCGGTTATCCAGTTGGAAGTGTCTCTGGTAGAAAAAATGACGGATACCATCACCAAGTACGAGTTTTCTGCCATCGATGGTAGCGACTTACCGAGCTGGGGTGCAGGGGCGCATTTGGACATCGTTGTCGCTCCCGAATATCTCCGCCAATATTCATTATCCGGCGATCCATCCGATCGATCAAAATACCAAATTGCGGTACTGCGGGAAGACAAGGGCAAAGGGGGATCCAAATTGGTACATCGGATTTTCACCGAAGGGCGCAAGATTTTCCTGGCAAAACCGCTGAACCATTTCCCACTGAACAAAAAAGCAAAACGAAGTTTCCTAATGGGCGGCGGTATTGGGATCACCCCTATGTTGGCAATGGCCCATCAGTTACATGCCCAAGGTGCAGACTTCGAAATGCATTATTCATATCAATCCAATGAGACGGCGGGGTTTTTAACAGATCTCGCCCAGGTCCCTTGGGTCAACAATGTTACCCTGCATTGTTCAAAAATGGGCAATCGCGCCGACCTCGATACCGTTTTATCCGGCTACCAGAAAGGTTGGCATGTCTATACCTGTGGCCCAGACGCTTATATGCAATCTGTCATTACTGCCGCCAAGGTATCAGGGTTTCCCGATGAGGCAACCCACCTAGAATACTTTTCAGTGCCGGAGATACCCGAATACGTGAACCACAATTTTACACTGCGATTGGTCAAATCCGGTCGCGACATAAAGATTCCAAATAACCGAGTACCCACGGATATTCTACTGGAATCAGGCATTGCCGTAGATGTAAAATGTGCAGATGGATTGTGCGGCGTTTGTCGTTGTGGGCTAATCTCAGGGGAAGTGGAACACCGGGATTTTGTCCTGTCCGAGAAGCAACGTGAAACCAGCATGATTTTGTGCCAATCACGAGCGGCAAATAAAGATGATGTATTGGAAATTGATTTATAACGCGTTGTTAGGCCGAAGCTTTAGGAGTAGGGTGATTCAACATGGCGAAAATTGACACCTATGATTATGTCATAGCGGGAGGTGGGTCCGCCGGCTGCACATTGGCCGCCCGCTTAGCCGAAGACCCTGACACCTCCGTCTAGTAGAGGCTGGAGGCAAGGGGAATAATCTCTTTATTCGAATGCCTGCGGGAAATGGTTTCGTTTTTGGAAATAGCAAACTCGATTGGGGGTATACCTCGGTTCCACAAACCGGTTTGAATGGCCGCTCCATTTATTTCCCAAGAGGTAAGGGGTTAGGCGGTACTTCCAATATGAATGGCATGATTTACATGCGCGGTGTTCCGGCGGATTATGACAATTGGCAACGCTCCGGATTGCCCGGTTGGGGGTTTTCATCGTTGTTACCGTATTTTCTACGTTCAGAAAGTGCACAGCAGCGCCGAGGTCCTTGGCATGGTGTGGATGGCCCATTGAGTACCGAGTTATCCGCGAACTTTGGTACGTTGGAACAAGCGTTTATCAACGCTGCAGTGAGTGCTGGTCATCGCCACATAGACGATTTCAACGGCCCTTTGCGGACCCGGCGTTTCCCGAACCGACAGTACGGTGCACAAAGGGATCAGACAGTCCTCAAGCATTGCGTATCTTAAAACCCGCCCTAGCAACCTAACCATTCTGACCAACACACAAACTCGACGAGTCCGATTCGACGGCAACCGGGCGATTGGTCTTGACACTCTATCTGGAAAAACCATCTACGCCCATCGAGAGGTCATCCTTTGTCAGGGAGCGTTCGGCACACCTCAGACACTGATGCTTTCTGGAATTGGACCTGCGGATCATTTATCCCAACACCGGATCGAAACCCGGGTTGATCTCCCTGGGGTTGGAAAAAACTTAAACGATCACATTGACGTATCTATGCAATTTGGGTCAGACCGAATGGATCTAAGTCTTGCACGACATCAGCGGCTGGACAGAGCGTTCATGCTCATGGCGCGATGGTTGCTAAATGGTAAAGGGCCCGGGGCCGGGGCTTTCTTTTCCGCGGTTCTTTTCCACGCCTTTGAAGACCCTACTTTACCTGAGCTTGAAGTGTTCATGACACCGATGGTGATCGAAGAGAACCTAACCAGCGGTGATAATGAAAACGCGCCTTTGTTGCAGCGTTTCGGGAAACGGTTATTGGTGCGAGGACGAAAGGTCGCTCAACCAGGAGTACAAATCGACATCAACCAAGAAAGACCGAGATCGTCTGGCAGTGTTAAGTTAACCAGCGACAATCCTCTGGACCATCCATTGATCGACCCCAACTATCTTTCTGACCCTAGAGATCTGGACGAGCTATTGAGAGGAGTGAAGGTCATGCGGGAAGTGATGGCACAACCAGAAATCGCGCAATACCTCACCGGTGAGCTAGGTGTGTGGCAAGACGCACGCAGTGATGCCGAAATGATCGAAGCTATTAGAGCCACAGCATATACCGGCCACCATCCATGCTCTACCGCTCGCATGGGGCCAGAAAAGAATCCGGACTCTGTCTTGGATGAAACACTCCGGGTGCGAGGCATCGAGGCTTTGCGGGTTTGTGACGCGTCTGCCATGCCTACGCAAATCACGGGAAACCTCAATGCCACAGTGATTGCCATGGCGGAGAAAGCGGCCGACATGATTCTAGGACGCCCGCCCTTACCACCCGAAAACCCACTCGCGAACACAACTCACTAATCAACCATTAGTTTTGTATAAAGAATCAGTAGAACCGAGCCACCATAATGAGATCAGACTATGAAAGAGTATCAATATTTCGCTGACAATCGTTGGCACACACCAAACTCAGGAACGTATTTCGACAGCGAAAACCCCGCCAATGGTGAGGTTTGGGCCCGGATTCCAGATTGCGATACTGAAGATGTGAATCGTGCTGTGGCTGCCGCCAAAGTTGCTTTTTATGACGGCCCTTGGGGAAAGATGATGCCCGCCGAACGCGGCAGACTGATGCGTCGAATCGGTGATGTCATTTCAAAGTACGCGGATCATCTAGGTGAAATTGAAACCCGCGATAATGGTAAGTTACCAAAGAACATCACCCCCTCCCTTAAACCTGAGGCGTGGCAGGTTGATAGCTTCCATTACTACGCCGGTATGTGCGACAAGTTTGAAGGCAGTTTAATCCCAACAGAAGTTCCAGATATGCATAATTACCTCAAGTGGGAACCATTTGGTGTTTGCGGTTTGATTCTTCCCTGGAATTCCCCTCTTGGCACACTCATTTGGAAACTCGCCCCCTGCTTGGCAGCGGGAAACACCGTTGTAATGAAACCATCGGAGCACTCCTCATGCTCCACTTTAGAACTGATGAATGTATTGCTGGAAGCCGATCTGCCTCCTGGGGTACTCAATGTGGTCACGGGATTCGGGCAAAGCACCGGTGAGCCTCTACTCGACCACCCCGATGTACGGATGGTTTCTTTCACAGGAGGCACCACCGGTGGACGAGTAGCGGCAAGCATCGCGGCTAGGAAGATTAAACCCATTGTGATGGAGTTAGGTGGTAAGTCCCCACAGATTGTGTTACAGGACGCAGACCTAGAATTAGCCGTTAACGGTATCGCAGCGGGTATCTTCCCAGCGACTGGACAGAGTTGTATTTCCGGTTCCCGGCTGTTAGTTCACGAATCAGTGATCGCCGAATTCACCGAGCGATTGGTTGAGGTCGTAAAAAAAGCCAAGGTAGGCGAGCCACTGGACCCATCCACTCAAATCGGCCCTATTGCTAACCAACCTCATTACGAAAACGTGTTAAACAGAATTGCAACCGCCGAAGAGGAAGGTCACAATATATTACTCGATGGCCGTAGCGCCTGTCGTGACAAAGGCTATTACATCGGCCCAACTATCTTCTCTAATGTTCCCAATGATTCTGTTCTGGCCCAGGAAGAGGTTTTCGGACCCGTGGTTTCCACTGAGAACTGGGAAGACGAAAAAGAAGTCATTCGTACTGCAAATAACACCATATACGGCCTTGCAGCCGGCATCTGGTCCCGGGATGTGGGTAGGGCGATGCGCATGGCAGACCAAATAGAAGCCGGTACTGTCTACATCAATAACTATTTCAATGCATCAACACAATCCCCCGTAGGCGGTTTCAAACAATCCGGGTATGGTCGTGAAAATGGTTTTGAAGGTATGCGTTGTTTTATGCAGACAAAGTCAGTCTGGCTCTCTACTGACCCCAAGCAAACGGACCCTTTTCCTGCCTAAAATAGGTCCGAATTAGCCTAAGTTGGGCAGGAATAACCAAGACTAAATAGGATTCTTCTGATTTTCATTCATCAAATGAGGCAAGTTATGTCAGATCAAAGCACAACATCAGAGCATCAATATCAACCAGCCCTCATTCAAACACCCCCACTCTACGACTGGCCTCCCCGGCCTATCAAAGCCCTGCGCTATTTGTTCATCGACCTGCTCTATCCTTGGGGGTTCATCTACCTCGTCTTTGCGTTTCCCACTTGGTGGTACCTCACACCCTCGCTTGATACCATGGCCCAATTCGAACCCGACTGGATGGCGCTGTTGTGGTTGCGAAACTGTGCTTTTTTACTCCTTTTTGCCGGAGTACTGCATTGGCGTTTACATTTTCGTCGAGCCCAAGGAAAAACCTGTGAAATTAATCGTAAGCCACTATCCACTAACAACGATTTGTTTTTGTGGAGAAGCCAGGTCAAGGACAATATGTTCTGGAGCATTGTTTCAGGAGTCACAATCTGGAGTGCATTTGAAGCGATCAGCTATTGGATATACGCTCAGGGCAAACTACCGATCATAAGCAACCCTTGGTATTTCATCGCCTGTTTCTATCTCCTTTTTTTATGGTCCACCACCAATTTTTACGTCGTGCACCGCGTCCTTCATTCCCCTAAGGTCTACAGACATGTCCACGAATTGCATCATAGAAATGTTGATGTAGGCCCCTGGAGTGGCATTTCAATGCACCCCATTGAGCATCTTTTTTACTTTTCGCCGTTCGTACTCTGGTGGTTCTTCCCGGTTCATCCGGTTATTATTATCCTGACCGGTTTCTATCAAGGCTTAAATCCCGCCCTATCCCATTGTGGTTTCGACTACGTCCGCCTCGGCAACAAACTGCATCTCAAAACCGGCGACTGGTATCACCAACTTCATCATCAATATTTCAACCTGAACTATGGCAATACACCAACGCCATTCGATAAACTATTCGGCAGCTGGCATGACGGTAGCCCAGAATCATTAAAGTCGCAAAAGGAGCGCCTTCGCAAACAGCGTCGCCAATCCCATTGAATGTCGATGTCCTTGGCTTATTCACTCCCCTACCGTGCCTAATGAACACATTGAGAACTCAACACAATATCACGAGCGAAGCAACGGCTAAACAGAAGTAGGTGGAAAAATGCAGTATGCATCTATAAATAAATGCGCATTTTGAGCCTCCTTTTAACAACACATTTTCAATGTGTCGCAGTTATCCTGAGGCCTCACGTTGATTAGGGAGTTTCTGAATAAGTCATGACCGATCAACACCAATGCATTCACTGACATAAGTCGTAAGACTAACGTAACATACCCTTTTTCATAGAAAGATATGCCGCAAACCGAAAACCGGAATAATGGACGTCGTAGGCGACGAAGCATCGCCGCAAAAGAGCCAACGACCATACAACCCTCAACACGAGGGTGGACGGGAGGGCGCTACCTGCCGTTGAATCCTGAAGATCTCCCAAAAATCGATGCTGCTGCTCGTTCTATTCTCACTGACATTGGCATGATCGAAGCACCCAAAATCGTTATCGACCATGTCATTCAAGGTGGAGGGCGTGTTGACGAACACGGTCGTTTACGTTTCTCTGGAGAGTTAATCGAAAACGCGTTACAGGGCCTGACCCGGGAGTTTACGCTTTGTGGGCAGGACCCCGCACATGACTTACAGCTTGGTCATTCGCAAGTACATGTTGGTTCTGGTGGCGCGGCTCCCATGGTGATTGACATCAACACTGGGCATTATCGTGAATCGACATTATGCGATCTTTATGATGCCGCACGCCTTGTGGATTGCCTTGATAACATTCATTTCTTCAGTCGTCCCATGGTCGCGCGAGACATACCTGACACTAAAACAATGGATGTAAACACAGTCTATGCTTGCCTTGCAGGCACCCGCAAGCACGTATTTGCTTCAGCCTCCCAAGCGGAGCAAGTCGAAGATATTGCGCAAATTTGTTACATGGTCGCGGGATCCCGAGAAGCCTTCGAAGCCCGGCCCTTTCTTTCAATTAACTGTAATCTACCCGTCCCCCCTTTACGCTTCGATGCTGAATCTTGTGAAGTGGCTGCTGCGGTAGTTAAAGCGGGTATTCCACTGCATTCAAATACATTTGGTCAAATGGGCGCATCAAGCCCCGTCACCATGGCGGGAACCATTGCCCAAACCATCGCCGAAACCCTATCTGGCATGATCTTTGCATGGCTAGTGAACCCAGATGCAAAGGTGATATTTGGCACACGGCCTATGCTGACAGATTTACGCACCGGAGCCATGAGCGGTGGCAGTCCAGAAGGCGCCATTGCCACCGCGGCAACCGCACAAATGGGCAACTATTATGGACTTGTAAACTCCACCATTGCTGGAGCCAGCGACAGCAAGATCGCCGATGCTCAAAGTGGTTATGAAAAAGGTATTGCGATTACATTAGCTGCTCAAGCGGGGTCCAATCTTATTACCCAAGCTAGCGGCATGCAGGCCAGTCTCATGGGTTGCGCATTGGAAAGCTACGTGATCGACAACGACATGCTTGGCGTCATCATGAAATCATTGAGCCGTATTGAAGTCAGCGATGAAACCCTGGCCCTTGACGCCATCGATGAAGTGGCACATGGAGAAGGTCATTTCCTTGGGCGCGCTGAAACCTTAGAGCGCATGCAGAGCGATTTTGTTTATCCTGAGATGGCTGACCGACGAACAATCGGTGAGTGGGAAGCAGATGGCAGCCTTGACATTCGAAGCGTCGCCATCGAGCGGACACGTCAAATACTTAGCAGTCATCATCCAAGTCACTTTTCAGATAAACTGGATCAGTCATTGAGAGAGAAGTTTGATATCCGATTACCAAAACTGTCAATGGGAGTTGCATAACTTAACCACGCCTTTGGTACTTTCATCTTCATCGTTCCAATTATTGGCAGCTGACAGATGATAGATGACATCTGCTATTTTTAACTAGAAAAAGAGACTAACAATGAAACGAATTTATGACTTTGGCCGTCGTCCAGCCAAACGCAACTACACGGTTTCAGACCTTAAAGCTTTAAAGGGGTCGGGCAAAAAACTCAGCATGAGCAATCCCAAAGACGCAACAGAGCTCCGTGCCTGTATTGAAGCCGAAATTGACTTACTGGTTGTCTGGGATAGTCAACTGGAAGAATGCCGAGAAATTGCACCACATCACTTTATGGGTATTGGTAGCACATGGAAACAGTTTGGAACACCGAACGAAATTCTTAGCCATGCCATCGATTTAATGGGAAAAGGCGGCGATATGTATTACACGCTTCGCTCTTATGATGTATTGGAGATGTTAGCCAAAGAAGGCATTCCCGTTCAAAGTCACATTGGACTGATTCCAACCTTTAGCCATTGGTGCGGTGGACTACGCGCTTGGGGACGAACCGCCGAAGAGGCTATGGAAATCTATCGCACGTTAAAACGGATGGAAAACGTGGGCGTATTCGCCGTTGAAGTCGAGTGCATTGCGCAGGAAGTACTTGAAGCTGTCAACGACAAAACATCCATTGTCACGTTTTCATTAGGATCAGGCATGGCCGGAGACGCCATCATGTCGTTTGTCTCTGATATCTGTGGCGAAGATAGTGAAGAGGAGACGCCACCCAAACACGCTCACGCCTTCGGCAATCTCGGGCGATTACATCAGCAGATGTATCAAGAAAGAGTAGCCGCGATGAAAGCGTTTAATGACGAAGTGAAAGCCAAGAGATTCCCTTATGCTGAAACTAACGTCACTATGCACCCGGTTGAAAAGGACAAGTTCCTTGAATCACTAGACAAACAGTAAGTGCATCAAGTAGAAGCCAAAGGACAGACACTCAGATGAGCCCATCAGGTTGCGCTACTTGGTCACAGCTTCGACGTCTCAACTGACTAGCCGATTGGTCAATCGTGTTTTTTGTTATCAAAGTCCGTCGCTTTCCTATCTTTGGAATCGAACACCGGGTATTCCAAGACAGTGAATTCTTCCAAATATCCAGGTGTCGCAAAGAAAGCAACTTCGCTCTCACAAGGAGTGAAACGGCTTGCCTTTCGGCCCAAGGGGCCTCACTCTTCGTTGCTGTTTTGTTCACCCTTATACCTCCACAAAAACCATCGGAGGTTAGCAGAAGCGTCAACGTTAAGTAGCGGAGAAATTGTTTGAACACCACACCTGTCAATAATTTACGTGGGATTGTCTTTTTGGTATCGGCGGGATTATTCCTAACGACTAATGACTCGATTACTAAGTGGTTGGTACCGCATTATCCACCGGGACAAATACTTTTCATCCAGGCGGCATTGATCACCTTTATCGCCGCCCTCGTGATGAGAATACGGGGAGAGGCCCCTCTGGCTGTCAACAGTTGGCGCCCACATCTTTACCGAGGCGGACTTTATGCGATCGGTGCATTCGCGTTCATCATTTCGCTCCGCTATCTCCCCTTTGCTGAAGTGGTGGCTATCGCTTTCGCTGGCCCCATGTTCATGACTTTGTTTGGTCGCTTCTTTCTTGGTGAGTCTGTGGGTCGGCATCGCCTAGGCGCAGTGTTAGTTGGATTCATCGGTGTTCTATTTGTGATTCGCCCCGGCACCAATGCGATGCATTGGGCAGTAGTGTTGCCTTTAATTGTTGCACTTGCGGATGCGGCTCGGGATTTGGTAACGCGAAAGATGGCGGGGGGTGAATCCAATCTGCGAATTGTGTTTTCCACCGGGGGCATTCTCACTCTCGCTGGGTTGTTAACCGTCATTGGCGGGTGGCAGGCTCTGCGGCTTGAGGACCTTATGTGGTTCAGTATCAGTGCCAGCACATTTGTTATCGCCCACTGTTTGATGGTAGAAGCCTTTCGTCATGGACAGTTGGTCGCCGTGGCACCATTTCGTTATGTGCAGATTATTTGGACCATTATTGCCGGCCTCGTATTCTGGGGCGAAGTGCCGACACCCATGGTATTCGTGGGTATCGGCACTATTTGTGCTTCGGGCATTTATATCGCTTGGCGTGAAGCCATTGTGAATAGAACGAAAAAATAGCCTTTGCGGAGATAGGAGTACGAAACAATTTCGAACCCTTATCTGTCAAACCAAGAACCACCTACAACTCCAGACCGGTTTGATTGGCGGTCTTAAATTGAATATGATGGTAGCATTGCAAACGAGCGCTCCGTCTATTTGTAAATTGCGTTCATTTTCGCATTCCACCAGGGGGAACATTTATGAACACATCATCTACTGACGTACAACGAGTTTTGCAACAGGACAATCATCTGGTTCACTCCTTTGCTAATCTAAACGAGCTAAAACAAGAAAACTCGCGCACAGTGATCACTCGTGCCGAGGGCGCTTATGTTTATGATGGCGACGGTAATAAATTCATCGATGGCATCGGCGGACTGTGGTGCGTTAATGTCGGTCATGGTCGCCATGAAATCGCCGATGCGATTGCAAGCCAGTTGAAGGATTTAGACTATTACTCAACCTTCTATAATCTGACTCACCCACTCGCCGCACAATTGGCCGAAAAAATTGCCTCCCTTGCACCGGGAAACCTGAATAAAGTCTTTTTTGGAAATTCGGGCTCTGTGGCGAATGACACCGCCATTCGGATACTGCAAAACTACTTTAATCGACTAGGAAAGCCGAATAAAAAGCGTATCCTTTCAAGGGTCGGTGCCTATCATGGTTCAACCTACATGGCTGTCGCGATGACCACCCCGGCGTACCGTGAAGGGTGGGATTCTGCAGATCACCTTGTCGACTTTCTCTCATCCCCCTACCCCTATCGCCGACCAAACAACATGACTCTGGAAGAATTCGGGGACTTTCTGATCGAAGAAATGATCGAGACTATCGAGCGGATTGGTGCCGAAAACATTGCAGGATTCATCGCTGAGCCGATCCTCGGTGCGGGTGGGGTTATCGTTCCACCTGAAGGCTATCACCGTAGAGCATGGGAGGTCTGCCAAAAGTACGACATTATGAGTGTCTCAGACGAAGTCGTAACCGCCTTTGGTCGTCTTGGTCATATGTTTGCATCAAAAGAAGCCTTCGATATCCAACCTGATATTATCTGTTCTGCTAAAGGCCTGACATCGGGGTATCAGCCAATGTCGGCAACAATCATTAGTGATGACATTTTTGACGTTATTTCAGAACCTGGGGCCATGTTTATGCATGGTATGACTTATTCCGGACACCCCGCCTGTTGCGCGGCAGCGCTAACCAACATCGAAATTCTCGAGAGAGAGGATATCTGTGGTCATGTCAAAAGAGTGGGACCACTATTTGAAACCGCGATGAAATCACTAGAGGCTCTCGATATCGTGGGCGAAGTTCGGGGTAGCCATTTCATGATGGGTATTGAGTTTGTTAAAGACAAAACCACTCGGGAGGCTTTCGATCAGGATGTGAATATCGGCGGCATGGTTGCCAAACATGCCCAGCAGCGTGGACTGATTGTCCGGCCCTTAGGCAGCATGGCTGTGTTATCTCCCTGTTTAATTCTGCAAGAGGAAGAGACGAACCGGATCGTCGATATTCTTCGCGATAGCATCGTTGCTACCATTGAGGATCTATAGCCTTCTTTAACGACTCATAATTTATGAAAATTACGGAGCGGAGTAGCAACGCTGGTCAAGGCAAAAAGCCTGGGATCTACCCATGTTTAAGGTGCATGCTCAACCTGAGTACGGTTTAGTACGAACCAAGATTATGCCCAAGGGCTGATAAACGCTTTCGAAACGAACATAGCTCACAATGTATTGGGAAAGCGCTAAACGTGCCTATTATTACAACCATGTCGAACCTGAATATTGAGTTGAAACCGGTTTTGTCTTGGTGTTGTGGTGGGCCTGATACTTCCATTGTTATCGCAGTCACCCGCTTTTGCCCAAATCCCACCACAAGACTTGACCTATACCGTTTCATATCGAGGAATTAATGTAGGCGAATTGACTGCCAATATTACACATAATAATAATGTGCTGACGGTAACATCAGTCAGCACACTTCGACTGTTGGCTCGACTGCTGATGCCAGAGCAAAAAGTAGAGACACAGTTTTTGAAAGGGGCCAATGGATGGCAGCTTATTCGAAGCAGGTATTACAAAAAACGTAGCGGTACACTGATCCGTGGCTTTGATCTTGATCACCAAAATCAACAGGGTAAATTTCTTAATGGAAATGTATTCGACATTCAGTCTTCCACTATTTTCGAGTCTAATAACTTCCCCACCCTATTGATGACCACACCACCGGAAAAATAAGGGGAAAAAAGGTACAGGTACTCACGGGCAGGAAAATACGCTGGGAGCGCTATGAATCGGTTAAGAAAATACAGCTCACTGTTAAGGATCAAACCACTGAAACATGGAAGATTGTACGACGCAGAGAAGCAGAACCAGATCGAACCACGACCTTTTGGTTAGACGCGTCCAAGAATCCGTTAGTTCGACGCATCGAGTCAGTAAAAGGCGGCAACACCATTGTATTAACGCTGCAGCGAGAGTTTGTTTACCAAAACGGCATTACGAGTAACGGAATTGATGCTACTGATTGACCCTATTGCAATACCGCTTATCTGAACATATTAGACAACTTCAAATAAAGCCTAAAGAAAAAGAAGGCGCTTCCCGCAAACCTGCTCGCATAAAATTATTTATGACCCCCATGAAATATGGTTAGTTGATCCTCTGTTTTACATCATGGATAATCACTGGTTGCCGAATTTAGAGATAGATTGCCAGTATTTTCACTGGCCGCAGACAAAAACACCGATAGTTCACCATACAGGAGCCTGAATTTAATGCTAACTACTAACCCCTTTTCCGAACTCGCCCTGTCGATTTCGCCAGGAATCATGCAGACCTTCGTCATAGTCATGGTGCTCTTGGTGATCGGCGGCACAATTTTTGACGTTATCCACAAGAAAAGCGCCAAATATTTCTTTGAGAATATGAAACGCTCCAAATCCAATGGCATTAAATCCGTCAATGGTGGAGAAAAAGCGAGTATCGCGGTAAAAACCATCGCAGAAGACGTACTAACCTCCGCTGAGTTTTGTAGCACCAAGCGCAGAATCGCTCATTTGCTAACCATGTATGGTTTCATCTTGTTCGCTGTTAGTACAGCAGTCATGATCTTCTCTTATTCAGACGCCGGCGCCGCTACCCCACAAATCTGGCCAATCCTTTGGCATGTTGGTGCTTTCGCTGTCTGTCTTGGCGGTTATTGGTTCTGGTTCTTCATTCGTGTTGATGTTGCTGCCGAAGGAAATTCACCATTTCGTTTAATGAAAGCGGATCTTTTTGTTCTTTCCCTGATTGCAACCACTACGTTTGCATTGCTTTGGTCTATCCTCCAGTCTTCAGGCGGTGACGTTTGGGCCACTATCATGTTTGTTCTGTTTGTCCTATCTACGATCGTATTGTTCGGCGGTGTTCCATGGTCGAAATTTGCTCACATGTTCTTTAAACCAGCCGCTGCATTCGAAAAACGTTTGTCAGTAGCCGATGGTTCAAGAAATAACCTTCCGCAACCCGCTGATGCGCCTGCCAAATTTGGCCTTGGTATCAAGCGCGACCTACCTCGACATTATTAATTGTCTGTTGGTTTATCGTTTAATTATCAACATTATTTGAAAAGAGACTTAAAATGCCTACATTTGTATATATGACACGATGCGATGGTTGCGGCCATTGTGTCGATATCTGTCCATCGGACATTATGCACATTGATAAAACTTATCGCCGTGCTGTAAACATCGAACCTAACATGTGCTGGGAATGTTATTCCTGCGTTAAAGCTTGCCCACAAAACGCCATTGACGTTCGTGGATATGCGGATTTCGCGCCATTGGGCCACAGCGTTCGTGTATTGCGTGAAGAAGAAAAAGGAACCATCTCTTGGAAAATCAAATTCCGTGATGGCCGTGAAAAAGATTTCGTTTCTCCGATCACGACTCAGCCATGGGGAGAAAAAATCCCTCGATTGGCAGAATTAGCTGAACCCAGTGAAGACATGACCGAATCACAGCATCTTTGCTATGAGCCAGAAGTACTTGAAGTGGACGGCGGTCTTCCAACTATTTCAAAAGATAAATTCAAACAGGGAGTTTATTACTAATGGGCAAAATCAATACAGTATATGAGGATTGCGATATCCTCGTAGTTGGTGGCGGAATGGGCGGCACCGGTGCAGCTTATGAAGCTCGATACTGGTCTCGCGACATGAAAATTGTGGTTGCCGAAAAAGCAAATATCGACCGCAGTGGTGCAGTGGCTCAGGGTCTATATGCAATCAACTGTTACATGGGCATGCGTTGGGACGAAAACCAGCCAGAAGATCACGTTCGTTACGCACGTAATGACCTGATGGGTATGGTACGAGAAGATTTAGCCTATGACATGGCGCGCCATGTCGACTCCACCGTTCATAAGTTTGACGAATGGGGCCTTCCTTTCATGAAAGATCCAGACAGCGGCCGATACCTTCGAGAAGGTAAATGGCAGGTCATGATCCACGGTGAAAGTTATAAGCCTATCGTTGCTGAAGCGGCTCGTAAATCAGCCGACAAAATCTACAATCGAATCATGGTCACCCATTTACTAATGGACGAGAGCAAACCTAACCGTTGTGGCGGCGCAGTTGGCTTTAACGTTCGTACTGGCGATTATCATGTGTTTCGTGCCAAAGCGACCATCATCGGCGCTGGTGGTGCATCACATATCTTTAAGCCACGTTCCGTTGGTGAAGGCATGGGACGGACTTGGTACGCTCCTTGGAGTAGTGCATCAGCGTATGCATTGCCTATCCAGGTTGGTGCGAAGATGACCCAAATGGAAAACCGTATTGTACTTTGTCGCTTTAAAGACGGTTACGGCCCAGTTGGCGCTTACTTCCTTCACCTGAAAACTTATACTCAAAATGCCTATGGCGACGAGTACGAGTCAAAATGGTATGAGCAAACTAAACAGTTGGTTGGTGATTATATTGACCACCACCCAACTCCAACCTGTCTACGAAACCACGCTTTTATCGAAGAGACGAAGGCAGGTCGCGGCCCAATTCACATGGTCACTAAAGAAGCGTTCCAAGACCCTCATAAAGAAACCGTTGGTTGGGAAAACTTCTTGGGCATGACCGTTGGTCAAGCCGTTGTTTGGGCTTCTCAGGATATTGATCCAAAATACATCAACCCTGAATTGACCACGTCGGAGCCCTATGTCATGGGCTCTCACGCCACATGTTCTGGCGCTTGGGCCAGTGGGCCAGAGGATATTTCTCCTGATGAGTATCAGTGGGGATATAACCGAATGATGACGGTTGATGGTCTGTTCGGCGCGGGTGATGCCCTTGGTGGAACCGCTCACGCTTTCTCTTCAGGCTCATTCACTGAAGGCCGTCTTGCAGCAAAAGCCGCGGTTAAATATGTTCGTGATCTTGGTAAAGATAAAATCAAGGTTTCTGAAGATCAAACCGACAAGTTCAAGAAGATCATCTTTCAACCCATGGAAAACTACACCGTTGGGCGTAACGAAATCACGGGTGGAACTGTTTCTCCTAGCTACCTGTTGCCTATCCAGGGTCTTCAACGCCTTGAGAAAATCATGGACGAATACGCTGGCGGTACTTCAGTTAACTACATGACCAACGAACCACTGTTGCTTCGTGGCCTTGAGCTTCTAGCAACATTGCATGAAGATTTGGAGCACATCGGTGCTGAAGATTTACACCAACTTCAACGTGCATGGGAGCTTCGACACCGAGCAATTGCATCTGAGTGTGTGGTCCAGCATACCCTGTTCCGTAAGGAAACTCGTTGGCCTGGTTACTACTATCGTGGTGATCATATGCAACTGGATGATGAAAACTGGCATGCGTTAACCCTGTCTCGCCGGGATCCAGAGTCTGGTGAATGGGAGATGGAAAAAGCGCCTGTTTATCACATTGTCGATTAGATAATGAAATAGTAGAACCTGAGCAACAAGCCTCTGCTCTACTTTTGCTGATAGACTGACGCGAACAGAAAAGCGTCTGCGGTGATGAACCGCAGGCGCTTTTCTCATTGTGCTTCACGACCACAATTCAAATCAGAACCAAAGAAACATCGTTATCTACTCAAAAAGGCATCTCCATGACACCATCTTCAACAGCGCCAGTGGGAAAACGCTCCGTTATTGACATCTTATGTGAATTACTGGAAGCAGAAAAAACTGACCTGACTCAGCTCATGCTTCCTATCAATCGCAAGAAAGCGGCTAAACAGCAAATACCTGCGATCATCAGACAGGCCTATCGACGACTTGGAGAACTGCGGAACGATGTGGATCAACTGGTTGAGATGACCTCAGACGCTGAGAGTACTCGGGACATTCACACGCTATTGACAGAAGCTCAGTCAATGCTCCATGTGGATGCTCCTTTTTCACTGGAGGCGACAAGCATTGTGCTAGAGAGCGCGATCCGTCGATCCAACCCCACCACCGTTCCCAACCATATTAGCGCCCCCCTCGCGGCCGCCCGAGCGCTGTCTGCCGCACTGGAACAAAATCATCAGGTCGCGGTAGAGAGTTATGAAGCTGCGGCACAAACTGAAGGCCTGAAGCAGGAGCAACAATGGCATTATCAAATACTAAAAGCGTCCATTCTTGAGGATCTTGGTAGGGATTTTGGTGTCAATCACGCTTTGGATCGTGCCGCCAAGATGCTCGAAGACGAAACCCTTTTTCTGGCACCCAAAGATACTCGTCCAGAAGCCTGGGCAACCACCATGCAAAAGTTGGGCAATGTCTTGGGGATCATGGGCCAGCGCCAAAGCGGTACACGTAATCTCGAAGTGTCAATTGCTAAGTTGGAAGCATCGTTAAAAGTTCGAGACCGAACGAAAGCACCGCTATTGTGGGCAGAAACCCATAATAGCTTGGGCACCGCTTTGGGAATATTAGGCCACCGCCATAAAGATGAACCCATGTTAAAGCGATGCGTCGCATCCTTCGAACTAGCCTTGGAGGAACGCACTCGGGAAGTATCGCCCCATGATTGGGCAACAACAAAAAACAATCTTGCCGCGGTACTTCAATCCATCGGACAGAAAAACAAAGACACCACCCTGCTTAAGCAAGCAGTGGATGCCTACCGCGAAGTATTGGAAGAATGGACCCGGGAACGCGCGCCACTCGATTGGTCCTCTGCCATGAACAACCTCGGCACCGGGTTACGATTACTTGGCGAACACCGCAAGGGGCCAAGAACCTTGGAACAATCCGTTGCCGCATACAACAGCGCTCTATCAGAGCGATCCCGGGAACAACACCCTGTGGAATGGGCGATGACTCAAAATAACCTCGGCGCCGCACTGCAGAAGCTGGCTGAAAAAGAGTCTGATGCAGAGACGATGCAAAAGGCTATTTACGCCTATGAAAATGCCCTAAAAGAATGGACCCGAGACCGCGCTCCAATGTCCTGGTCGATGACCACCGCCAATCTTGGCGTGGCCCGCAGAACCTTGGCAGAAGTCACCAACGATTACCAAGCAGCAATCAAAGCCGTTGAAGAGCTCGACGCCGTCAGTGACGCTTTTAGGGAAGCAAGTCATGCCCAATATTCAGAACTCATCATCGATCAATTGGCCCAAGCACGTAAGCTTGCGGATTCACTGTTGGACAAACAGCGGGGAAACCATAGAGCTGGGCCTATACTGACACCATTTTTTCATTTCACTTTGGCTTAAGATTTTGGTGAAGATGGCGGTGCTATTTCACTCAATATTCCGCCAATAGAATACATAAATTCAACCCTCATTTTATAGTACAGTCACACTCTGAATTTATCCTTAGAAACACAACGAGAAGCACAATGAACCGATACATGATGACCTATCTCGGCGGCAACCAACCCGCAACACCAGAGGAAGGCAAAGCCCATTTCGAAAAATACCGAACATGGCTGTCTTCTCTCGGAGAAGCCGTGCTCGTCCCCGCAGCACCACTTAAGAACCCAACCACGGTCAATCCCGACGGCAGTCTTACTGAAGGCAGTACAACCTCCATGTCTGGATACACCATCGTCAAAGCCGAGACCATGGAAGAAGTACTAGCAATGGGAAAAGCCTGCCCGTTCCTGGAGATTGGTGGCTCACTGGAAATTTCTGAATTGATGGAAATGCCAGTTTAGTCTGTTTCCACGTCTCAAATTCAAGGACCGTCATATTGATTTCCAAAACAGTGGGATCGGTGATGCCTCGTGGGGCCATCCACCAGAGATCTCTGTCCTTGCTAGTACTTAAAGACACCATATGCATACACGCGCTCTGCCAAGACACTAATTCCGTTTCCAGAGAGTATTCTTGAAACCAAATCAAACCGCACAGGCAATGTTGCTGGTGATTGTAGCCATGCTTCTACTACCGGGTATCGATGCCATTGCCAAATGGCTTTCCGGTAGCGTCTCCGCGGGGCAAGTAGCCTGGAGTCGATTCGCGTTCCAGATTGCCTTTATGGCCCCCCTTGTGCTGCGCACTCAAGGCCAGTGGTTTGGACCATTACTAAAACTTCACTTCGCGCGAGGTGCATTAATCTGTAGAAGTTCAGACTTGAGCTGACAGTTACCCGTTTATCAGTAGCTGTCTGTCAGATAGAGTTTAGTTTACAAACTTTTCTTTCCAGATCGCTTTACCGTCGATGAGTGTTTCCATCGGCG
>WLWV01000021.1 GCA_012103395.1 Gammaproteobacteria bacterium
AACGCCGATGGAAACACTCATCGACGGTAAAGCGATCTGGAAAGAAAAGTTTGTAAACTAAACTCTATCTGACAGACAGCTACTGATAAACGGGTAACTGTCAGCTCAAGTCTGAACTTCTACATCTCATGTGTGGTTGGCATCTCTTGAGCGATATTTCTAAGCTCAGTGTTTGAGTTCAATAGGCTAGAACGGCGAATTTATAACAGCTCTCGCAAGATCGGCTTGGTTTGGATCTAAAGCAGAATGCTTTAAGCTCACCTTATTCTCTTCCATCCAATTCTTTAATGGGAATAGGTTGGGGTTGTCAATGTGTCTTTCTATCAGGCTCATGACTCGGTGAAGGTGGCGTAAGTAAACGGGCTTGTTGTCTCTTAGCCAGAGTCGAACGAAAATCCCTGCGACCTTGCAGTGCCGTTGGACCCCCCAAACGGTCAGGTGATGATCAAAATGAGCGCGATTAGTCTCAGGGTTTTGTTCCAGATATCTTTGTTTCATCTCAGCACTCAGCGTCATTGATACATCTCGTCGTGCGTCCTCAAGCAGTGAAACTACATCATATGCAATGGAGCCAATTAGGGCATCTTGGTAGTCCAGAGCCGCGCATTGATCATGTATCAGCATCAAATTGTCCACGTGATAGTCCCGCAGCACTAACGTTGATTGCAGTGGAGGGAGCGCTTGAAATATTTGCTGCCAGGTTGTGCGATAAAGAGACCGTTGTGATGGTTCTAGCTTCATTTTTTTCGTGGCAGGAACATACCAGTCTGCAAATAGATTGGCTTCGTCTATAAAATGCTTGAAGTCGTAGGGCGGTAGTTCAATTTTCTTCGCATTCGGTTGGTTATGTAGTTTTGCGAGCAGATCTATCGCTCTTGGATACAGTTCATAATCGTCACAGCCCTTATTCAGTAAGGTTGTGAAGGTATCATTACCCAGGTCTTCGAGCATAAGAAAGCCGTTTTCGCCATCTTGGTGATATATTTTGGGTGTTCGAACGTCTAAGCTAGCTAAGTGTTTGGTAACTTGAACGAATGGTTTCACATTGGCCGCTCCGCCGATGTCGTCCATCAGCATGGCATGATCAGTACCTTTAGTCAGACGGAAGTAACGTCGTGTTGAGGCGTCGGGAATCAATGCAGAAATCGTTGCCTCCCCCCAGTTATGTTGTATTAGGAATTGTTTTCGTTGGCTGCTTCGATCATTCATGGTGAGTTGTATCTATATGTCATCCTGTAAATGCTTGTTATCTTCATCCAAAGTACAAGGCGCTTGTTTTTATTCAGCCGAAAATTCGTGCCCTGGATCAGGTAACCTCGTCTAAATGATGGCAGCCTTCAATCATCGATATATGAGTGAACGGATTTCTTGCCACCTCTGAGGTGCTTAGGGTGTGCAGTCGGTCGTTTAACTGACCGGGGACAAAGAGGCCTTGAGTCGGTCTTCAAGGCACTTCCGTTGCTCCGTTGATTGAACGGGGTTGCCATCTCTATCGGTAATGAAAAAAGTGTCTTCTGCTTTTTCTCCTACGGTTGAGACCTTTGCAGAGAGCAGTTTGACTTTACACTCCAACAATGCCATTGATACGTGATAGAGCAGCCCCGGACGGTCCTGAGAAACAATTTCCATGGTTGTATGTCGGTTTTTCATGTCATCTGTAAATGTGACGGAGGTGGGGACTCTAAATTGTTTATAAGCCCGAGGTAGTATTCGGTTTGAAGGGGCGTAATTATGCTGGGGAGCAAGCAATAGCTTTCGGATATGGGCGGATTGCTTTTCCAGCGCTGTTTTTTCCAGCGTTTGTCCGTCTCTGTTAACTGTAATGAACACCAATATGGCTAATCCAGAGTGAGTGTGATGGATACGTGCATCTAGGATACTTAGGTTCATTTTCTCCAGTGTCCCCGTGCTTTTTGGCAAGAGGATTTCTGACTCAGGTGCGACAACTAATATTTGCTGCGCTTGTATCTCTTCTCGATGGCGAATTTTAACTAAGGGTAGGTCGGTGACGTTAGCGTTATGTATTTGAAGAGCTTGCCATGCACTGTTTTCTGGGCTGTTTCTTAGAAAGTACTCTTGACCGAGCTGCTCCCAAAATTTTTTCAGTGTTTGAATGGGTATTTCATTGTCTAGTATTTTCTCGATGGCTTTTTTTCTATCCCGCACTCGCTGTGTGGCAGCTTCAACTCCACGGAGCCCGGAACGCAAGCGTCTCGATGTGGCACTATAAAGGTTATGAAGAAGTTGCCCTTTCCATTCATTCCACACTTTAGGGCTAGTACCGATAATGTCGGTGACCGTCAATAAATATAGATTATCAAGGTGTTCCTGATCACCGACTATTTCAGAGAAACGATCAATAACGTGAGGGTCTGAGGTGTCCTCTCGTTGAGCTGTCCATGACATGATTAGATGATTTCGTACTAACCATGCAACAAACTTGGCATCGTATTCAGATAACCCCAAACGTTTGCAAAACGACAACGCGATTTTCTCTCCGACTATTGAGTGGTCTTTTCCACTACCTTTGCCAACGTCATGGCAAAGTGCGGCGAGATATAGACGTTCCCTTCTATTTAAGGTTGCGATAAGCGATCTGAGCGTCGGGAAATTGAGCTTATCGTTTCCCTGAACTAATCCTCTCACGTTACCGACAACGAAGAGTGAGTGCGCATCAACAGTGAAGATATGAAACAGGTCGTGTTGCATTTGTCCGACGATTTTTCCGAATTCTGGGAAAAATGCGCCCAAGACGCCATAATCGTTCATTCTCCGTAGCGCGTGAGTCAACCCTATTTGATGTTCAAAGATATTTAAGAACAATCGTTGATTCTTAGGGTTATGTCGATATTTTCTGTCGATTCGGTGAAGGTTACTTCTCAGTTGACGTATGGTGCTGGCCCTGATGCCTTTGAGTTCTGGGTGTTGTTGTAATAAGTAAAATACTTCGAGGATGGCGCTAGAATCCTGTTCAAATACATCAGGGGTCGAAATTTCCAAAAAACCGCCCACAGATTGGAAGCGTGGGTTGATTTTCATTGGAAATGGTTGTTTATCTGCAAGTATCGCTTCCTGAAAGTGCTGAAGCAGTATTTCATTGAGTAACTGTAATTCTTGGACGGTTCGGTAGTACTGCTTCATCATTTGCTCTACAGCTAAATGATTTTTCCCCTGTTTGTATCCTAACTGTTCAGCCAAGTCTCTTTGATAATCAAAAAGCAAACGGTCTTCACAGCGACCAGACAATTGATGCAAACCATTTCTCAATTTCCAAAGAAAATCTCTACCCTTGATGAGTGATCGATACTCAGATTGACTCAAAAACTGATGATCCACCAGTTCAGATAAGTTACTGGTTCCAAAATATCGATTCGCGACCCATCCAATCATGTGCAGATCTCGGAGTCCGCCAGGGCTTTCTTTAATGTTGGGCTCGAGATTATAGGCAGTGTCACCGAAATGGAGATGACGTTGCTTTTGCTCCTCTAGTTTGCCTTTGAAAAACTGCTCGGCAGGCCATAAATCGAGTGAATGGATCGCTTTCTGGAATAGTTCAAACTGATCATCGGCTCCAATAAGCAGTCGGGTCTCCATCATATTTGTCATGATGGTTAAGTCATTTTTCGACAGTTCAATGACTTCTTTAATTGTGCGTGCGCTGTGTCCGATTTTTAGATTAACGTCCCAGCAGAACTGAACAAATGACTCGATAAGGGTGGAAACAAAAGAATCTGAAGTATCGGGAACCAATATCAGAATATCGATATCAGATTCCAGACTTAGCTCTTGTCGTGCATACCCTCCCGTCGCGACAAGTGAGGGCAAAATAGTGCTGTTGTTAGGAGTGAAGCGATTCCAAATAAAAATGAGTAGATTGTCGATTAGCCAGCTGTGGTGTTTCGCCTGAGCAGCTGCGCTACCACCTTCTAAATGATACTCAGATAGCAGTGTTTTTCCGTGAATCAAGGCGGCCTGAAAAGCCTTGATTTCATCACTGTGGTGAGACTTGTTTCTCGTTAGTGACTTCTTGTCGAGTAGGGCAGAGCAGGTTAACCGGCTCATGACTGGGTCAAAATCTCATGTCCAGTATCGGTGACCAAGATTGTATGTTCCCATTGCGCAGAAAGACTCCGGTCTTTGGTTACCACTGTCCATTGATCTGACAGTAGTTTGGTTTCCTTTTTCCCCACATTAATCATGGGCTCGATGGTAAATGTCATTCCTGATTCTAGTTGGAAGCCGGTGCCGGGCACACCGTAGTGTAAAACCTGTGGGTCTTCATGGAACACGCGACCAATACCATGACCGCAATATTCTCTAACAACAGAAAAGCCGTTGCTTTCAGCATGTTGTTGGATTACGTGGCCGATATCACCGAGCCTGGTGCCTGGTCGAACCAAGTCTATGCCTTTATGCATGCACTCATAACTGATTTGGCAAACCCGTTTGGCCCTGATGGACGGTTCTCCAACGAAAAACATTCTGCTTGTGTCGCCGTGGAATTCATCTTTGATTACCGTAATGTCAATATTGATGACATCGCCTGTTTTCAGTTTCTTTTCTGAAGGGATTCCGTGACAAATAACATGGTTGACTGAGGTGCAAATGGACTTAGGAAAGCCTCGGTAATTCAGTGGCGCGGGGATGGCTTCCTGCTCTTTAGTAATGTAGTCATGGCATATGGTGTTTAGTTGGTCGGTGGTCACTCCCGGTGCTACATGCTGGCCAATCATGTCCAGAACCTGTGACGCGAGACGGCCAACAATGCGCATTTTTTCGATTTCGTCGCAGTTTTTTATCGTTACAGCCATGTTTTTTTCGAATAATTAGTAAATGAGCACGTATGCTCCCAAATTACACTTTTTTCTTCAACTGTTTTTAGTTAAAATCCGCCGCCCTTAGGGCTGGTTCATTTGAGCTGGCCAAAATCCCCACACGGCGATTATGTTCACTTGGGTGCCTAAAGTTTTTGCTCATTAAGCTTGCTGTTAATTTTGAGCTTGGTGACTGTGCTTAAGGTTAGTGAATAGTAACCGTGGAGGTATAACCCACACACAACTAATTACCTAATTATGACTGATGTTTCTATGCGCCAGCTGCTTGAAGCTGGAGTTCATTTCGGACACCAAACACGTTATTGGTCTCCCTCCATGGCCCCCTATATTTTTGGTGACCGTAACAAAATTCACATCATTAATCTGCAGGAAACGCAGCCAATGTTGCAAGAAGCAGTGAATTATCTCGGTGCCATTGCTGCTCAGGGCGGAAAAGTGCTTTTTGTTGGTACGAAACGCCAAGCAGGCAAGATCATTAAAGAGGAAGCAACTCGATGTGGAGCGTCTTATGTAGACCACCGATGGCTTGGCGGTATGTTGACAAACTTCAAAACAGTCAAAAATTCCATTTCGCGCCTTAAAGAATTGGAGCAAAGGATTGATTCCGGTGCCGCGGGTAGATTGAGCAAAAAAGAAGCCCTGACGCTTGAAAGAGAACGGTTGAAATTGGACAAGACGCTTTCAGGTATTAAAGATATGAACGGTTTGCCTGATGTATTGTTTGTCATCGATGTTGAGCAGGAATACATTGCAGTTGCCGAAGCAAATAAGCTGGGTATTCCGGTTATTGCTGTGGTGGATACAAATTGTTCTGTCAAGGGAATTGACTACATTATTCCTGGTAACGACGACTCGACTCGGGCCATCAAGCTCTATATGGTAACGGCTGCAGATGCCATTTTGGCTTCTAAAACAGCATCTCGAGCTGTTTCTGCAGGAAGTGCTGTTGAAGAACATGTGGAAGCTGCGCCGCCGGCAGAAGCTGAACCGGCTGCTGCAGAGCCAGAACCAGTGATGGCTGAGGCTGCTCCAGTAGTAGAGACAGAACCCGTAGTGGAGCAAGTAGTTGAACCTGTAGCCGTGGAAGAAGGTGCTGCGGTAAAGAAAATAAGCAAAAAGAAGGTCGTTCGAAAAAAAGCTGCTGGAGATAGCTAGCAAACTCGGAGGTGAGCCTAGGGATGTCCTGATTCGAATTTTCTGGGCCTCACTATCTGAGGAGACAAAACCCAACTGGTATCTTATGAGCCATGTGGGTTAGCGCTCGAGTTTTGAAAGACTTGAACTGACAACATGAATACAGACTATCCGGAAAAGACGATATGGCGATAACTGCTGCGATGATTAAAGAGCTGCGCGAAAGAACAGGCGCAGGAATGATGGATTGTAAAAACATTTTGGTCGAAACTAACGGTGATATCGATCTTGCGATCAAAGAGCTCAGAAAAAAAGGTGCTGCAGCGGCTGAGAAAAAGGCAGGTCGTATTGCTGCCGACGGTGTGATCGTTTGTGCTGAAAATGATTTATTTGGTGTTATTGTTGAGATCAATTGCGAGACTGACTTTGTTGCCAAAGATGACTCTTTCAAAAAGTTTGCAGCTGACGTAGCAGAGGCGGTACTCAATTCTGACGTTACCGACGTTGAATCATTAGGATCAGTTGCTATTGGTGATATGACAGTGGAAACTGCCAGACAGGAACTGATCACAAAAATAGGTGAAAACATTTCAGTGCGTCGTTTCGAGAAAATTTCCGCTGGTAATGGTATTGTTTGTAGTTATCTGCATGGTGTTCGTATTGGGGTGTTACTTCACTTAAATGGGGGGGCAAAGGAGTTGGGGCATGATATTGCAATGCATATCGCGGCTAGCAAACCACTTTGTGTCTCCGAAGAAGATATGTCTCAGGACGAGCTGGCTAAAGAGAAGGAGATTTTTATCGCTCAAGCAAGTAAAAGTGGTAAGCCTGCAGATATCATTGAAAAAATGATTGGTGGAAGAATGAAGAAGTTCCTGAAGGAGAACACCCTGCTTGGACAACCCTTTGTCAAGAACCAAGAGCAAACAGTGGGTGATCTGTTAAAAAGCTCTGAAGCTTCTGTTGAAAAAATGTTCAGATTTGAAGTTGGCGAAGGAATAGAAAAGAAAAAGGATGATTTTGTCGCAGAAGTAATGGCTCAGGCAGCAAGCTAAGGTCATTCATTTTTATGACTGACAAAACAAGCCCCGCTTGGAAGCGTATTTTACTTAAGCTAAGTGGGGAGTCTTTAGCAGGCGGAGATAAGTTTGGTATTGATGGTGGTAAGCTAGGCACCACTGCCTCCGAATTAAAGGCGATTGTCGATTTAGGTGTCGAGTTGTCCGTGGTTGTCGGAGGCGGTAACTTCTTCCGTGGGATGAAAGCGGCGGCAGACGGGATGGATCGAATCGGGGCTGATTATATCGGCATGTTGGCCACCGTGATGAATGCATTGGCTTTGCAGCAAGCACTCGAAGCACAAAATACCCCGGCTAGAGTGCTATCTGCTTTGTCAATATCGGGCGTTGCGGAACCCTATGTCCGCCCTCGTGCGTTAAAACATCTAAAAAAAGGTCGAATAGTGATTTTTGCTGCGGGTACCGGGAACCCGCTTTTTACTACTGATACCGCGGCGAGCCTTCGAGCGTTGGAGGTTGGGGCTGAAGTGATGGTTAAGGCAACTCGTGTTGATGGTGTTTATGACGACGACCCTGAAAAAAACCCTAATGCCATCAAATTTAATCAGTTGACTTTTGACGACGTCTTAAGTCGACGCCTCAAAGTAATGGACGCTACAGCTATTACGCTTTGTGAGGAAAACAATCTGCCTATTCACGTGCTTGATATGAATACAGCAGGAAATCTGCAAAAAATGGCCTTGGGCGAAGTGGTTGGAACCCTGATTCTCAACTCCCCGTTATCATGAGCTGGTTTTCTTCCGTTTTAAATCGAAAGATCGAGCCAAACCGAAACCTCTTGTTTCGATTTCCCCCATTCAACAGACCTTGCTTCGAAAGTTCCCTGTAGCGCGTAAGTGGTACATTTTTCGGTGGTTAGTTGTTAACATACTGCAGTTCAGTTTGGTGAAAAGAACGGCGAATGTCAGGCTATCAGTTTGACTTGCTCTTTTAATTTTCCTTTGGATCGTTAGTTTGAAAAACTGTTACAGTGAGATTAATCATGATTGATGAAATTGAAAAAGACGCGGAGACACGGATGAAAAAAACCGTGGGATCAACCCGAGATGACTTGGTTCGAATTCGTACCGGTCGGGCTTCCACTGCGTTATTGGATCACTTAAGTGTTGATTACTATGGCTCTCCAGTCCCAATTAGCCAAGTTGCGAGTGTCTCGGTCTCCGACGCGAGAACCATCTCCATACAACCTTGGGAAAAACAAATGATGTCTTTAATCGAAAAAGCCATCCTAGAATCGGATTTGGGTTTGAACCCAATGACTGCGGGCGAAACCATGAGAATTCCTCTTCCACCAATGACGGAAGAGAGGAGGGTCGAGTTAACCAAAGTGGTTCGGAACGAAGGTGAGAATGGAAAGATCGCGATTCGAAATATTCGCCGCGACGCTATCCAAACGGCTCGAGACTTGCTAAAAGAAAAGGAAATTAGTCAAGACGAGGAGAAGAAATCTGAAGGAGTGCTACAGATTTTGACTGACAAATATATTGCCTTGATTGATCAGGTTATCGCGGAAAAAGAAAAAGAAGTGATGGAGGTATAAGTGGGATAAGGTAGTCTTATAGCAATACAATGAATACATCAACTGGTTCTGATCGTAAAGAGAAAACCCCTACTCACGTTGCGGTAATCATGGATGGCAATGGCCGGTGGGCGAAAAGCCGTGGCCTGCCCAGAGTGGCTGGTCACAGGAAAGGTGTTGAAACAATCACCAATCTCTTGCCAATTTGTAGTAAACGAAAAATTCCCTATCTCACCTTGTTTGCGTTTAGCAGCGAGAATTGGAAGAGACCGCCTGCAGAGGTTAAACTTCTTATTGAGCTTTTGACGTCTACTCTCGAGTCGGAAATGCGAAAACTCAACGAAAACGGAATTCGTTTGCGTGTCATTGGGGATATTGCCAAATTCCCTGAGCGATTGCAGGCCAGAATTAAGCAAACTTGCGAATTGACGAAGAGCAATAATGTGCTTCATCTTACGATTGCGATCAACTATGGAGGGCAATGGGATGTTACGCAGGCCTGTAAAGCCATCTTAGATGGTATGAAGTCTGGAGCTCTGAGCCAAGTGGAAGTTACGCCGTCACTGATTGATTCATTTTTAAGCACGAAAGACTTGCCTGAGCCGGATTTGTTTATTCGGACTGGTGGAGAAAAAAGAATTAGCAACTTTCTTTTATGGCAATTAGCTTATACCGAGCTGTATTTTACGGACACGTATTGGCCTGACTTTAATGAAACCAGTTTCGATGATACCTTGAATGAATTTGCAGGTAGGCAGCGGCGCTTTGGGAAAACTGGTGAGCAAATGGGCGGGCCAAAATAGTGTTGCTTAGACTACTTACGGCAATGCTCTTGGCCCCAATCGCGATTGCTTTAACTGTACTTTTGCCAAATGTGTGGTTTGCATTATTGGTTGGCGTGTTTTTTCTAATGGGGTTGCGTGAATGGCACCAGCTATCAGGATGTTCCTGCAGGGTTGGGATCGTTGGGGCGCTGCTGCTGATTTCTTTGATGCTGATTGTTTATCTGATGCCAAAAGGATTGTATGCTGTGTCAGCTTTCGGTGCTGCTTATTGGCTTTTTCAGATTTTTTCATTGATAACTAATCCCACTTTGGTTAGAAAAAGCGATACAAGTTTTGTTTGTCATAGTACGTTGGTCCTGCTTTCTGCATGGGCTGCCTTAGTGCTACTGCATCAATACACAGCGCATGGGCCGATTATGACAATTGGATTCATGGCAGCTATCTGGGCAGCCGATAGTGTTGCGTATTTTTCAGGTAAGGCGTTTGGAAAAAACAAGTTGGCTCCAAAAATCAGCCCAGGAAAGACAATTGAAGGTGTCGTCGGCGGCGCAATCGGAGCGGTGATTTTTGCAATCGGTTTTTGCTGGTTCTCTACATTTATTTCTTACCAAATGGGGATTGTATGGTCTGTGCTGATTCTCATTGCCGCACTAGTTAGTGTTGTTGGTGATCTTTATGAAAGTAGATTGAAGCGTTCTGCCGGGACAAAAGACAGTGGTAGTTTGCTTCCCGGCCACGGTGGTGTTCTTGATCGAATTGACGGATTATTGGCAGCTGCGCCGGTATTTGTGACTTTTTTTCTACGATGAGTACAGGTGTAACCGTCCTCGGATCGACGGGTTCCATCGGCATAAGCTCACTTGACGTAATCGCACGTCATCCTGACCGATATCACGTTGAATCATTATCTGCAAAGAGTAATGTGGATTTGATGCTTCTCCAATGCCAACAACATTCGCCTAAACGAGTAGTGATGGTTGACTCATTGTCGGCGAAACGGTTGCGTGAAAAGTTGAATGAAATCAACTCGCCTATCGAGGTTATGGATGGACAGCAAAAGCTTAGTGAATTGGCAAGACAAGGTGGTGACACGGTAATTTGTGGCATTGTTGGGGCCGCAGGATTGCTGTCCACTTTGGCAGCGGTCAAAGCTGGCAAAAAAGTATTGATTGCAAACAAAGAGCCATTGGTGATGCTGGGAAAACATATCATGAATCTTGGGAAAACCCACGGTGCTTGTTTGTTACCGTTAGACAGTGAACATAATGCGATTTTTCAGTGTTTACCGCACTTGGTCATGAATTCTGGGCTCCCGGCCACGAAATTTGCGACGAATTCAGGTGTCGAAAAAATCCTACTGACTGGTTCGGGTGGTCCCTTTCGTACGACTCCTATGGCTGAGTTTCGTAACATCACCCCTGATCAGGCCTGTAATCATCCTAATTGGAAAATGGGTCGAAAGATTTCTGTGGATTCCGCCACTATGATGAATAAAGGGCTGGAACTAATCGAAGCATGTGTGTTGTTTGGTGTTGAGCATCAGTCTATTGAAATTGTTATTCATCCGCAAAGTGTTATTCATTCCATGGTCGAGTACATTGATGGTTCTGTAATTGCGCAATTAGGTAGTGCTGATATGCGTGTTCCTATTGCAAATGCGTTGGCATGGCCAGAACGCATTCGTTCTGGGGCATCGTCTTTGAATTTGCTTGATTGCCAACGGTTTGATTTTGAAGCCCCAGATTTGACACGGTTTCCTGCCCTTAGGTTGGCTCGCCAAGTGGCTGAACAAAAAGGGAATGCCCCCACTGTAATGAATGCGGCGAATGAAGTTGCGGTTGATGCTTTTCTCAAAAGACAGATAACCTTTGATCGAATTGTCGACGTGGTTGAACGTGCCATGGATAACATGGACTATCAGCGAAACGTTGACTTGGAGTCGGTGTTGGAGACTGACCAGCGTACACGGACATACTGTACTGCATTGTTGTGATGGAATCAGCACCAAAGATAGGGTCAGTAATACACATTTTCCCGAAAGTTAAGAGGCAAAGAGCAAATTAGATGATTGGATTTGGATATAGTGTTTTCGGATTTTTACTGGCGATCGCGATTCTGGTGGCAGTTCATGAGTTTGGTCACTTTTGGGTTGCGAGAAAAATGGGTGTGAAGGTGCTCAAGTTTTCCATTGGATTTGGAAAATCCCTTTTTCGGTGGAAAAGGAAAAATGATCCTACGGAGTATTCAATAGGGCTTATTCCCCTAGGTGGTTACGTCAAAATGCTTGATGAGAGAGAAGGAGACGTCGCCAAGTCAGAGCAAGACATGGCTTTTAATCGAAAATCTCTCAGTGCACGTAGTGCGATTGTTGCAGCAGGCCCCGCTTTTAACTTTCTATTTGCATTTTTTGCAATTTGGGTGGTATTTATTGTTGGAAGCGATGACATAAAACCTGTTGTTGGGCATGTGGTGGCCGAATCTGTGGCTGAGAAAGCGGGGTTTAGAAAAGGAGATACAATTACTGATATTGATGGGCGTGAAGTGCAAACGTGGGGCGAACATCAATTTTATGTCCTGCACCAAGCGATGAAAGGTAATTCAGTAAAAGTAATGGTTGAAGACCGAGACTTACAAATGAAAGAGCTTGTATTGGACTTTGCTACATTGGATCAATCAGCCATTAGTAGTCGATCCATTACTTCACAAATTGGCCTGTGGCCAACAATTCCGCAGGCTATTGTCGAGCAGATTGTAGAGAACTCGCCGGCAAGTGAGTCGGGGTTGGCTCCGGGTGACTTAATCCTTGAAATCGATGGTGTAGTCATCGCCGATTGGAGTGGCATGGTTGAAAAAATCTCTAGAAGCCCTGGCGAGGCACTTTCTTTGCTGGTGCAGCGTGGGGAGGGGACGGTGACCTTGCCTATTACCCCTAAGACGGTGTTTGTTAATGACAAAGCATATGGACAGATAGGTCTCTATCGACCGCAATTAGCTGTCGTTGATCTGAGTTATGGTCCGCTGAGTGCCATTTGGGCGTCGATAGAGTACAACTGGCGTATGACAGCGATTACCTTCCGATCGTTGGGTAGAATGCTAACATCAAAAATGTCGTCTGAGAATTTGTCTGGTCCCATTACCATTGCAAGATTAGCCGGGCATACTGTTGAAGCTGGGTATATCGATTTTCTAAAGTTTCTTGCGCTTATCAGTATCAGTCTTGGATTGCTCAATTTGCTTCCCATTCCGGTTCTTGATGGAGGCCACTTATTATATTTCTCTATTGAAGCGGTGATAGGTCGGCCGCCGCCGGAGAAGTTCATGATTTGGGGACAGCAGATCGGTATCTTACTATTGGTATTATTGATGGGTGTGGCCTTTTACAACGATATTATGAGGTTGTTTCAATAGAATTAGTTTTTTATTAAAACCTTTAGATTTTACGGCTTATGTATACGACAGACTGATACACAGGATTTACGTTTGATGGATTAATCTCCCTCTTCCTGAAAACGTCTCTACTGAGAATAGCGATGTGACTTTAGGTCATTCTGTTGTATCATCGGCGGTGGGGCTTGATGGTCCAAGCAAGTTGAGTTGGGGGAACCGTTGTCGGGGCAGGGCCTTTCTATTTTCAAACAGAGACGCCCACAAGATGGTGCCATCGTGTTGATATACATCTGCATCGATTCGGTACTGATCGGATTAAGGCTATAAACAATTATTGATAATTGGAAGAATGAAAAAAATAACCATTGCTTTCCTGCTAATCATTTTATCGCGCTTCGTTTATGCGGCAGAATCTTTTGTTATTTCGGATATCCGGATCGAAGGAATTGAAAGACTTGATGCTGGGACGGTATTTAATTATCTCCCGTTGAAAGTCGGGGACACGCTTGATGATGAAGAGGTTCGTTTGAGTACCAAAAAGCTGTTTAGTACTGGCTTTTTCAAAGATGTTACCTTGGAACGAGATGGAACTGCCCTGATAGTTAACGTTGTAGAACGACCTTCTATTGCATTTATCACGGTTAATGGAAATGATGAGCTTGATGACGACGGAATTGAAAGTGGATTGGACCAAGCTGGTCTTGTTCAAGGGCGGATTTTTAATAAGGCGGAAATGGAGAAAGTCAAACAAGAGATAAAAGAAGCCTATCTTTCTCTCGGGCGATACTCAGCTACGGTTGAGAGCGTTATTGAAGACCTCAATGATAATCGTGTCGCCATTACCATCAATATTAATGAAGGTAGGGTGGCCCGAATAAAAAAAATAAACATCATTGGTGCGGAGTCAGTCTCAATTAAAGATCTCAAAGATGAGATGCGACTAAAAGACGACCGTGGATTTAGACTATTTTCAAGGAAAGATCAGTATTCGAAGCAGAAGCTTGAAGCCGATGTCGAGAGCATCCGTAGCTACTACCTTGATCGAGGCTATCATGAGTTCAAAGTTACCTCTACCAACGTTGAAATTAGCCCGAATAAACAAAATGTCTTCATCAGTATTAGTTTAGAAGAGGGAAATCTATTTACTTTCGGTGATACGACTATAGAGGGCATTGACAAGTTGGAGGGAGAGGGGCTACTCAAATTAGTCACAATAGAGCAAGGCAAACCATTTTCTCGAAAAGCAGTTAGCCAAAGTAGGGCCGCCATTGCGGAGCGATATGCTGATGATGGATACGCGTTTGTTGAAATCAGGCCGGTGTTTCAAACTAGGGATGGAAGTAATGTTGTCGATACTGTATTCGCAGTAACACCAAACCAGCGTGTCTACGTGAGACGCATTGATATAACTGGAAATCTGCATACCCGTGATGAGGTAATTCGAAGAGAACTGCGCCAATTTGAGGGGTCATGGTTTTCTGCATCGGCACTGCAGCGATCCAGAGACCGATTACAGCGACTTGGTTTCTTTGAAAGTGTAAATATCGAAACACCACCGGTTCCTGGAACCACTGACCAAGTCGATATGAACGTAGTTATTAGAGAGCGAGATACGGGATCTGTTCAATTCTCGGTGGGGTATTCTGATGCGGACGGTGCTCTGATTGGTGCTGGTTATCAGCAGCGTAACTTACTTGGGACTGGCAAAGATCTTCAAGTTGATGTCAATACATCAAAGTCGTCACAAACAGCTTCAGTTTCCTATACGAATCCCTATCACACCTTGGATGGGGTGAGCCGAACAATTCGGTTAACTAGTAGGAAATTGGATGCGAGTGAAGCGAATACTGCCGAATACTTGCTAAATACAAATGCTGCGGGGGTGGTATATCGAATTCCAATTGCCGAGACAAATTCCTTCAATCTTGGGATTAGTTATGAACAGATTGATCTACAGTCGACCGATGAAACGCCACCTGAAATTCTCTCTGCCATAGAACAAAGACCAAAGGGCGATAATGCTGTGTTAACAATGGGGGTCTCAAAAGATACACGAGATGACTTTTTCTTTCCCACTCGCGGAGCAACAGGAAATGTTTCGTTGGAAGCCACGGTGCCGGGAAGTGAATTCGAGTATTACAAACTCAATTTGCAAGGTGCTGTTTACGTCCCTGTGAGTCAGCTTTTGACAGTTAAAGCTGGATTGGGCTTTGGACAAGGCGAAGGTTACGGAGATCAGAGCGAGCTTGGGTTACCGTTCTTTAAAAATTATTATGCGGGGGGGGCTAACTCCGTGCGCGGTTTTAAGGGTCGGTCGCTTGGTCCCCGGGATACTGGAGACTCACCACAAACGCTTGGAGGGGACAAGCGGGTTTTAGCAAATCTGGAGCTGCTGTTTCCTCCCTATGGTGAGGGTGATGGTAATGACAAACGTATTGGCATATTTTTTGATGGTGGAATGGTTTATGGTAATACCGAAGAATTAGATTTAGGCAAAATGCGATATTCTGCTGGTTTAGTTTACAACTGGTTCTCTCCTATTGGCCCTTTTAGTATCAGCTATGCGGTACCTATGAGTGAGGAGATAGGTGATGATAAAGAAGAGCTCCAAATTTCTTTTGGCAGTGTTTTTCGATAAATCCGTTAAATATTTTGGTAGATAAAATGTTAGATTTTGTTGCACAAAGAATGAAGAGATGTATTACGACTCTAGTGTGTTTCTTATTACTTGGGTCGGTGGTTGAAGCTCATGCAGAAAAAATCGCTTATGTGGATGCCAGAAGGCTGATTGATCAAGCACCCCAAGGAAAACTAGAAGTTAGCAAATTAGAAGAAGCCTTTAGTGTTAGAAATCGAGAGCTTAGAAGTAAATTTGAGCTGTTCAGGTCTCAAAAATCAGAGTTTGAAAAAAATAGTGTTCTTATGTCTACAGAGGAAGCTGAAGAAAAAGCCAAAGGACTGCGATATCTGCAACGCGACCTCGAAAGAGAGCAACAGCAATATAACGAAGATTATGCCGAAGTTCGAAATGAAGGGCTAGCCCGATTGGAAAACATGATATCTCGGGTCATCGTTCAAATTGCCCAGAAAGATAATATTGACTTGGTATTGCAGCAGGTTGTTTATGCCAGTGAAAAAATAAATTTGACGGATGATGTTTTGAAAGAGTTAGAAAAACAGTTCAATCAGTGATGCGAAACAGCTCAAGGAAAAAAGTACATTTTCCTTGTTTTGAAATTAGGACCGCAGCCTGAATGCTGACACTAACTGAGATCGCTGAGCTTGTGAATGGTGTTGTAGTCGGCGATGAAAACAAAGTTATCACTGATTTAGCAAGTCTGAAAACAGCTAAACAATCATCTTTGTCTTTTTATAATGACACTAAGCAGGCACAACTGTTATTTGCCTGTCAAGCTGGTGTTGTTTTGCTGCGAAAAGAGCACTCAACACTGTACTCAGGAAACAAAATCCTGGTAAAGGATCCTTATCTAGCTTACGCCCAGGTCAGCCAGAAGTTCAAAGATATTTCGTGCGAATCGAGGGGCATCCATGAAAAAGCGCTGATTTCTCACAATGCGGCGGTCCACCCAACAGCGTCGGTAGGTGCCTATTCAATTGTCGATCAGGGTGTACAGATTGCTGAAGGAGTGAGACTTGGTACCAATGTAAGAATAGGCGCGAATAGTGTTGTTGGTGCTAATACGGTCATAGAAGATAATGTCGTTATCTATGCCCGTTCGAGTATTGGTGAAAGATGTTGTATTTCATCAGGAGCCATTATCGGCGCGAGTGGTTTTGGATATGCACCAAATTCCCAAAAATGGGAAAAAATAGAGCAACTAGGCGCGGTGAAAATTGGTAATGACGTTGATATTGGCGCAAATACTACGATTGATAGGGGAACATTAGATGACACGATTATTGGAAATGGCGTAAAACTCGATAATCAGATTCAAATTGCTCACAACGTTCAGATTGGAGACAACACCATTATGGCGGGTTGTGTGGCGGTAGCAGGTAGTGCGCGCATTGGTCAACGGTGTTGTTTCGGTGGAAGGGTTTCGGTGCTCGGACATCTTGAAATCGTTGATGATGTGACCGTGTACTCTAACGGGTTTGTTTGTAACTCGATTAGACAGAAGGGGGAGTATGCGTCTATGATTCCTGTCCAAAAAGTAAGCGTCTGGAGAAGAACGGTGGCAAATATAAACCGTTTGGAATACTTGGCAAAAAAAATAAAGGCCCTAGGGAAACCTGAAAATGACAGATAATAATACTATTGATATACACAGAATCCTTGAGATTCTTCCGCACCGCTATCCCTTCTTGTTGATTGACAGAGTTTTGGAACACAAGCTCAATGATTCTCTAAAGGCCGTAAAAAATGTCACTATGAACGAGCCGTTTTTCCAGGGACACTTCCCAAAGCGTCCAGTTTTTCCAGGAGTGCTAATTTTGGAAGCAGTAGCTCAAGCATCTGCCATTTTGGCAAGCGAAAGTCTTGAGGAGCACCCCGGGGAAGACGTCATCTTTTTGTTTGCTGGAATTGACAAAGCCCGTTTCAAGAGACCAGTGGAACCAGGTGATCAGTTAATCATTGATGTGAAGCAGACTCAATACAAAAGCAGAATTTGGAAATATTCAACTAAAGCAACAGTGGATGGTGTCGTAGCTGCATCTGCTGATATTATTTTCACATATAGAAGTTACTAATTCATGGCAGAGATACACGAAACAGCAATTATTGACCCATCTGCTGAGCTTGGGGCGAATGTTGTTGTAGGACCATATACCATCATTGAGGGTAACGTCTCCATTGATGAGGGATGTTGGATTGGTCCTCATGTCGTTATCAGAAATCACACATCGATCGGTAAAGAAAATCGTATCTTTCAATTTGCGTCCATTGGAGAAGAACCGCAATATCAGGGCTACAAGGGCGAACCGACAAGGCTGGAGATAGGTGATCGGAACATAATACGGGAATATTGCACTCTGAGCCGCGGTACGGCGGGGAATGCTGAGGTAACAAAAATTGGGAGCGACAATTTCCTGATGGCATATGTACATATCGCTCATGATTGTTTGCTAGGAAACAAAACGATTTTTGCAAACGGTGCGAGCTTGGCAGGGCATGTCGAAGTTGGGGATTACGCGATTATGGGTGGGTTTTCTCTGGTTCACCAATTCTGTAAGGTAGGTGCACATTGCATCACAGGAATTGGCGCAATCTGTTTTCAAGATATTCCGCCATATATCGTCGCTGCCGGAAATTCGGCCAAGCCTTTTGGTATCAACACAAAGGGCTTGCGTCGTCGTGATTTCTCGGAGGACACGATTGCCTTGTTGAAAACATCCTATCGCTTGCTCTATCGTAAAAACCTGAATTTTAAGATGGCAATTGAAGAAATTGAAAAGCTGAATCCTAACAGCAAAGAAACGACAGTCTTTGCGGAGTTCCTGCGACGTTCTGAACGCGGCGTTATTCGCTAACTTGCCGGTCTTTGGACTACGGGCTTATTAGCTATTAATGATTGGTATCGTCGCAAAAAGAAAGAATGGATAGTAGAAAAGCCATCCAAATAGCCATCGTTGCGGGTGAACCGTCTGGGGATAGTTTGGGGGCAGGGCTTATTTCGGCGGTTCTAAAACAATACCCGAATGTTCAGTTTGTTGGGGTTGGAGGACCTAAAATGAAGCATGCGGGTTGTGAGATTCTGTATCACATGGATCGAATCGGCGTGATGGGTATCGATGGTCTATTCAGTAAGCTTGCGGACATTCTGCGAATTAGAAGGGCTTTACATACACGTTTTACAAAGAGTATGCCGGCGCTGTTTGTTGGTATTGATGTTCCCGATTTTAACTTAGCGCTTGAAAAGAGACTTAAAAAGTCCAGAATTCCCTGTGTTCATTATGTGAGTCCGACTGTATGGGCTTGGCGTGGTTATCGTATACACAAAATCCGAGATTCCATTAACCACATGCTGACGCTTTTCCCATTCGAAGAAGTGTTTTACGAGAACAAAGGTGTCCCTGTTACCTTTGTTGGACATCCGTTTGCTGATGAGATTGGTTTCCCTGATAGGGAACAAGCGAGACGAAAACTTAATTTGTCTAATGAAGATGTGATCATTGCCCTATTACCGGGTAGCAGGCGAACTGAAGTGAAACGATTAGCCCGGTTGTTTATCGATGCAGCGACTCAGCTACACCAATCCCATCCTGGTTTGAAATTTCTACTACCGTTTGCAAATGAAAAAGTAAAAGCCGAATTTTACCGTCTTGTGGATGGTGTTTCGTTGCCAATTACCACTCTTGATGGGGAAGCGCGGTTGGCCATTGAAGCTTCGGATGTTGCGATACTGGCATCCGGTACTGTGGCATTGGAAGCGGCTATTCTCCGTAGACCTCATGTGGTTGTCTATAAGCTGGGAAGAATTAGTCATTGGTTGATGAAGAAGCTTCGCCATGTTGATCATTATTCCATGCCGAATCACCTACTACCAGAGCCTATGGTTCCGGAATTGATTCAGAACGATGCAACCGTTGAAAACATTGTTCGTGAAGTGGATGATTATCTAAATGACAAAGATAAAGTGCGGGAGCTTGAGATTCATTTTGGGAGAATTCATAAAGAGCTGAAATGCAATGCTAATGTGCAGGCAAAGAACGCCATCGCGGAAATTGCTGGTCTGAAGTGAGATCGACTAGATACACAGCGGGAGTGGATGAAGCGGGCAGGGGCCCATTGGCAGGGCCGGTGCATGCTGCGGCGGTGATTTTGGGGGAAACCCGGATTCCCGGATTGGATGACTCGAAAAAAGTGACGCCAGATAGGAGACAGCTGCTGGAGGAGCTAATTAAGAAAGAAGCCATTTGTTGGAGCGTTGCGAGTGCTTCCGTGGAGGAAATAGATGATATCAACATCCTTCAGGCTTCGCTTTTAGCCATGCGGAGAGCTGTTTTGGGACTGACCATTTTACCTGATTATGCCTTGATTGATGGTAACAAAATACCGTCTTTGCTTAATTGTGAAGCCGCTGCAATAGTGGGAGGAGATGGCATTCACGCAGAAATTTCGGCAGCTTCAATTTTGGCTAAGGAAGCAAGAGATAAAGAGATGCTTTCACTGTCATGTTTGTATCCACAATATGGATTTGAAAAACACAAGGGATATCCCACAAAGGCTCACATGGAAGCACTGGAGAAATACGGTGTCTGCGACCACCATCGTAGGACATTCGCCCCAGTACGTCGGTTGATTAGGAGCTAACTGATTTCATGACGGTCAGAGCATCTTCTTCGAAATCGTTCGTTCATTTGCACCTACATTCCGAGTATTCCCTCGCTGATGGGCTAGTTCGGTTAAAGCCACTTGCCAATGAGTTGAAAGAAAGACGACAACCCGCTATTGCATTGACGGATATCTCGAACCTATACGGAGTAGTCAAATTTTACAAAGCTTGCCTTTCCAAGGGAATAAAGCCACTAGTTGGAGCTGACGTTTGGATAGAGGACTCAGATGACATAACAAATTGCAATAGAGGGATTCTATTATGCAAGGATAACCAAGGTTACAAAAACCTAAGTCGGCTAATTACGGATGCTTACCTTCGGGGGCAGAAGAACAATCGAGTCATCCTTAGATGGGCTCAATTGCAGGAGCTTCGGGAAGGGCTTTTGTTTATTATGGATGAGCATGAGGGCGCACTGGCGCGATTAATGCACCGTTTGTCTGATGAAGAGCGAATATCTCTCTTACACCGTTTTTGCTCAGTATTTGGTGATAACTTTTACTTGGGGATTAGCCGTATCGGTCGATCAGGAGAGGATTTATATATTCAGCAAGTGGTGCAAATAGCTGAAAAAATAGGTGTTCCTCTGGTTGCAAACAATCGGGTTGAGTTTATTCATGCAAGCGACTTCGATGCCCATGAGATACGGGTGTGTATCAACGATGGGAGGGTGCTTGAAGACAGTAGGCGACCTAGAAAATTTACCAATCAGCAGTATCTTCGCTCGGCGGGAGAGATGCATGAGCTTTTTGCCGATATCCCAGAATCGACAAAAAACACAGTGGAGATTGCAAAACGCTGCAACCTTTTTCTGAATTTTGATGAGGACTATCTACCAGATTATCCTGATACGAATGGCCGGCCGGTGTCCGTTGTTCTGCGCCAGCAAACTGAAGACGGTCTGAGTCAAAGGTTGGGAGTTGAAAAGCTGAGATCCGATGATGGCCAACTTTTAGTGGGAGCAGAGTACATACACCGGATGGATGTTGAGCTAGGTGTCATCGAAGAGATGGGTTTCCCAGGGTATTTCTTGATTGTGGCGGATTTTATCCGATGGGCGAGGGCGAATGATATCCCTGTAGGGCCCGGGCGGGGTTCTGGTGCGGGCTCGCTGGTGGCATGGGCAACGGGGATTACTGAGCTTGATCCGCTGTTGTACGGTTTGCTATTCGAGCGATTCCTAAACCCAGACCGGGTTTCGCTGCCTGACTTTGATATAGACTTCTGTGTGGATGGAAGAGACCGTGTTATCGAATATGTCGCAGAGCGATATGGGCAGGACCAAGTGGCGCAGATCATTACCTTTGGAACAATGGCAGCCAAAGCGGTTGTGCGCGACGTTGGTAGGGTGATGAGTTTGCCTTATGGGTTTGTCGATCAGGTTGCTAAGCTAATTCCATTTGAAATTGGTATTACATTACAAAAGGCGTTGGATCAAGAAGAGGTGCTAAGACTCCGGTACGAAGAAGAAGAGGACATAACGGAGTTGATCGATACTGCTATGCAATTGGAGGGGATTGCTAGGAATGTTGGAAAGCACGCAGGCGGTGTTGTCATCGCCCCCAAAGCGTTAACGGAATACACCCCTCTATACGCAGACACTCATCTTAATCAAGCGATCACACAACTGGATAAGGATGATCTTGAATCAATCGGTTTAGTCAAATTCGACTTTTTGGGTTTGCGGACGTTGACGATTATTCATTCAGCAAAAAAGTTTATCGATAAACGCCTGAAAGCACAAAATCTACCGCCTTTAGATTTGGATAACATCCCTTTGAACGACGATGAAACCTTCAAATTAATCCAACAGGGTAAAACCACGGCAATCTTCCAGCTAGAATCAAGAGGCATGAAAGAGTTGGTAATCCGACTTAGGCCTGACACCTTTGATCACTTGGTCGCATTGGTTGCACTATTTCGGCCAGGGCCTCTTCAGTCGGGAATGGTGGAAGATTTCATCAATCGTAAACATGGAAGAGAGAGTATCAAGTATCCCCATCCTGATATCGAGCCAGTATTGAATACAACCTACGGAGTTATACTCTATCAGGAGCAGGTAATGCAGATTGCCCAGGTTCTGGCAGGCTACACGCTTGGAGGAGCCGACTTGCTTCGGCGGGCGATGGGCAAGAAAAAGGCCGAAGAAATGGAAAAGCAAAGAGCACTTTTTACAACTGGATCGGTAGGACGGGGAGTTGACGCTGATGTAGCTGAATACATTTTTGACCTAATGGAAAAATTCGCTGGATATGGTTTTAACAAATCACATTCAGTCGCCTATGCATTGGTTTCCTACCAAACTGCATGGCTGAAAACACATTACCCCGCAGAATATATGGCGGCAACATTATCAGCGGACCTGGATAATACGGATAAGGTGGTGTCCTTATTGGCGGATTGTTCGGAGATGGGCATTCGGGTCGAGCCTCCAGATGTAAATTCTTGTGACTACGGTTTCAAACCAGTGGAGAATGACACCATTCTTTATGGTATTGGTGCAGTAAAACGGGTAGGTAGAGGGGTGGTTGAAAGTATCGTGGATGAGCGAAACGCGAATGGCGTGTTTGATAACTTATTAGACCTTTGTTGTCGATTGGACACTCGAAAAGTGAATAAGCGTGTGCTCGAGGCGCTAATTAAGAGTGGTGCTATGGATCAACTTGGCGAGCATCGAGCTGCTTTATTGGCAGACGTGAATAGGGTAACCCAAACTGCGGATCAGCAATATCAAAACAAACAGGTTGGTCAGTTTGATATGTTCGGCATTATTGATGTTCCCACTATTGAAGCTGACAAGAGCATTGTTAGCAAATGGAGCGAAGAGGAAAGACTTGCGGGTGAGAAAGAGACATTGGGTTTGTATTTAACTGGCCACCCGTTTCATCGGTTTTCGACTGAACTGAGCTCCGTTGCGAGCAAAGATATTACGATGATGGATTTATCGAAACCAAAAAATGCAGTATTCGCGGGCTTAATCATCGCTAAGAGGGTATTAAATACCCGACGAGGAAAGATGGCTTTTATCACCTTAGATAATTCTGTGGATAGAATTGAGGTGAGTTTGTTTTCGGAGAAGCTGAAGCAAAATGCCGATATTCTAAACAAGGATAGCGTACTGATCGCCCAAGGAGAGCTCAGTGCGGATGAGTTTAGTGGAGGATGTCAAATGCGAGTTGATAACATGTATGACTTGGATCAGCTCAGATTGCACTTTCTCCAGCGTATTCGAATTGTTATTACTGAGAGTAAGCTCACTAGTGCAACCTTTTCTAGTTTGAAAAGCCTGCTGACAATGCACCAAGGTGGTTCAGCAGAAATCGCAATTACCTACGAGCGAATCAAGGGGGAAGTGGGAGAGCTAACGCTCGGGAATCAGTGGAGAATAAAGGCTACTCAATTGCTAGTAGATCAATTGCAGGAAATGTTTGGTCTTGACTCTCTTGGCTTCAAATATGATGTGTCGTCTATAAGAAATGGGATACAGCCTGCTTCTCTGGTCGAAGCACAACCCATATCAGTGGGTTGACAGGGATAGGAACTTCTACAACTTAGCTGTAGAAGTTTAGACCAAATCTGACACCGTATTAAATCAATCCGAGCGAAGCGAGGGTTGATTTAATGAGAGTTACCCGTTTTGATGTAGTTACCAAACAATATCAAAACACAACGAGGTAACT
>WLWV01000189.1 GCA_012103395.1 Gammaproteobacteria bacterium
GATGGCTCAACATTCAACACCTAATCCAGAAAAACCGGCTTTGGCTTCGTTCGCTACGCTCACTTCGCCTAAGCCAAACGAACATCGCTAAAGAAATAAATTACAGACCTCAGGGTACACTACCCCTAATAGTCCCTGGTTTTCTTAAATCCTACACGCTCATCAATCATTTGCAGTTTTTACCGCGACCCTTCTAGATCTATAATTCTAGCTCTGAAGCGCTTAATCTGTACGTATTGATCATCAAATTAGAGAAACCGCTATCTGGTCCCTCCAATCTGACTATGGAAAGAAGCCTCCTAAGAAAACAGGAATAATTGAACCAATCATTTAGATCGAGCAAAGTCATATGGGGTGTCAATATTTTGAAGTTTGTGAACACGGCGCTGAAACGTTTACCGTGGCCATGCCCAAACTTACTTTTGGCCGAGGCTGTCTATCCGAGGCCGGCCCGCGGTTCGCCTCTAGGGGAATCAAAAAGGTAGCACTGTTCACCGACTCATATCTGCGAGACAGCGAATATGTAAATACGGTTCGTACTTCACTGATTCAAAGCGGCATGGACGTGACAACATTTAGCGACATACGTATCGAACCCGATGATACGTCAGTCATGAATGGTGCTCGTTTCCTTAATAGTGATCAATTCGATGGTGTTGTATCAGTGGGTGGAGGCTCCGTGATAGATACCGCTAAAGCGGCGATGATATACGCCCTATTTCCTGCCGACTTTAATGACTACTTTGCTCCACCTATCGGTTTAGGCAAACCGATCCCAGGGCCATTACTGCCACACCTTGCCTGTCCCACCACATCTGGCACCGGCTCTGAATGCACATCGGTATCCGTGGTTCGAATTAATTCTCTGAACACTAAGTTTGTTCTGGGCAGTCCTCATCTATTACCGGTAGAAGCCTTGGTTGACCCCTCGGTCTGCGACACACTCCCCTCGAATGTTGTGTCCTCAACGGGGTTTGATTTGCTCTGTCATGCCATTGAATGCTATACCGCCAAAGCGTATACAAAGTGGCAGAAAGTCACAGACCCAACGGCAAGAACGTTTCTACAGGGCGCCAATCCTTGGAGCGATCTTGCCGCTAGTAAAGCGCTGGAGATCGCCGGAAAATATCTCGTGCGCGGGGTTGCCGACAATGCCGACACTGAAGCCAGGGATCAATTAATGTGGGGGGCAACCCTCGCTGGCATGGCATTTGGCAATTCAGGCACCCACCTTCCCCACGCCATGTCTTATGGCGTCACGCATCTAATGAACGATATCACAACGAAAGACTATGAGGTTAAGTCTCCCTTTGTGCCCCACGGACTTAGCGTGATTGTTAGCGCACCCGCAATATTTCGCCATATCGCTGAAGGAGCTCCGCTACGACATATGGAGGCGGCCAACTATTTAGGCGCGGACTCCAAAGGCGGCACTGTCGATGAGTCCGGTGAAATAATTGCCAAACGAATTATCGAACTGATGCAACAAACTGGAGCACCAAATGGATTGAGCGGAGTCGGCTTTGATGAAAGCCACGTGAATGCGCTTTCCGACTCTTCGGCTAGACAGAAACGCGCTATCGCGAACACCCCCAAGGAAACCAACCTGACAGATATTCAGAACATCTATCGGGATGCTATTCGTTACTGGTAGATAACTACACTTCCTCAAGATCATGATTCAATTAGACAAGAATGAAAACGTTGCGATTTTACGGTTAGATAATGGCGTCACCAACCCAATTAGTCTGTCTTTGTTACACGAACTAGAGAATGCAGTCATTCAGATAAAAGCGGGGATTGGATCTCAATACCGAGGATTACTCTTGGCCGGAGGCGAAAAGTTCTTTTCCATAGGATTTGACCTACCGAGCTTGGTCAACTTGAATCAGGATGAGTTCAAACAGTTTTGGGGCATGTTTAATCAGATTTTCTTTGACTTATATACGCTACCAGTCCCCACTATCTGCGCAATGAAGGGGCATGCCATCGCCGGTGGTGCCGTCCTCGCGCTTGGTGCTGATTTTAGAATCGGTGCTGAAGAAAAAAAACGTATTGGTCTTAATGAAATTAAACTTGGCATTCCTATTCCATTCTCCGCAGACTTGGTGTTGAGGCAAATAGTCACAGACCGTGTTGCAACCAATATCATCTATAGTGGAGACTTTTTCACAATGGATAGTATGTGCAGCTCTGGGCTCATTGATCAAGTCCACCCCGCGGAAGACGTTGAGGACAAAGCCTTAGAGACGCTAACCCCATTGACATTGAACTGCGGCCCTGCATTTAACGTCGTAAAGGAGAATCGGACCGCTTCGATAAAACACACCTATGACACATTCTGTGATGAAAAAGATCAACAGTTCATGGCAATGTGGTTCAGTCCAGAGGTTCAGGAAAGGCTATTGGAGGCGGCAAAAACGTTTTAATTTTCGCCTATGTAAGCATGACTAGTTCGAAAATCAAATGGGTGGAAGTAAAAAGCGCTGATATGAAGAAAATTGCGGCTTTTTGTACTTATACCTTTTTTACTTATATTTTATTCATACTATCGATTCAACCCAGTCATGGGGAAACGCAAACCTGCCAGATTCAGAAACCGGCCTCTCTTGTACAAATTTTTGTTTACAGCGAAGGACCCTTAGCTGCGCTTGGCGACAACCACATCATTTCAACTCATGAACTAGAAGGTAATGTTGAATTCAACGGAAAGTCCATAAGCCAGTCTTCTCTGTCTTTCGTGGTGCCTGTTCATTCATTCGAGGTAGATAATCCAATGCTTCGTGCTCAAGCGGGAAAAGATTTTGAATCTCGAATTAGCAGTCTAAACCGGAAAATAACACGTAAGAGTATGTTGAGCAGCAAGATATTGGATGCTGCCCAGTTTCCGATCATCAAAATCGATAGCCAATCAATCCGTAAACAGGAAAATGTCATCGTGGTCGAATTGGATGTCACCTTACACGGCCAGAGTCGGCTCGAAACCACGACTGTGACGCTTAACCACACTGATCATTGGCTAACACTAGCTGGACAGCTATCTATAAACCAATCGGATTATGGAATAACACCCTATCGTATCGCGTTTGGTGGAATTCGAGTTCGAGAGCAACTCGACTTAAAATTTGAGATCACCGCTCGCTGCAATTCGATACATTTAACACTCGCTTCGGCCAACCCATATTCGTCTTATCGATCAGTCCACGAAGCAAATGCGCACTGGCGAAAGATCTAAGTCACATCTGACCACTAAATTCATGAACACAGCAGGCTCAAATTGATACCACTCATAGGATACACCAATCGACTATCGGCTCGCCCTAGGGAACAAATAGAGTTCAAAGTTAGCAGCCAGTCTGACGAGCCCTTTTCAGCCGATTTGATCCGAATTGTTTGCGCTGACCCTAATCCGGACGGGCCGGGTCTCATCGAGCATGATGTTTCTACTAATTTCGGTGGTGTGTTTCCATCAAGAATTCAACCGTTTTATCCAGGCTCCTACGGACGAGTGGAGGTACAGGCGAAGCTTAAGCGCTTATCCACGTTTTCTTTAGCTGCCACCATATGGCCAACCTCACCGAAGGGCGAGAAGCAGTGTATTTTCGCACTGAACTCTGACTCTCAAAACAGTCACATCGAACTTTCGATCAATGAACAGGGATGTCTAGAGGGGGCTATCTTTAGACAAGACGAACCAAGTTTCCAGTGTAGCGTCGTTACCGCGCATCCTCTGAAAAGCCGACAGTGGTATCGTGTCTGGTTCATTCATGATGCCGAGTCTTCCAATATCACTATTGGGTACATTGAGAGTGAGAACACTGACACAACCAAGCAAAGAGAATCCGTTAGCGAACCCACAAAGCGGGACACGAGAGGTATCAATGTAGACACCATAACCTTTGCGGCGAATCACGAGACACTTCCGAAATATCACTTCAATGGGAAACTGGAATCACCCATGATTTTCACTGAAACTTTGAATGGGGGGCAAATTGTTCCATCCTTCCTAGCAACCCAAATGGCTCCCCTAATGCATTGGGATTTTTCACAAGGTATTTCTACCACTCAAATTCTAGACCAAGGACCATTAGGCTGTCATGGGAAGTTAACTAACTCTCCGGCGAGAGGGATGACAGGCTCTAACTGGGATGGGTCTGAAATGGCTTGGCGTCATGCACCCGATCAATATGGCGCCATTCATTTTCACGATGATGATATTTATGATTTTGAATGGGACACCGATTTCACTTTTACCGTCCCCGCGGATCTTCCTTCCGGCATCTACGCCGCTCGCATTCGTTGCGGCGAACACAACGATAAAATTCCATTTTTTGTCTGCCCAGATCCAACCAAACCCACGGCAAGGCTATGTGTTCTAGTCTCAACATTCACCTACGCCATCTATGGGAATCATGCACGTCCTGATTTCAACTCGACTTGGCTTGATCGAATACAACAATGGAATGCTTATCCATGGAATCCAGCGGTAAATCGAGAATACGGATTATCGACATACAATAATCACAGCGACGGCAGTGGCATTTGCCATGCGAGTGCCAAACGCCCACTGATGAATATGCGACCCGGATATATCACCTTCGGTGCCAGCGAGAATGGCTGTTCAGGATTAAGGCACTTCCAAGCCGATAGTCACCTAATCACCTGGCTGGAATCCAATGGCATTGAATATGATATCGTGACAGATCAGGAAGTTCATGACATGGGAGTTGATTCACTGATGCCCTATGCCGCTGTCACTACTGGCACCCACCCGGAATACCACACCCAACAAACACTGGAGGCTATTGCGCAATACCGATCTAATGCAGGAAACTTTATGTATCTTGGAGGTAATGGCTTCTATTGGAAAATTTCACTCCACGATGAAGACCCTTCCTTAATGGAAATTCGGCGTGGAGAAGGAGGTATCAGGGCTTGGGCAGCAGAACCTGGTGAATATTACCAAGCATTCGATGGTAGCTATGGCGGTTTGTGGAGGCGCAATGGACAGCCACCTCAAAAAATTGCGGGCATTGGTTTTTCCGCCCAAGGGACTTTCCAAGGGAGCTACTATCGTCGAAGCAAGGCACCAATCATACAAAAAGAAACGGCTTTGGGATCAGAGAATTCAGACATAAGCTGGGTTTTCAAAGGGATTGCAGACGATATCCTAGGGGACTTTGGCCTCTGTGGTGGCGGAGCTGCTGGATTCGAACTTGATCGCGTTGATTATCGGTTGGGATCAAACGAGAACATACAGATTCTCGCCAGCTCAGAGGGGCACGATGATTCTTTTGTGCTTGTGCCGGAAGAACAGCTAACACACATTACCAATTGGCCAGGGGAACCGGTGGAAGATTTGTTGCGCGCCGACATGATTTATCAACACTCTGAATCAGGTGGGCAGCTATTTGCAACCGGCTCCATTACTTTCTGTGGCAGCCTACTTCATAACAATGGCGACAACAATATTTCAAAACTGCTTTATAACGTCGTGGAAAAATTCACCCGCTAGTCAAATGATCACCTATGCCAGAGGGAAACAACGGCAGTGGTAAAGAAATTAGTTGCTAAGCCACAAACCGAAAGGTCAGAATACTAAATTTATAAAGGGGAAATAAGGGAGAGACAAAACCACGCTGAAGATCGAATTGTAAAACGCTCCAGCGCGGTTTTAAAAAAATTGCAGCCTTAGATTTAGAAGTTTAGATGGATGAAACCCAGTCCTTTCTAATGGCACTTAGTCAAGCGCAGCGATAACCATAATTTCCACAGTAAACTTAGGTGCTGCGAGTTTTGACTCAACGCAAGCTCGACAAGGCGCGTGGCCTTCAGGAACCCAAGCATCCCAAACCTCATTCATTTCAGCAAACGTGCCAATATCAGTCAACCAGATAGTCGCCGATATTAATCGGGTTTTGTCAGTTCCAGCCTCCGCAAGCAACTCATCAATTTGATCAAGAATATTTGCCGTTTGTTTTGCAACAGATTCTCCTCCAGCACTTTGTGCCACTTGACCTGCCGTGTATACTGTATTGCCATGCACCACCGCTTGACTCATTCTGGTTTGGGTTTTTATTCTGGTTAAATTCATGAAATTGTCCACTAAAGTTGTTAAGTTGTTACTCATTGGTTTTGAAATTAGTTCTACACTCCCACGACTGGAGTCGATGACGAAGTGAGTATCAATGTTGCTGTTGGAATTATATGAAAATTATCCTGCAAAGAGTAAAGATGTCTTCGGTCACAGTGGAAAATACCATCATCGCAGAGATCGAAAAAGGCCTGATGTTATTGATCGGATTTGGTAAGGAAGATGAAATGGACACCCAAAATTCCATGGATGAAAAAATCGAAAAAGCAGTGCAAAAAATCCTCAATCTACGCGTGTTCTCCAATGAGCTTGGTAAGTTAGATTACTCGGTCTTGGATATTCAAGGAGGCATACTCGCTGTGCCCCAATTTACACTATATGGGCAGACTCAAAAAGGGCGGAGGCCTGATTTCGTGACAGCCATGGCACCGGAAGCAGCAAACAACTGTTTCAATCAGTTTGTATCAAAACTACGATTGTCAAAACTCAGTCGAATCGAAACCGGTAAATTTGGTGCAGACATGCAGATTAATTTGTTAAACGATGGCCCCTTCACTCTCGCCTTGGATTATTAGCGTTCTGTGTTTTTCTTACATCAAGAAACCATTTGATTTTTATGAACTCGGGGCTTGCAAGAAACATCGCTCAATCTATTCTGGATGGATTCAACCATCACTTCGATCTTTTCTAGGAAATCACTAAAGCGGCCAAACATCGATTTGAAACCGCTGACTGGGAAGGTGAAACGGAGGCTAGAAAAGAGCGAATATATTTCTATGATAACCGGGTAAATGAAGTGTAGAAGTTTAGACCAAATCTGACACCGTATTAAATCAATCCGAGCGAAGCGAGGGTTGATTTAATGAGAGTTACCCGTTTTGATGTAGTTACCAAACAATATCAAAACACAACGAGGTAACT
>WLWV01000022.1 GCA_012103395.1 Gammaproteobacteria bacterium
GGCTTGTCAGTGCCATCCTCGTCGAGATTGACGATGAATGGAGCAATGCCGACAAGCGATATATCGTGTGGAACGACGATAATGACTCAACCTAAATCAAAGTTACAGACGTAGGGTTGCACAATCAAATAAATAGACGTGATGGTATCGCTTTCCTTGGTAATCTTTGTGACTTTGAGGGGTTGCCAATTGTGACGCAAGCGCTCGGCATCCATCACTGCTTTCGCCTGAATCCAAGTTCCGGTGATTGTCGAGTTTGGAGAGTATTCTTTTAGGGGCGCTCGAAATGGTAACCCGCGTTCGAGCAACAATCCTTTTTCCAGTGTAAAACGCCATCCTCTCTCCGCCCCTTTAAAAGCTTTCACTTCAGGGTCGTCTTCCCACAAAAGCGTGACTTTTCCCGAGAGCATCAGAAGATTCCCTGTTTCAAAGTCTGGGAATACCAATCCCGCCTTGGGATTGATGAGAAAATTGCCCAGCGTATTGAAATGAAAGTTGCCTGAGTAATCGGGAATGGTGAGTGTGTTGCCATCTGCCTTCACAAAGCCCGGCATCCCTCCTCGATGCGAGACATCGACCCCCTCTATCTCTGGTCGGTCCTTAGTGGGGACAAAACTGGATACAAAAAATGTATCTGATGTGCGGATCGTTCTGCGGAGGTGGTCGTCAAGGTTGGAAAATTTACGAACTTGCTGACTAGACGCCTGTATTTCCGATGAATCGAGGAATTGGAAATTTCGGGTCTGGATGTATTGTGGGCAATTACCAAACGATTGATCCACGGTGAGTTCGGTGTGTTCGTCATGGGCATTGCTGACCCTTGCATTCAGCCGGTTTCGTCGGCGTGTTGGTATTTCAATTCCTAAGATACCAAGGGGGCTATTGAGTTTGGACAACGATTCACAAAGCGGGTCTCCTTTAAGGGCTTTGGCCCGCAAGATGAGGGTCGTGGGTGTTGGAGAATAAGCAAAACCGGGCTCTCCCGGAAGAATGGAGGCCCATGGAGCGCCACGCTGATCGACACTTCCCACCACCAAAAATGGTAGCTGCTGATAAAATTCTCGATGTTGCTCGGGCAAGAACGAACGAATCGCCTGATTGCCGAATTTTTCCATCGCCTCGCGCTTGCCTGTCCGAGACTGGAGAGTGTGTTCCCCAATATGAAATGGTGAGCGTGCAGGCGTTGTGATTGAGTTCATGGTGAGTTACCAGAAGTGATGATTGCTCGCTAACTTACTAACGTCCATCGCCGAAGGGTCGTTCAGCGATGGTCCGGGTTTATGAAAAAGACGACACGGTTAAGCGCGAAGACCAACGTTGGTGATTGGCATCGGTACAAACCCTTCCAGGGATTCAATGTTGCTTAATAATCGTCTCACGTTTGGATAGGCTTCCAATGAAACATCGCCTTCCGGCGCATGGGCTGTGTAGCTATAAATCGAAATATCGGCGATGGTAGCGGTATCACCCACTAGAAAGTCACGGTTTTGCATATGAGTTTCGAGTTTGCGTAAGACCTTGGCAGCGATAGTTTTCGCGTGATCTGGATCAAGAGGTGCTTTGAAAACGTTGATGAGTCTCGCGGTAGCGGGCCCAAATGCAAGTTCTCCAGCAGCAAGGGTCAGGAATTTTTGTATTTCAGCTTCAAGTTCAGGGCTCTTGGGTAAAAATGACGGTGCGTATTTTCGTGCAAGATAAACTAGGATTGCATTGGAGTCGGTAATCACGGTGTCGCCATCTTCAATAACGGGAATTTGCCCCATTGGGTTGAGCGATAAAAAAGGCGTTTTCTTATGTTCTCCAGAAGGGAGGTCTACGTTGACTATTTCATGAGAGATCCCCGCGACGCTGGCGAATAGTTGAACACGATGGGCATGCCCGGAAAGTGGAAAGCTGTGAATACGAATTGTATTTGTCATGTTTTTCCTCGGTTGATAGACGTTGTTTGGAGCAGTATTTGTGTACTGTGATGACGATGCTAGTTTAAGAATCATATTGAAGAGAATGCCCAATTTTATGGAATTATTATGTATGATTCGTTCATAATAATCACAAAAATGGCGAATGGAATTCAGTAATGGACACGATTGATGGAATGAGAGCATTCGTCGCGGTCACGAATAAGCAATCATTTACAGCGGGTGCCAAAGTCATTGGCATAAGTACGAAGCTTGCGAGTAAGTATGTTTCTCAGCTGGAGAGCAAGTTGGGTGCGCAATTATTCCACCGAACCACGAGAAGTGTTACGCTGACGGAAACCGGAAAGGCATACTTCGAACGTTGTGTTCCAATTCTGGATCAGCTCGATGAATTGGAGGGCGTGATTCAGGAAAAGCAGTCGGAGATTATTGGATCCATCAGAATCACGGCTCCCACGGCCTTTGGAAGCAAGGAGTTATTAGATGCGCTTAAGCCATTCCAGCGAGACAATCCTTGTGTTTCAGTTGATTTACATCTGTCTGATCAACGAGTAGCCATCATCGAAGATGGCTTTGATTTAGCGATTCGTTTTGGGGGACTCAGTGATTCCACTCTGATGGCGAGAAAGCTAAGGGATATGCGAATCGTTATCTGTGCATCCCCGGATTATCTGGACAATAAAGGCGAGCCTTTGCACCCTGAAGCGCTCGCAACCCACGATTGTTTGGTTCATAACGTGTCAATGGGGCCCGTGAGCTGGCGATTTAAAGTGGGAGAAGAACTTATCTCGGTGGGTGTGAAAGGTTCTTTCAAAGCAAACTCTCCAAGAGCGATTGCGCATATGGCAGCAGGGGGGCTGGGGATTGGGAGATGCCCCATTTATGTTGCAGAACCGTTTATCAAAGATGGATCGCTGCGCATTTTGTTTGAGGAGAATGAAGTGCCGGGCTTTTCCCTTTACGCTGTTTATCCACCGAGTAGGCATCTTACTGCCCGTGTTCGAAGGCTCATTGATCACCTCGCTCAATACTTTGGGCCAGAGAGGGTCGTGAGCGAAAGCCAATAAAATATCCCGCTCTTTACGCCATCAGCATTAAGGGCATATTCTCGTAGGCACCTCGTCAGGGAGGTGGTGTTGGTCCTGTTGGATGAAACCGGAATTACGTTTTATCGTGAACCTTCGTTGGTTTCTATCGTCTTATGATGGTCTGAAAACCGACTTTCCTATCCTCCCGAAACGAGACTTAATGTCAACAGTCTTTACCCACCCCGCTATCCCTCTTGCCATTGGGTTAGGAATAAACGCCGGATTACTCTCTTCCAAAAGTCGTTCGTCGACAGTGCCGTTTCGGTTGCTATTGTTGGGCTGCCTTTTTTCAGTACTGCCGGATCTTGACGTGATTGGATTTGAATTGGGTGTTTCTTATTGGTCCAGCTATGGGCATCGTGGTTTCACGCATTCCATCTTCTTTGCGATAGTGTGTGGGCTGACGATGATGCACTGGTCGCAATGGCTAGGTGCGTCTAAGAAAACCGTTTTCCTCTTTTTGAGCATCAGTATGATGTCTCATGGCTTCCTAGATTCAATGACCTACGGCGGCCTTGGTGTTGCGTTTTTTTGGCCATTCGATACCACCGGAGAGTTCATGCAATGGAGGCCTTTGCCGGTGTCACCCATTGGCATTGATCGATTTTTTAATCGTTGGGGTGCGTATGTGATAAAGACGGAATTCCGCCTAATCTGGATTCCAGCAATGGCGGTAGTGATAGTGGCTACCTTTGCCGGTTGGTTGTTCGCGGTAATCAGGAAATTCCGCAAAACTCGGAGTTCTCAATCAGGCCCGCACTAAACGTTCCAATTTGAATGCATCAAGATTCACTGTGGGTTTACTACCCATAGCCAGTTCCGCCGTCACCTTACCAGCACCGGGCCCGATGCCAAAACCATGACCGCTGTAACCGCTTGAAAGGATCAGCCCTGGTACGCTGGGCACTTCGCATATCGCAGGTAGTTCATCCGGGGTGGCGTCGATCATCCCTGCCCAGCGATTCGTTATCTTGATGTCTTTCAGCGGAGGAAATACTTCCGATAGCTTGTTTTTTGCTTGTGCTAATAGTTTCAGATTAGGTGCTGGGTTTAAGGCTCGTTCTCTCTCGTAAGGTGAGATCTTGTCGAAATCTGGCTTTGTGGATCTGACAAGCTCAGTTAAAAAGCGCGTGGTGAAGCGTAAGGATACTTCTTCTTTACCCGCCTTATAAGCAGGAATAAACTGACGAAAGAATCGCAAGTGGTCCGGGGTAACTTCGCAATCAAAGCTACCGCCATAAGCAATGCTATACCCTCCATCAGAGCGTCTTCGCATACCCAAGCCATTGCTCCAGATAGATTGCTGGGTAACTAATGGCCCAGGCTCGGTGGACATCACTGAGCCGATGACCTTGAGCTGAGGGAAAATTAGATCAAGGTGTCTTAGGAAAAAGGAGGACCAGACACCGCCGGCGCAAACCACTGTGGAGGTGGCGATAGGCCCAGATTCGGTAACCACCCCACTGACTCTTCCAGCGCAAAGTTCAATGCCCCTAACTGCGGTGTTTTCCAGAATTTTCGCTCCTTGTTTTCTGGCTAGGTCAGCGATTCCAAGGGTGGCTTTTTCGGGCTCCGCCCTTGCATCACTGGCAGTAAAGAGGGCGCCGCGCGTTTGGCCATGCAGATCTGGAACCAAGGCGCTTAGTTCAGATAGCCCAAGAAAACGCGTATCAAGATCAAAATCTTTGGAAAGCGCCAACCATTTCTGATTCGACTCGTATCGTTTCTCATCATCGGACAGGTACAGCGTGCCGCCACGGTGAAATCCCACGTCGTCGGGCATTTGAGGAACGAGGGCTTCCCACAATTCTAAGCTATGGATCATCAATGGTAATTCTGCTGCATCGCGTCCCTGTTTGCGTATGAATCCCCAATTTCGACTGGATTGTTCGCCTGCGATCTTGCCCTTTTCGCATAGCACTACAGAGACACCCTGTTTGCTTAAATAATAGGCGGTAGCGCAACCAATGATGCCGCCGCCAATAACGACGACGTCCGTAGACTTAGGTGGGGCTTGGGTGGAGGGCATGGTGGTTTGCTCGAAAATGAGTAGACATTTAGAATTCTGTCACGATAGCAAATGTGTTGTACAGCTATATTTCATCGGGGAAAAGACTAGACTGCACCGATTCGCCATGAGGTGAGGGCCACTCGGTCCACGTTTTCAGCAGTGGGAAGTAAAGGGCTAGTCGGGTTTTTCGGTTTTCCAATTGGGTTAACACCTTGGCGTAATGATTGAGCTGGGATTGATAGCGAATTTTTTCCTGAACGATGAAATCGTCAATGTCAGATTCCTCATGGCGGCTCGATTTGAAATCAATGATCCAGCGAGTTCCCTCGTCATCGATGAAAGTTCTGTCCATAATGACGGTGGAAAACCGACCATCAAGGTGGGTCGTTAACGCCCATTCCGCTTTAAGTTGCCGGTGCGATGGCGAGAAAATCCATTCGGCCCGGGGGTCGCTTTTCAGATTAGCAATGGCTAGGGTGATTTGATTGATGCCGTGCTGCTTATCTTTGGTGTGGAGACCGTTTTCCATCAAGGCAACAGTCGTGGCCGCCAATATGATGCCATTGTCTCTGCTTCGCCAGGTATCCCATCCGATGTCATCAATTTGCTGCAGCATTTGGTGGATAGCAATACCGATGACTCTTGCTGCATCGCTGGCCCAAGCGTATTCAATCTGATGATCTTCCGGGTGGTCTTCCGCGCTCGGATTGATGGTGCCGGTGGTTAAATCCTGTGGCAGGGTTGGGGGATTAAAGTCCAAGGGTAGTCGGGACAGTGTTTGGAGCTTGTCCATTGGGTTGCCGGTGGATTCTTCCGGGTTTGGTTCTTCACTGCTTGGTCTGGTAGCGTCCAATTTGTCGACGTTGATGCATGAGTCAGGTGCGGTTGTGTCTGCCGACGAAGCGATATGAGCGGACCACACAGGCCACAATAGGTGAAGTAGAGAGGTATTGGCAGGTGGTTTGATGTTCCCGTCTTTATCAGTGGTCGTGTTTCCAAATAAATGCAGTCGTTGTTTGGCCCGAGTGCAGGCAACGTACATCAATCGGGACAGTTCATTTCGCTGATGGGATTTATCCAAGGCCCCAAGAAATTGATAAAACTTGTCTTCCTCTCCATTGGCAGGAAGTAATGCGATTAACAGCTCTGCGGGTAACCGAGCCCACCGCAGCATTTCCCGCTCTGGACTTCGAGGCGTCCTTTCCAAGCCGGGAATAATCACAGTATCGAACTCCAGGCCTTTGGCTTTGTGAATGGTCAGAAGCTGTACTTGGGCGTCCAGATCGGATTGGGTCCAATGTTGTGCTACGGCATTGGCAAGCAAGGTGGGGGTGACATAACCGTAGTTGGATTCCAGTTTATCAAGTAGTTCAAAAAACAAACGGCAATCATCGAACTGTGTTGCTGGGATGAATGTGGGAGCGGCCAGCGAAAGCCATGCAGATTCCACACCGTTTCTAAGGCTAACTCTGCCTCTTGTTTTCAGACTTGGTTCTAGTGCAACAAGTAATTTGTCTAATCGTTTCGCGCCTTCTTCTGACAGTTTGTCTGTGAGTTGACTCTGTCTTGAGAGTTCAGAAATGGTGAGTACATGGTCGCTACCAGCAAGAATTGAGAGATCATCCAATCTCAACCCACACCAAGGGGCGCGTAAAACGGAGAGCCAGGCGATACGATCTGCGGGTTGCAAAAAAGCACTGGTCAATGCCACTAAATCCTGAATGCTGGAGTGTTGGGCCATGGGTTCCATTTCGGTAGCTTGAAATGGTATATCAGTTTCCCGTAATGCTTTGGCGATGAGAGAAAGATGTGTGCGGCTTCTCCCGAGTACCGCAATCTTATATGTGGGATAGTGTTCGATCTCAGATCGAACAAGGGCACAAATCCGATGGGCTTCTTGTTCTCTGGAGGAGTCGGTGGCGTTGTGTAAAACTGCCTCAGACAAATGATTAGGGGAGCAGTGAGGTGTTGCTAGGCTATATTTAACAGCGCTATTGACGATGTCATTCTTTGCTGGAAAAACGGATTGAAAAGTCTGGTTAAACCACGTTACCAATGCAGGTGATGAACGAAAATTGCTTTGTAGGCGAATGGATTCAGGATGGATCTGCCCAAGCCCATTTTCCTGAACTTCCAGGAAATGTCCGACCTCGGCTTCGCGAAATCGATAGATCGATTGCATCGGATCACCCACCAGAAAAAGAGTGCGTCCATCATCGGATTGCCATCCCGCCGTCAGTTTGAGCAACAAATCAATCTGTGCTCTTGAGGTGTCCTGAAACTCATCCACTAGAATGTGCTTGAGGCGATAGTCAAAGGACAGTGAGAGATCCGTCGGTGATTCGATGCTGCCAAGCGCCGCCTCGGCACGTTGAGTTAACTCGACATAATCCGTTTGATTCTGCTCTTTGAATAACAATCGCAGCTCGGCAGCGGCAAGTGGCAATAGCTCCAGCAATGACTCAATGGTTAACCATTGTTGATCCTCAAACTGGCCATTTGGCAGCGTCCCTAGAACAGCAAAAGCCGCTTCCATGCCATCAGTCTCTCGCATGACTTGCAATAACGACAGCATGCGCTCCTTTGCCGGTTTGTTATCCGTTGGGAAACCGATGTTTTTTGTGACCGATGCTCGAATGGAGCCAGCTTGAGTCAGGGCCAGACTACTAAGGCCCTGCCAAACTGGCAGATTTTCCGCCGAGGGAGAGGGAAACTCGCTTCTCCCAAGACATGCGAGTAATGGATGTCCGGGTTGGGTATCAATCAGTCGGCTCGCTGCAATATCCGCTAGATCAGAAAACTCCTGTTTTAAACCCATGGGTATTCGCTGATCGACGTCGAGCAGGGTCTGGTTGATGACCGATGCCCACATGGTTTCAAACTGCTGTCGTGTACCCGTTGGTAAGCCCCGCATCCAACGGTCCCGTTTGACTAACATGGTGCGTAAAAGAGTTTGGGCTCGATGGAAATTCGCATCAACTAGCTGCAATAAGTTCTCGCAGTGCACTGACCATCGGGATTCCGATTCCACATGATCCAGTGTCCTTTTTGCTGCCGCGAGATACTGGTCTTCGGCGTCTTCTAGGATCGACGGTGGTGCACCAAATCTAGAGGACCAGGGCATGTGTCGAATTAGTTCATAACAAAAAGCATCGATGGTTTGGATTCGCAATCGAGCCGGGTTGTTGATGATCTCCCAGCCCTGGCGTGCATTGTTTTCAAGAGCAATGGTTGCGAGTTGGTGAAGTTCCTGATCGTTGGAATTAGCACTGTCTCTGGCGTTAACTAATGCCAGCAAGATTCGCTCCTTCATTTCAGCCGTGGCTTTGCGAGTGAAAGTGATCGCGAGGATTTCTTCAGGTCGGTCGACTGTGGACAGGAGTAACAGGAATCGCCTGACCAATAATCCGGTTTTACCTGAGCCTGCCGGTGCTTGTACGATATAGGACTGAGATGGATTCAGTGCCTCGGCTCGCTCATCACTGTCAATGGGCATTTTCACTATTTATAGGGCCTCAGCATCAGCTTGGACGAGTCACGTTAAGAGTCAAAATCGGTGAGATCAAGACACAAGATACATGTCCATAATGTCTAACAGAGGCAGGGCCATGGCGAAGCTTCGTGACACGGAGGTCACCGATTTTGAACTCAAATTGATCGGTCATGACTTGTTCTGGGATTCCTTAAGACCCCCCGGGGAGGCGCTCGCCTGTTGTCCTTGGAGGTGTTCACTGATGCGGCAAAAAGAATGCAGATCACAGCGGGTACAGGCAAGTGCATTGACCGGGTCTAGCTTCGCATCTCCGTTGGAAAACTGTTCTGCGATTGCGGTGAGATTCTCATACCACTCAGATAGCATCTCTTCCCACCCCACGGCTTTTTTGCTTAGGGTGCGATGGTTCTCCAATCGACTCATCTTGCCAATTTTAGGGGGAGTGGCGCTACCCATCTTTTCTTCTTTCGTGGGTGAGTGCTGAAACTCGTTTTGATGACTGACGCCATAGTAACCATTGTTTCCGCTGTTCACATGGGCGAAAGCCACAGCCTCTATGGGCTCCATTTGCGCAATGGCATAAAGTGGCAGCTGAGGGGATTCCGGGCGTTCCCCCATCCACTGACTCAGCGAAGTTGGGTTTCCGGTTTTGTAGTCAATCAATACCAAAGAGCCGTCGCCAAGTTGATCGATGCGATCAATTTTGAACCGCAATTCCAGTGAACCCAAATGTAGCGTTTGCGTTTTCTCGAGTTCCAGAATCTTGAAGTTCTCGCTACGATCTAATTCAACTGCTAACCAGTTGTTGAGAATCCTGCGTAGCCATTTACCTTGGGCAATGAGAAATTTTGGGCCGCAACCGCTAATAAAGGCAAAGCGTTGGCTGGCGAGGTGAACACTATGGTTAACCAATTGGTATCGTTCCTCGTCGGACATCGCGCGTAAATTGGCGAGCGACCGTGTGGTTTGCCAAATCAATTCCAGGGCGCCGTGAATAATGGAACCTCTGTCCATTGCATCTAGTCCCTGTTCATTGGGGGCATCGTTACGGGCGCCCAAGCGATGACGGGAATAAGCTCGCCAGGGGCAAAGTGACTGATCCTGAATTACCGATGTTCCTCCTTTAAACTGATGCTGGGAAATCGGTAGACCGCTGTGCTCTTGCACGACTTCTAGAGGAAGATTTGATTCACAATCATGCATTCGTTGAATCAACGATAGAGGTCGTTGGTGCTTCGAATCTAAAATGTGCTGTATAGGAAAAAGGGGGCTCGGCTGAATGACCACATCCTGTTCATGGCAAGGACGGCTAAAAATGATGTCATGGCAATCGTTTTGTAGTCGACGTTGCACAATACGAGCGAACTCGTCATTGAGGACGATAGAGGACTGATGGAACCCCACTGCTTCCTGTTGCGCCCTAGGGATAAACGGGGAGGAGCGAAGAGGGGGCGGCCAGCTTTTTTCTGTTAGCCCACCAAACCACATCGCATCGAAACGGATGCCGGTGGCTTCCAGTACGCCCATCACTTCCAATGAGGTATTCTTAGTTTCAGGCTGGAAGGTTTGCTCTGCTAAACGTCGTTCCAGTATTTTCAATGCCTTCTTTGCGGTGATGTGAGTTCCAACAAAATCGATTGTAGTTAATGCTTTGAGGTGTCCGAAAAATGCCTCTACAGTTTGGAATTCATCACTATTCAATGTGGCCTCACCGGGCCAGCCAACTTGTTCAAGACCTTTTTTGAACGATGTTTCCCAAAATAAAAACGTTTGTACTGGTTTTAACTCGGGTATCAGCAGTTGTAGTCCGATTAGCGCTTCGGCCAACAACGGACATTGCAGGGAGTCATCTGCTCTTTGGATCGTTTCGATAAATTGATTCAATGTGCATTCAAATGGGAGCTGCCTACGTGTCCACATTTCTAGACGACTGCGCTGAAATAGTTCGCTACTGGCACCAATGAGAAACGGGCTATAGAGGAGCTTGGCAAAAACTTCATAGGGCAAAACCTGACTAACCATTATGCGAAGTAATGTGCCCGCAGCCTTGATGATCGAATATTGATCAATGGGCTGCCCGAGAGAAAGATGGTAGGGGCGATTTTGAGTGGCAAGCCCCTGTACGAGTTGATTTGGGCTTAGAACCTGATTAAGTGCGTGGTCGAGTTTCTCTCGGCATTGATTCAAGTCCGGTACGACGATGGCGATTCGTTGATTTGGATTTTGCTCCAGCTTCTGTCGAGCCCAATGGCTGGCAGCGAGCCATTCTTCATATTCATCAAGGTATTCTAGGGTTTCTGTCTGCTCTTTTGGTTCTTCTATGACTGAACTTACAAGGATTGCTCTTGACTCAATGTCGTTGGTTGAAGAATCGGATGATGTTTGATTTAGATGGTCGAGAAAGCGTTGCTGTTGGGGCGTGATACGGTCAAAGCCGATAAAGGCAATTTGCCTTTCTAGTAAAAAGTGCTCTGATGAAAAGTGGGTGTCCTGATTTGTGTTCTGGTTTGTTTCGTTTGTTAGCACGGTGAGAATCCGGTCTATCAATGACGCGGGGTCTAGCCAATTATTTTTCTGACAAGCGAGCTTGAATTGGTTTGCCCAACGACTAAAGCTTTGATGGTCCGGCTGAAATGAAGTTTCACAAGTGCGGAGATCAATGTCCCAGTTCATTGCCAGCTTCCAAGTATCGACGGCCGCTTTCGTTGTGGCGCTTACGTTCCAAAGTGGTTCCTCGTCAACGGCATACTGATTGATGTCGTTTTGAATGATACGCTCCCAAATATGAGTAATTTGGAGATCGTCGATCAATGTGGCGGGATTAGGGTCATGGACTCTGATTCTTTGCCAGCAACGATTTAGCCAACTTGAAAGGGGCAAGATATCGCCGGTATCCCACACGGTATTTCCGCTTTCGAGTTGGGTAATGTCGTACTGCTGTCGATATTCTCTGGATAGCCGGTGGGTGGCGGTAACGACGGTCATGCCATCACTGATGAGCTGATGGATGCGCTCGGGCGGTAGCGAAATCGAGGCGTTGTTTAAGCCACTGCTAAAGTGCTTGCTCAAGGGGCTACTCGCGTCAGGGGCGGCTCACTTGTAACCATAATACCTCTCGCTATGTCGCCGCATTTAGTGGTTCCTTCAATGCTTCTAATGCTCCGACTGCTAGTGTAATTTGCATTGGCAGAAGGCTTCCATTTTTCGCGCAAGTTCGATATCAAGTTCGGTGATGCCATTGCTGTGATGAGTCACTAAGTCAACCACCACTGTTTTATAGACGTTTGACCATTCTGGGTGATGGTTCATTTTTTCCGATTCCAGAGCCGATTGAGTCATGAAAGCAAATGCTTCAATGAAGCTTGTGAAGACGAATGTTTTGTGGAGTTTTCCATTAATGACTTGCCAAGGTTGGGCAGAATCTGTCCCCGAATGTATGGATGAGACCGCGATGTCCAGGTCATTGCCGGTTAGTACAGGTTTCTTCATTGAGCGGGCTCCGATAGGATTATATGTTCAATAGCGCCAGATCCAGCGGCTCTGCGAGGAGAGGAAGTCAATATGGCGGCCAATATTTTTTGTGTTTGATTTTTTGATTCAGTTTTCACGCTAGATCATGGGGCGTAAGCTGGCGTCAGCCCAAAGCTGTCCACTAATGATTGGGTTCTCGATGAGGCAAACAATGGCGTTAGCAATCTCGGCGGGCTCGATCATTCTTCCAAGGCCCACCAATGGTTTGAGTTTTTCCTCAAAGTACTGATCTGGCATTGAGTCGGTCATCGGCGTGGCAACAAAACCTGGGTGGATGATTTTTGTTTGCACGCCATGGTAGAGGCCTTCAACATTCAATGTGTTGCTGACCGCATTAAGCCCCGCTTTCGCCGCAGAATAAGACACCTGCCCACGATTCCCTCGGGAAGACACTGATCCAATGAGTATGACAGCGCCTTGGGGGGCTTCCTCGCTTTGCCAAGGTCCTAATCCATTGTTAGTGCGGTGGTTGGCAATACTGGCAATGGTTTGCATGGCCCAATACGTTGGGTGCATGAGGTTAACTTCCAGTACTTGTCGAAAGAGCGATTCCGGATAAAGCTCGGTATGATCTTTTATTGGACTGTTATTCGTTGATGTTTCTTCGGCGCTATTGGCCTTCTGTGAATCTGGGCGTTTCACTTTAACCGCAATGGAATCTCTTAGAATTCCGGCCGCTGGAATACAAATCTGTACGACGCCAAAGTTATCCTGCATGACAGTGAAAACTGATTCTCTGAACGTTAGCTCGGTAACATCTCCCTGAAATGCGTAGGCGACTTCTCTCCCTGACTCGCTATTAAGGCGATCTGCAACTATTTGGCATTGGTCTGAGAGATCCACAATGGCGATCGCTTTGATGCCCATGGTAACCAGCTTTTCGCTAATCGCTAAGCCAATTCCACCCGTCGCTCCGGTGACAACGGCAACGTTGTTTTCAATTTTCATTTTTTTCAGGAACCGATGACTGAGTTAAGGCTTAACGAATTCTAGTTATTGAGGATATCTCATTCATGTTGATGTCGAAAGGCCGAAATGACATCGTCGTTCTATCGGTGCGCAGTGTGGACTGTTCAGCGAACAAACAGCGTATTTTGAAGAGGGAGTGAAGATCGCCTCCATCAATTAGTTTTGGGTTCCCCTTCGCGGATTGTCAGCGCCGGGGACGGGACGGCAGACAGAGGTGGACCGAAGAAATATTTCAAGTAAGTCGGCTTGAACCACACAAAAAATAGGGTTAGCAATCGATGTATTTTACGATGATGAACAACTCCCCGTTCGCTTGGTAGGATGTTTATGGAGCTGCTTTTCCCGTTGTTTCCCTGATCAGCAAATCTGCCTTTAGCAGCTTCGACTGGATTGTTGTTCCTGATCGAAGGTTTTCGATAATGGACTTTGCGGCCTCAATTCCCATTTTCTCCGATGGTACATCGATGGTGGTGAGGGATGGCCTTAGGTGTTCTGTAATGGGTAGATTGTCAAAACCAGTGATTGATAACTGCTGTGGTACCTGGATGTTCTGAGAATTAGCTTCGAACAATGCTCCCATAGCTAATACATCGTTCCCGCATATCACGGCAGAAGGAGGAGTTGGCTGGTCGAGTAATGTTCGAAGCGCTTGCCTACCCTGACTATGGGAGTAATGTTTTTCAATAAAGAGCGACGGATCGTGGTTGAGCCCGTGGGTTTGTAGTGCGCTGATCACACCGTTTTTCCGGTCTCGGGCGCGATCATTTCCGTCGGTAATGCCGGAGATCATGCCGATGTGTTGATGCTCTAGTGACACCAAGTGTGCAACGATGGCTTCGGATGCTTTTGGATTATCAAAACCGATACATGGTATTCTGCTTTGCTTTGAACTTCCGAATATACTTACTACACAGCATCTGGATCTTTCCAATAGGTCGAAGACCTGCTCTGAATGGTCCAGCCCAATCAACAAAATGGCATCAATCCCTCTCTCTAGCAATTTACGAAGCTGCTTGATTTCCTGTTCAGGGTCGAAGTTAGACACCGTTACCAGTAATGTATAGTTTTCCCGGGATAGCTCGTTTTCAAACCCGGCTATGCTTGCCGCGAAAATTGCGTTGTTAAAGGTGGGAATAATGGCACCCACGGTGAATGTCTGATTAGATGCTAACGCCATCGCCGCACCGGAGCGGATGTAGCCGAGTTCGTGTACCACTCTTAAAACGGCTTCACGGGTGTCCTTACGAAGAAGCTCAGGATGATTTAGTGCCCGGGAAACCGTTGCAGTTCCGACATTTGCTGCTTTAGCAATGTCGTCTATTGTCACATTGCGATCCTTTGCTGCGATTTTTTTTGCCATTGATACGGGGCTTATTATGGTTTGTGCGAATTATATCGAAAAACACGAGTCATCAATTGTTGTGAGTTTTGACACTTGACGGGATTGGGGTTTATGTCGATAATGAAAGCGCTTTCATTTTTGTGTTGTCTTAATAGTAGCCTATTTGTAGTGCCGTTTGTGCTTGTGCAAGTACAATAGCGATAATGTGTTTGGACTGCACTTCAACTGCGCAGGTGCGGTTTGTGTTCGATGCCCTTGGGCATTCAGTATTTGACGATTGCTAGCGTAGCAGGAGCTTTGCGATAGTGATTTTAATTTTTAAGTAACTTTTGAGAGATTCTAACGATGACTAACGCCGAAACAATCTGGGCAGCCTTAACGAAAGTGGGTGTGAGCAAAGTAGCATATAACCCTTGTAATAAGCTCAATGCAGTGATGGAGAAAGTGCCTGATAACATTGATGTTATGAACATTACCAAGGAGTCTGCTGGACTGGGGCTGTGTTTTGGTCGTTCGTTAGCAGGTAAGCGCTCCGCGATGTTTATCCAAAATACGGGCCTAGGAAATCTGGTGACTGAATTATATACATTGCAAAAACTTTATCAGGTTGCGCTGCCGATTTTCGTCTCTTGGCGTGGCTACTACAATGAGCCCATCGAGGCGCAAATTCTGTTTGGCCAAAAAGTAGAGGCACTTTTGCAAGCCATTGACGTTGAATACACCATTTGCAAATCCGCAGACGACCTAGAGGACCTGGATCAAAGCCTCGAGTCGTGTTTCGCTGAAGATAAGGTGAAGGTCTATTTATTATCGCCAGAAGTATGGGAAACCAATAGTGCGGACTATCATGTTTTTGGGAGTCCAAACTTCAACACGGTCAACAACGTTACCGAAGGTTACAGTGGTCAGCCAACGCTTACCCGTAAAGGTGCGATTAATGAAATCATGGAACACGTTGGTGATGAAGACATCGTCTTATCTCAAATCGGTTTTCCTTCCAAGGAGGTTTACAACAGTAAGGACCGGGCAGAAAATTTTTACATGTTAGGTGCTTTAGGTGCTGCCACGGAGGTGGGGATTGGCTTGGCGATGGAAGTGCCAGGTCGCCATGTTTATGTCATTGATGGCGACGGTTCGTTTTTCTTTAACCCTAACCAACTGTGTGATTTGGCCGTGTTCAAGCCTGAGAATCTGACCGTTATCTGCCTAGATAATGGTAGCTGGGGGTCCACAGGTAATCAGCCAACACTCAGCTCCTCTGGAATGAATCTCAGTGCCATAGCCGCTTCCCTTGGAATTGATAGCAAAGGCATGACCGATTCTACAGAAGCGCTTGCTCGGTTAATCGATGAGAAGCCACAATTTCTTCACTACCTAATCCAGGCTGGTAATGACAAAAAGGGTGTTGAGATTCCACTAAAAGCGTTGGAAATTAAAGAACGTTTTATGAATGCCGTATCCCGTTAGATTGAAGTAATCACGGCCACTTCATGTTCAGTCCGAACGTCGTGCAACCGTGATTTTCTGACTAGCTATTTACCCAAATCCCAGACTTAAAGATGGCAATAAAATATCTAAAAAAGGCGTCAAAAAAAGCAACCACTAATGATCAAAGCACTGGCAGCATTGTGACCGAAATGCTGAGTGAGATTGAACGTGATGGCGAAGCGGCGGCGTTAAAATATTCAGAGAAACTTGACGGATACAATGGTCCGGTCATCGTAGACCAGGAGCATATTGAGAATGCGAAGGCGCTTATATCAGATCAACTGAAAAGTGACATCGCATTTGCTTATGAGCGGGTAACAAAGTTCGCGCAGGCACAAAGGGATTCAATTTCTGATTTCGAAACAGAGGTATATCCTGGTATGTGGTGTGCACAAAAACTGATTCCGCTGAACACCGCTGGCTGTTATGTCCCCGGGGGGCGTTATGCCCACGTTGCTTCGGCGATCATGAGTATCGCGACAGCGAAGGTAGCGGGGGTGAAACACATCGTTGCTTGTTCCGCACCCAAAGATCATAACGGAATTGACCCCGGTATTTTATACACCATGGATCTATGTGGTGCAGACCATATTCTTAACCTAGGGGGTGTACAGGGCATTGCCGCGATGGCTCAGGGTCTATTTACTGGGCACAAAGCAGACATCCTTGTTGGACCAGGTAACCGTTTCGTTGCCGAAGCCAAGAGACAGCTATTTGGACGGGTAGGAATCGATCTGTTTGCAGGGCCAACGGAAATTCTGGTGATCGCAGACGAAACCGCGGATCCTCATGTGGTTGCCGTGGACCTTGTGGGGCAGGCAGAACATGGTCTAGATTCACCTTGCTGGCTAATTAGTACTTCTGAAAAACTTGCCAATGAAGTGATGGCAAAGATGGATGGCTTGATTCAGGACTTGCCAGAGACTGCGAGAGTGGCTGCTGAAGCCGCGTGGAACGAATATGGTGAGGTGGTGTTATGTGATACGGACGAGGAGGCTGCGTTAGTGAGTGATGAATATGCTGCAGAGCATCTTGAACTCCAAACCGCAAATGATGATTGGTTTGTTAATCGTTTGACTAATTATGGCTCATTGTTTGTTGGCGAAGAGACCACCGTTGCATTTGGTGATAAATGCTCCGGCACTAACCACATTTTGCCGACTAAAGGGGCTGCCAAATATACCGGTGGACTGTCAGTTCACAAATATTTCAAAATTGTGACCACACAACGTATGACGAGAGAGGCGAATAGGGAAGTAGCAGCAGCGGCGGCTCGGATTTCTCGACTGGAAGGAATGGAAGCTCATGCGAGAACCGGTGATATTCGATTAGAAAAATACTTCTCTAGCTAATCCGTTACTAACGACTCCGTCCCACTTAATATTAAGCCGTATTGCACCGATGGGCTTATCCCGTCGGTGTGTCGTTGCCATCGACGCTATTCCTGCCCCATGGATGCGTGGCAAATAAGGCCTATCTCTCCATTTTCCACTCTCTATTTTATCCAATGGGATCAAAAAAGTTGTTTGACCTAGTGGCTTACGACGACTAAGGTATCGTAAAATTATACCGATGCAACTGTCCTAATGAGCCGGAGTGAATACATGACTTTGCCAGTAATGAGAATGCACGCTGATGACCAGCATTTCAGCATGTCGCCAGATCAGTCGTTCACTATTCCCGCACGTTACTATCGTGATGCTGAAATACATCAAAAAGAAAAGTCAGCGGTGTTCCACAAGAGTTGGTGGTTTGTTGGACATGCCAGCCAAGTGGCGAAAGCTGGTGATTATATGACCGCAAAGGTGCATGACCAGAATGTGTTCGTTATTCGTTCCCGAGAAGGTAATCTCAATGGGTTTTACAACGTTTGCCAGCACAGAGGCCATGCGCTCCTAAATGGCTCTGGCCGTTCTAATATCATCGTCTGTCCGTATCATGCTTGGTCTTATGATCATAACGGCGAACTGAAAAGTGCCCGCAATACCGACGAAATGGAAAGCTTCAAAAAGTGTGAGTTTTCTTTAACATCGGTACGGGTTGAAGTCTTCTGTAGCATGATATTTGTGAATTTGGACCCAGATGCTGTACCACTGGCAGAGCAAGCTGGAGAGTTGGAGTCAGAGATTCGCCACTACTGTCCAAGGATCGATGAATTGGTTTTCTCCCAGCGAGATACCTACCAGGTTAAGTCAAATTGGAAAGTGCTGGTAGACAACTTTTTGGAATGTTATCACTGCGATCCAGCCCACAAGGATTTTGTGGATCTGGTGGACATGGATTCCTACCGCACTACCACTAAAGGCATTTATTCCAGTCAGTGCTCTGGACAAGCCCGCACTACTGATAACAGCGCATTCAAATTCAAGCCCGGTGATGTTGATTTTGGCTATGCTGGTTGGTTTCTTTGGCCTAATTTGACCATTTGGATTTACCCAGGGGAACCCAATATCTCGACTTTGCAAATGATTCCTAACGGCCCTTTGGACACCATAGAGTATCAAGATTGGTTTACGCTAAGTCCAGAACCCACTTTGCAACTGGCGGAAGCCATGGCGTATCAAAAAGATGTACTGCAACCTGAAGACGTGGCGTTATGTGAGAGTGTGCAGGAAGGTTTGCATTCAAAAGGTTATAACCAGGGAAGATTTGTGATCGACAAAGGTCTGACAGAATTGAGCGAACACGCGGTGCATCATTTCCAAAAACTATATGTTGAGGTAATGGAGGCGCCCATTGTCGACTGAGGGGTGTGCAATTTTCCTTCTCCTCCGTTTTGTGCGCATATTTACGTATAGGCAACACCGGGTTATTCAACACCATCCCGCCCACATCCCGGTATTGAGTGGCTGACTGAGCTTCTCGGATTCACCTCACTCACTACACTATGACCAGAGTTGAGATTGCGAACTTGTCATACACGTGTCTCTTATAAAATTGGGCGGATTCGGCGAATATCAATTGCCAGAAAGGGGGTAAAAACCGAGTTTCGAAAGCAAAGCCGCATCGACGTTAAGATCTTCAGTTACGCCATCAGCCGCGTTACTAGGCGCGAAAAATGCCCAACGTAGGGCTTCAGGAAGGTGAGTTTGTAATGTAAGTAGTAAACAGATATCATCTAGCTCGACTCAACGGGGTGCATATGCTGAGAGGCTTGGGTGAATACTCAAGACGACCCGTCGAACCTGATCCAGATCATACTGGCGGAGGGATTGAGTGTCTATTTCGTAGTCGAAAATTATTTCTTTCTACAATCTGCGCTCTTTTTCCAATCCGCATTGCCCCAAAACTTTCTAGAGGCTTTATCCAATGCGATTTCTTGTTGCGCTTTCACTGCTTTTCACGGGCCCCATTTTCGCTGGGGAAAAACCAACCCTCAACGTTTACACCTACGACTCTTTCTCATCCGAATGGGGACCGGGGCCAAAAATTGAGCAGGCGTTTGAGGCGATCTGCGAATGTGACTTGAAATTCGTCTCAGTGGATAGCTCAACCGGCATCCTCAGTCGTGTTCAACTTGAAGGAGACGGTTCCTCCGCTGACATCGTATTGGGTCTAGACAATAGTTTGATTGTTGATGCGCAAAAGACGGGATTGATTGCGCCTCATGGCATCGACATGACACCGCTGAATTTGCCACTAGCCTGGAATAACAAAAGCTTCCTCCCTTTCGATTTTGGTTATTTCGCTTTTATTTACAATACCGAAACTAATCCAAATCCACCAACCAGTTTTATGCAGTTGATCGAAGCTGACAATGATCTGAAAATTGTTATTCAGGATCCACGGTCCAGTACTCCGGGACTGGGTTTGATGCTTTGGATGAAGTCCGTCTATGGTGATAAAGCGGCGGAAGCGTGGAAACGATTGCAACCCCGAATACTAACAGTAACGAAGGGTTGGTCAGAAGCTTATGGGATGTTCTTGGAAGGCGAAGCTGACATGGTACTGAGCTACACCACTTCCCCGGCTTACCACATGATTGTTGAAAACGAATCGAAGTACCAGGCCGCCAGCTTTAGCGAAGGGCATGGGATGCAGATTGAGGTTGCCGCAAAATTGAAAAATGCACCTAACCCTGAGCTGGCTGATCAGTTTATGCAGTTTATTCTGGGGCAAGATTTCCAATCCATTATTCCTACTGGAAATTGGATGTTCCCAGTGATTTCATTGGATGACGGGTTGCCGGAAACCTTCACAAAACTGATGAACCCCAGTAGCAGTCTGTTGATCGATGCGGAGCAAATCGTAGAAAATAAAAGAGACTGGATTGATGAGTTCAATCAGGCATTGTCGAAATAGGCCAAAGGAAAAAAACAAGGAAAGAACCTTGGGTAAACAGGCCCGATACCTACTGTGACAAAGATCATGTCTTTGCGCTAAACGAATGATCTCCTACAGACCCAATTCACTGATGCTGGGTATGATTGCCGTAGCGCTGGTTGGTATTTGCGTTATCGGTGGGTTCATCGGGCTAATTTTCGAATCCGGAAGCCTCGGCGTTCTAGAACAACTGAGTGAGCCCTATATTCTTTCGGTTATCCAGTTCACTCTCTGGCAAGCCAGTTTATCAACGTTTCTAAGCGTTCTTTTCGCTTTCCCCCTCGCCCGTGCTTTGCATCGTCGGCCACGTTTCTTTGGTCGCAATCTCCTTATCCGACTCACCAGTGTTTCACTTATCGTCCCCACTATGGTTGCCATTATTGGGATTGTTGGCGTGCATGGAAGAAACGGTTTGATGAATGATCTCTTTGAGTTACTTGGATTTGCCCGTCAGGACTATTTATATGGATTGAATGGTATTCTGATTGCCCATGTTTTTTTTAATTTGCCATTGGTGACCCGACTGTTTCTCAATGGGTTAATGGGAATCCCAAGCCAGCAGTGGCGTCTTGCGAGTCACTTAGGTATCACCGGATTCAATTTGGTGGCCAAAGTTGAGTGGCCGGTCATTCGAGGACTGATCCCCGGTGCGATGGGCATTGTTTTTCTTCTATGTTTCACCAGCTTCGCCATTGTGTTGGCTTTGGGCGGTGGCCCTCGGTCTACTACCTTGGAGGTGGCAATCTACCAGGCGGTTCGCTTCGATTTCAACCTGTCAGCAGCGGTATCACTATCGTTGATTCAGATTGTCTTGTGTGTTGGGCTGGGTTGTTTGTTTTTTTCTTCGTCTGGAGAAATCAAACTACAATCGGAACATCGCCCGGGGCTCTATCGATCCGACGCTGACGGCCTCAAAGGAGCGCTGATGGATGGAGGGGTAATCTTAACCGCCGCGTTGTTCTTGTTATCGCCTTTTGCTGCAGTGGTGTTAAAAGTGCTAGGTGGAAAAGGATTCGCCATTCTTGCTCATCCCAGTTTTTTTCAGTCCCTCAAAACTAGCGTGTTTATCGCACTCTTTGCCGGTGGAATCGCAATCTTGCTTGCATTGGTTATTGCTCAAATGATTGCCACGCTACGACTGAATTACCGACATGAACGAACGGCAATTGTTCCTGAGCTGATTGGTATGATGACATTAATTATGCCCCCCATCACTTTAGGTACGGGGCTATTCTTATTGTTTCGTAGTGTGACTGATATCAATACCATGGGTCTAACATTAGTCATTATGATCAATGCGTTGTTCACTCTCCCATTCGCACTCAGAATTCTTGTGCCTCCAGTGCACCAGCAAAAGCACCGGTTTGAACGATTAAGTCAGGGTTTGGGTATCCACGGATTGAATCAATGGCGCTGGGTTTTTTGGCCTTGTCTGCGTAAACCGCTGGGATACGGACTGGCAGTGACCACAACGCTATCCATTGGCGATATGGGTGTCATTGCTTTGTTTGGAACGGATGAACTCTCCACATTACCGTTACTAATTTATCGCCTACTAGGGAATTATCGACTTGATCAGGCGGCGGTGATCGCCGTGGCCTTATGTCTGGTTTGCTTGATGTTATTCATCATTATTGAGAGACTTATCGGTGGTCCCGGAAATCACGACGATGCTAAAACTTGATCGTATTGAATACGACTATCCCCAAGCGTCAATTCAAGCGAACTTTGAGTTGGAAGAGGGGAATGCGCTGGCTCTTATGGGACCAAGCGGCTGCGGCAAAACCACAACACTGGATTTGATCGCAGGTTTTCTTGCCCCTCATCGTGGAGAAATGTGTTTTAACGGACAAAACTTATTGGCGCTAAAACCGGATGCTCGACCCCTCAGTTATCTTTTTCAGCAACATAACCTTTTTCCACATCTCAGCTTATGGCAAAATATTGGAATAGGTGTTCGCCCTAGCCTGAAACTTTCCCGAGAGGAAAAACAGCAGATCGATCAGTGTCTCGCGTCGGTGGGGTTGCGTGGTTTTGGTGACCGCCGACCTGATCAGCTATCTGGCGGACAACAACAACGAGTGGGCTTGGCTCGTGGACTGATTCGTAGCCTCCTTTGCAATAAACCTCTGTTATTGTTGGATGAGCCCTTCAGCGCGTTGGATCAATCCCTCCGCACTGAAATCATTGCGTTGATCAATCGACTCAGGATAGAGCACCGGCTCACACTCATTATTTCAACCCATCAGATCGATGATGCCAAAGCGCTAAATGCACAAGTGTATCGGTTTGATAATTAGATAATCTCTGAGTAAGCCATGGTCGATCAATTTGAGCCCAAAACAAATAAGTGCTTCATCGCGAAACGCCGCAATAGCACTACCCAGACTGGTTTAGAGACTCTTTAAGATTATCTTTAGCAAAGTGGAATTCGATATGTCAGATATTCGCCTCGAGATTCAACCCCAAGGACTCATGATCCACTGGGGAGAAACATTCAACTACTTGTTCCATCCGCTCTGGCTGCGTGAGAATTCAAACGACCCTGAGTATCGTGATGAAAACATCGGTGCACGTATTCCCCAAGCGGCGGACCACTCGTTAGATATTGCCATTGAATCCGCCGAGATTGATACCGCCTGTACTGTGAAATTGGCGTTCTCAGATGGACATCATTGTGAATTCCCGGAAAAAAGACTGCGGGCTTGTGCAGAAAAACACCGCCCTGATGATCTGATTGGTGACAAGGTTTTTTGGCAACGGGGTTTTCAGGACTACCCCACTTACCAACTCGAGACCCTAAAAAACGACGAGTCTGCTGTGTTGGCAATGTTAGCAACCTTAGCGAAATACGGTTTCGCTCATGTGCAAGGATTAGCCATCGATGACGGTGCGCTCAAATCATTAAGTGACTGCGTTGGTCCCATGAGAGAAACCAATTGGGGAACACTTGCCGATGTAAAAAACATCCCTAATCCCTATGATCTGACCATGACGGCCAGATCCCTCGCTCCCCATACTGATAATCCCTATCGCCTTCCTGGGCCTGGGTATATTTTTATGCAGTGTTTACGCAATAATGCAGTAGGTGGAGAATCTCTTATGGTCGACGGGTTCGGCGTCGCTATGACCCTGAAATCGGCGGACCCCGAAGCATTCGAATCGCTAACGACCATTGTCCCAAATTTTCGTCACGCTGAGGATTCTGCCGTCCTTGAAGACAGTGGTCCGCTCATTGAATTGAATGAAGCCGGAGAGGTGGCTCGTGTTCGATTTTCAAATCGCACAGAGCAAGTCCCGCCCTTATCCACAGATACCTTGAATCGCTATTATCGAGGGCGTAAGAAGTTCGCCGAATTGATTCGATTGTGCAACCCTACGTCTGTAACTTTGATTTAGGTTGAGTCATTATTGTCGTTCCACACGATATATCGCTTGTCGGCATTGCTCCATTCATCGTCAATCTCGACGAGGATGGCACTGACAAGCC
>WLWV01000190.1 GCA_012103395.1 Gammaproteobacteria bacterium
ACCTCGTTGTGTTTTGATATTGTTTGGTAACTACATCAAAACGGGTAACTCTCATTAAATCAACCCTCGCTTCGCTCGGATTGATTTAATACGGTGTCAGATTTGGTCTAAACTTCTACAAGTAAGACTTTCTAATTAGCCCATCAAGAATCAAAGATTGGCCTATTCCTTAAGCTTAAGGCCAAACCTAGTGAACACGTGCCTCCGCTTTTAATACGCACCCCTTATACGCCCTGCCCTGCCCTACCCTCACACACTCCAGTTTCTTACATCCTTCTACCACGAACTCATGTCGACTTTTTCGATGTCTTCTCTCGAATGCCATCCCAATTACCATCACCTAATCCCTGCATCAGCTCAACGCCTTCTTGAGGAACCCAACTCCGCGCTTCACCGGCATAGGTCGAACCGGGATTTCCCATCACCGTGGTCCGCCACATAGTCCGAGTATGTTTCGTGTCATACCATGTTGCACAATGCAACAAATTACGATTATCGTAAACAACTAAGTCCCCCACGTCCCAATCGTGAGCATAGGTAAAATTACGAGACGTGCAATGACTCATCAATTCATAGAGCAATGTCGCACCTTCGCCGTAAGGGCCGGGTTCCATACCGACAATGGGGCCATCCAGCCAGTCCATTTGCCCCCCTTCGCAAAGATAAAGCGCTTTATCCCCCGTCACTGGATGAATACGAACCAAGGGTTGAGGCTGCGATGCTTGATGCGAAAGTAAAGGAATCACCGGATCGCCATTCTTAACCGCGAGCTCTGAACGCCCTGTTCCCAGCAAAGCATGCAGCCCTTCGAGGGCTGCGATTTTAGCTTTCTGAGATACCGATAGTGCCTCATAAGCAGCGACACCGTCGGCAAATAGCGTCTGGCCCTGCCCTTTGGGAGAAGGTTGCACAGCATAAAACAGCGAAACATCCGGTGGTGGACGTCTGAAGCTCTGATCTGTGTGCCACCCTCGACGATGAGGGAACTGCGTCGGAAATGAACCATCTGCCGTATACGCAGGTTGTGGCTTTATAGGGGGTTGTCGATCACAAGGCGGTAGATTAGACAGTATCAAGACTTCATCAACATCAGGATGAATCATGTGGGCCGGTGTTAGGGTTTGACGATAATTCTCTACCTCATCACCGAATAGTTCGCTAAAACTTAGCAGAAAATGAGGTTGATCAGAAATTTCCTGCATCCCCTTCAATACCACCAGACCACCCGCATCGTAAAACACATCCAACAGATCCGCTGGTTTAGCGCTTAGGGCATTCACAATCTCTGTCAGGGGTCGCTTGGAATCAAAACACAAACTAGCACCGAATGTTCTACCAGCAATCGGTCTAATTTCAAATTGGCCAGGGCCATTGCCTTTTATAACGGTTTCTTTAAGCATAAAAAATTATTCACTTGGATTTAGCAATTAGCAATAAATACAGCCATTGCCTAGTCAATGTCAACGTTGAATGCTTAACTCCATGACATCCAAATCAATCTTTTTTCTACCGCACAGAATCGACGTCACTTACCCTGCTTTCGCTGAAAACAGATCCTGATCCAACAGGGAAAACAGTCGCGCTTGATGATATTATTCGTAAATGATTACTTACCAAAATACCCGAACTGATTTAACGGCACCTCGCCTATTTCGAGTGAGCGCCGAACGCCCCTTAGCAATGCTGCGCCAGTGCCCTGTATACAAACCCACACCAATGTCTGCAGTACCATCACTGGCACAAACACTGGGAACCGGGGAGCTATATGTTAAAGATGAATCCCAGCGTATGAATTTGGGCAGTTTTAAAGCCTTGGGAGGGGCCTATGCATTAGCGCAGATGGTCTGCGACAAAGCGGATAACGAAGATACGATGTCTGAGCGGTTCAAATCCGTTGCCCGGGAAATGACATTCATCACCGCCAGCGCCGGTAATCATGGTTTATCACTCGCGGCAGGAGCGAAGGTATTTGGTTCTAATGCGGTTATTGTATTATCAACCACCGTTCCGGAACCCTTTGCAGAACGTATTCGAGGTATCGGTGCCGACGTGGTTCGGGTCGATGGAAACTACGAGGACAGTGTTGCCCATGCAATCGAACTTGCCGATGAAAATGATTGGCTGCTGTTAGCCGACGGTTCCTGGGAAGGATATATTGAGCGCCCTGCTCTGGTCATGGAAGGGTATAGTGTGATCGCAGAGGAGGCCCGAATTGAATTCTCCGCTAGTGGAGATTGGCCAACCCATGTTTTTCTCCAAGCCGGGGTTGGCGGTTTGGCCGCTTCCTTTGCGGCGAATATTCGTGAGCATTGGGATGTACAACCCACCATTATCATCGTCGAACCTGATGCAGCACCTTGTTTGTTACAAAGCGTTAAGTCAGGAAAATTAACTCGGGGAGAGGGGCCAGAGTCGAACATGGGTCGCTTGGATTGCAAGGACGCTTCGCTGATTACCTTTGAAGCCCTTCGTTGTGATGCAGACTTGTTTGTCACAGTCAGCGACGAACAAGCTCAGGCAGCCACTGATTTGTTGGGTGAACACGGATTTCCCAGCACACCCAGTGGCGCCGCGACGTTCGCGGCACTTACAGAAATGACACTACCGAAAGACAGCCGGTGTTTCATGATTGTGTCAGAAGGACCGGAGTAGTCGAGGCCAGAATAATCACAAAACGGGAAGTCTCAGTGTCTCTCGCCGACCATATCAATACCTTATGTCCATGGCTCAGATCATGTAGCAACCATGAGATTAGGTAGATATAATCATCATGGGAATAAGCCAAGTTAGGACATCTTTGGACAAACCTTAGATTTTCAAAGCGATGCAATGGGGAATAACCGACAACCCCTCAACTCTGGTCGTTAGTCTGCGACTAGGCAATTGAAAAGCGCCAATGTGTGCGCTAAACAGAGGTTTAAAATGTCACAAACGACCCACCAAAAACTAGAGTCGCTTCCCAAAGTGACAGCAAGCCAATCGGTATTCGTACAGATATTTGCCGCGATGCTATTGGGAGCAACCTTAATTTACGGTGTGGGATTTGCGTCCATGGATCTTGCGCACAATGCCGCCCACGATGCTCGTCACTCCGTTGCATTTCCTTGTCACTGAGCACTAACTACTGGCATCCACACTTATTCTGCGCGGCCATTGGGTTATCTTCTTGACGTGCTAATCTGACCTCTCTCATTCTTTCTCGCGTTTTCCCAATGCCGCTTTTTCATGCCATTTACACATGACAAGGTTTGAGGCCGACGATCTATGATCTTCCGAAACATTGTTTTTAGTGCAGTACTCGTCGGCTTGATATCAAGTCTAATTTACAGTGTGTTCCAACAATGGCAAATCAGCCCCATTATCCATGCTGCTGAACAGTACGAAGTGGCAAACGAGCCCCACTCTCCAAAGGAATTCTCTAGCACAGAAAATGATTATCAAACACACAATCATAATCACGAAGCCTGGTCACCAAAGGATGGTTGGCCCCGGGTAATCTCTACCCTCATCGCCAATTCCCTCATGGGAATCGGTTTCGCTTTGATATTGATTTGTGCCATGTTGTTACATAATCTTAAATCTCGGAAATCAACGGTCAGTTGGAAAACAGGCCTTTTGTGGGGAGCGATTACGATGATAATCGTTTACATCGCACCTGCGGTGTCAGGACTGCCTCCAGAAATTCCGGGAACAGTGGCACAAGGACTACACCACCGTCAGACCTGGTGGATCTCCACAGCACTGAGCACTGGCATTGGCTTGGGGATACTGTATTACAGCTCATTGCGCTTCAAAGGAATCGGTCTCATATTCATCGCCGTTCCACAAGCTATCCGAGCTCCACAACCCAACATGCATTCCTTTTCAAACACGGACTCAGCAGTCATTGCCGCATTGGATGCCCTTACACAACAGTTCATCCTGATGTCGGGCATCGGCATGGCCATTTTCTGTTTATTGCTCGGAGCCCTTAGTGGACAAGCAAGTTCTCTCTTCCGCTTTGATTCAATCATCGATCACCGATCAAAATAGACATGCCGTCCAAAATGTTAAGAAATATCACACTCGATAACGTAATCCTCGGTATTCGAGCACTAGTGATGGAGATCTTGTCAGTTTACTGGACCTTGGTCAAAATAATGGTGCCGGTTCTGATTGCAGTGAAGCTATTGGACCATCTAGGTGCGACTCAAGTTATTGCCGATCTGTTCGAGCCAATTATGAGCCTGGTGGGATTGCCAGAGACCATGGGATTAGTCCTCGCCACCGCCATGTTAACCAATATGTATACCGCAATGGTCGTGTTCTTGAGTTTTACAGGTACAACGCCGTTGTCTGTAGCAGAAGTGACAGTGCTTGGGTCCATGATGCTGCTGTCCCATTCGATACCCATCGAAGGAACCATCGCCAAGACAGTCGGACTACCGTGGTCGGCGACGATCTTATTACGAGTAGGCGGCGCATTTTTGCTAGGATTCGGATTACACTGGATGTACAAGATCACTCACACAATGCAGTCCCCCGCCATCATCGTTTGGCACCCAGCACCTACAGATGACAGCCTATCCGCTTGGGCGTTTAGTCAGATAGAAACACTCCTAGGCCTATTACTCATCCTAGTGTTTCTTATGAGTTTACTCAAACTACTTAAGCAAGTGGGGGCAGAAAAATGGATTCACTGGGCGTTAGCTCCATTGCTCAGGCTTCTCGGCATTGGCAAAGAAGCGACCAATATCATCGTGATCGGGGCCATGCTTGGACTAAGCTTTGGCGGGGGGCTGCTGATTCAGGAAGCAAAGAGAAGTACTATCTCAAAGCGAGACATTATGCTGAGCATCGCTTTTATTGGTATCTGCCACGGCCTCATTGACGACACTATTGTGATGCTTTTACTCGGTGCAGACATTACCGGTGTATTGTGGATTCGAATTATTTTCGCTGTGCTGATAATGGCTATTATAGCCAGACTACCCATTGTCAAGCAAAGGCTTGGATAAATGATTGGCGGAGCCAACTTTCAAACTAAAGAACTAAGGAAGCTGTTTGTTTTTCCAGATTAAACTTCGCCCCTAAAAAACACGTCGTTTAATCTCCCTCAAGAATCAACTTTCTTAACACCTCAACTTCTATTCCTCGCATGGACCCACTCTCTCAAGCTGCACTTGGCGCCGTTGCAGCACAGAATTCAACTCGTGGAAAACAACTCGGGATTGCCACTATTTTTGGCCTCCTGGCAGGGATGTCCCCGGACTTGGATGTTTTCATTTCGTCACAATCGGACCCGCTGCTTTTTCTAGAATACCATCGACAATTTACCCACTCCCTAATTTTCATTCCCCTGGGAGGGTTTTTATGCGCATTCGTTCTCTATTTCCTCGTCGGCCGTTGGCAACACGTCACTTTTAAAAAATCCTTCTTGTATTGCACTCTGGGTTATGCCACCCACGGGCTTCTTGATGCCTGCACCTCCTATGGCACCCAACTTTTCTGGCCATTTAGCGCCGTGCGAGTCTCTTGGAGCAACATCTCCATTATCGATCCCATCTTCACTCTGCCTTTGATCGCATTCATCGTTTTGACTGTAACGCGAAAAAAAGTCTTCTACGCTCGTGCCGCGTTCGTCTGGATTTTTATCTACCTAGGACTCGGCGTTATTCAGCGCGAGCGGGCAGAAATGGTCGGGTGGGAGCTCGCCCAGTCACGAAACCATGAACCCAGCCGGCTGGAAGCGAAACCCGCCTTCGGCAACTTATTGGTATGGAAAGTGATCTACGAAGCAGATAGCAAATACCACGTGGACGGTATCCGTATTGGCTTAGATAAAACCATCTACCCCGGTGAATCCATCGACAAGCTAGCGATAACAAGAGACTTTCCCTGGCTTAACCCTAACTCGCAGCAAGCCAAAGACATCGAGCGGTTTCGTTGGTTTTCGGACGGCTTTTTAACCTTAAGCCCAGAGAAACCGTCTCGAATTATTGACGCTCGTTATTCCATGTTACCGAACGAAGTAAAAGGCTTGTGGATGATTGAACTTAGTCCGACGGCTGATTTTGACGAACACGTTAGCTATCATCACCAAACCGGAGAGGGTCGGGATAAAGTCAACAGACTGTGGGATATGATTCTTGGTCGTTGATCTGTGTGGTTCACAGTGAACCGTGCAATCTTTTTTTGTCCGAACCCATTGCCGTTCCAAACCATGGCCGCCCTAAACTAGTCATTCGTAGATTCTAAGGGGGCACTTTAGATACCCGTATTCTCCCGATTCCTAAATCGGTTTACGAATAAATGCAGGAACTTGGTAAAAAGGAAGTTTTTCAATCTTCAACTTGTGCTCTTTTAAGAAGTTGTCAACAGAGATAGTCTCACCAACAACGGAATTGTAGTCATCCAGCACAATCAGCCCGCCCGGAACAACACGGTCATACAAATGCTCCAATGCAAAATCGGTTGGCTCTTTAACGTCCATATCCAAATGCAAAAAAGACAAACGCGTTTCAGGGTAATCGCTAAGATACTTTGGCAATGTGTCAAAGACATTGCCCTTAACCAGCTCAATATTTTGAAAGTTTTTTTGATTTAGAATTTCGTCTAGCTCACTCTCCTCCAGCCCAAACCCGCCATTGCCTTCAAACATGTCAATGAACGTCAGATCATCTGCTACTTCCAAACTTTCCGTTGGAAACTTTCCATAGGCATCAAAGCCCACAATTTTACGAGAAAAGTCATTTTCAAGAGATGATCGGAATGTGGCCAATCGAATGAGCGACGCCCCTTTATACACACCAAGCTCAAATATATGACCGGGCAAATTTACGATCGATTTATACAGCTCGTAATGAGCGAGCATCTTATTGATTCGTGTCGGAGGATTGTGCAACCCTACGTCTGTAACTTTGATTTAGGTTGAGTCATTATTGTCGTTCCACACGATATATCGCTTGTCGGCATTGCTCCATTCATCGTCAATCTCAACGAGGATGGCACTGACAAGCCT
>WLWV01000191.1 GCA_012103395.1 Gammaproteobacteria bacterium
TGATGGCTCAACATTCAACACCTAATCCAGAAAAACCGGCTTTGGCTTCGTTCGCTACGCTCACTTCGCCTAAGCCAAACGAACATCGCTAAAGAAATAAATTACAGACCTCAGGGTACACTACCCAATATTGAAAAGAAGAGAGGGCCAGTTTCCATTAGACTTCACGAATAACTTATGAGCATTCGAGTTGTTATTAGTCTCAATTATTTGATGAAATACCTTCTTAAAAAATTTACGAAAGCCTGGCATGGATAGTCTTAGTCAAATTGTTCTCGGTACTACCGTTAGTTTATTGGTCACTGGCGGCAGACAACCAAAAAAAGCCATACTCTATGGCGCGGTGTTTGGCACATTGCCTGACCTAGATGTTTTCGTTCCTTCGATAAACGACCTCACCGCAACCATCGAACATCGAACCTGGTCCCATTCGTGGATTGTGATGAGTTTGGTTTCCCCCTTGTTTGCCCTTGGCATTTATTGGAAGGACAAAAGTCTAAGCTACCTCCGTTGGTTAACACTGATTTGGTTAATATTCATCACCCACAGCGCATTGGACGCTTTCACTATCTATGGCACAGACATCTTTTGGCCCATTTCCAATGAAACCATCATGGGTGCCAGTGTATTCATCATCGACCCCTTTTTTACACTTCCTCTACTCATCGTCACCATTGTGTCTAGGAAACACAATAAGTCAGCAAAAAGTATTCATCGACAAGCCACCATTGCCTTATCCTTCAGCGGAGCCTACCTACTTTGGGGTGTGTATGCACAAAGTACCGTGCAAAACATCGCAATCCAATCACTTAAGACTCCATCATTCCAAGAGCAATCTCGATCCCATCAACACCTCGTCGCTACCCCCACTCCATTCAACTCCATTCTCTGGCGCGTATTAGTCATGGAAGAAGATCAATATCACGAAGGCTTCTATTCCTTCCTCGATAAAAACCCAGTGATCAACTTCCAAAGTTATCCTAGAAACAAAGAAATCATTGACCTACTGGAGCCGCAGTCTAACTGGCAAAAGTTCAATCACTTCGCCCACGGCTACACCAAGGCTGAAAAACAGCATCAAACCCTAACTGGCACCGATCTAAGAATGGGGGCTCAAACCCTATTCTTCTTCCGATTTCGATTCGCCGAACTGGAAAATGGACAGGTGCTCCCATTAGAACCTAACCAATTAGACATACCAATGGAGGGTTTGGGTTTGCTAAAGCAGGTCTGGTTCCGAATTTGGTCTGAAGATGGATTCAATTAGCGAACAATTTTCGAGTCACACCTTTGAAGCCCTCTACTGAGAGGCAACGGATATCATCATCACATCGGCTTAAGCCAGAAAAAGTGAATTTAGAGTCTCGATTGCGGCCCGCTTAGATCTTTCGTAGAGATCTTTCTTAAAGTTTTCCAACATCTGGCACGGTCCGTAATTCAGCAACACTCAATATACCACTGTCTTTAGCTTCATAACCTACTCAAACCCATATCTGCCTTCCTGCCTGATACAGTGGTACTCTTTTTACTGGGCGACTCTTAAGAACTGCACACTCCATAAACACCACAAGAACCACAAATACTTACGACACTGCCCCCAAATCCCAGGCTTAATCGAGCACTAAAACGGAATGTCGTCGTCAAAATCATCAAATGCCGAAGGTGCTGGCTGCGCTGGGGCGCCTCCGCCTTGGTTATGGGATTGACGCTGTCCAGAAGATTGGGACGGTCTTGACTGAGCGGGTCGTGATTGATCGAATGAATCGTCCATTCCTCCACCGCCCATGCTGCCGCCTTTACCGCCGAGCATTTGCATTTCGCTAGCGACGATTTCAGTGGTATAACGGTCCTGTCCAGATTGGTCCTGCCACTTTCGGGTCTGGAGTCGGCCTTCGATGTATATCTGAGATCCTTTTTTCAGATATTCGCCTACAATTTCCGCCAATCGATTAAAGAAAACCACACGATGCCATTCAGTGCGTTCTTGGTTCTCACCGGATTGCTTATCTTTCCATGAATCGCTGGTAGCAATGGTGACATTCGCAACCGCCGCGCCATTTGGGGTATAACGAATTTCGGGGTCACGCCCTAAATTACCTACCAAAATGACTTTGTTTACACCTCTTGCCATAGTTGACCTCCTCTGGTCGATTATTGATTCTCGCTCTTGCTTGTGAGCATTTTTTCAAGTTCGTTATCGTCGAATGTTTGTGGGTCTACGGTGAGATACACCGTTGTTTCACCCGCTACGACTACAATTTCCTCAAGTCCCTTGAGCTGCTTTATTCTATCAATCAGTTGGGCATGCTGCGACCCCGAAAAATCAGCAATTGACACTATTTTGTTGACGAATAGGCGGGTTTGAGTGGTAGTTAATGCGATCAGCAACCAAATAAAAGCGACGCCCCCGCAAAAGATATAGACGCTCAATACACCGAATTGACCGTAGAGTATGCCTGCTACTGCACCGCCGACGAACATTCCGGAAAACTGGAAACAATTATACACTCCCAAGGCGGTGCCTTTAATGGTAGCTGGTGCAATTCGTGATACCAGCGAAGGCAACATTGATTCGAGAGCATTAAACGCACTGAAAAACATCATTAAAAAGAAAATGATAAACCAATAGTGGTTTTGTACGGCAACGGTCAACCCGGATAAGGCCACCAGTAGTAACAAGATCGCCATCTTAAATACACGAAACTCATAACCGGGTCTGGATCCCAATCGAATGAAAGGCAACATGCCGACGGCGGAAGCCAATAATATTGGTAAATATAGTTTCCAGTGATCCGATAAGATAATGTCTAAGCGCTCGATCAGGATTATGGGCGTAACGACGAACAAGGCGGTCAGAATCAGATGCAGACTGAATATGCCAATGTCCAATCTCCACAATTGTCGATTCGAAAAAACTGCGGAAAACTGAGCTGGCGCAGGCAAAATATCCCGATTCAAATTCATACGATCAGGAGTAGGAACAACTTTATACAGAACAGCGATTGCCAATAACGACAGCACCGCAATCATCCAGAAAATACCCGTCACACCGATGATCGATTGAAGTATCGGCGCCATAATGAGAGAAAGCAGGAAGGCGAAACCGATACTCACTCCGATGATCGCCATAGATTTAGTACGCTGCTGCTCTCGAGTCAGATCTGCAGTAAGCGCGAGGACAGCCGAAGAAATAGCACCGGCACCTTGTAACGCCCGTCCCATAACCAGCCCCCAAAGGCTATCGGACATCGCAGCGACAACACTGCCCGCCATAAAGACCAGTAGCCCAAACGCAATCACGTTTTTACGGCCCAAACGGTCCGAGGCCATGCCATAGGGAATTTGAAACAGAGCCTGAGTTAGGCCATAGATTCCAAGGGCTAAGCCGATATGAAAAGGTGTGGCTTCAGGGAACTGATGGACATGAACGGCTAACACGGGAAGTAGCAAAAAGAGACCAAACATTCTCAGTAAAAAAATGCTGCCTAACGAAACCACTGACCGTCGTTCCTTTCGGTCCATAGGTTCACTTTTTGCCGCTTGTTTCAATTTTTTTGTTGTGGGTTAACTGAGAGGGCGCGTATAGTATCAGGTTTACTTTGTTGTGCCTAAAATATTGTTGTGAGCATCGAAAAAATACAAATTCGTGGGGCCAGAACCCACAACCTAAAGAACATCGATCTAGATCTACCGAGAGATAAGCTGATTGTTATTACAGGACTCTCAGGATCAGGAAAGTCTTCGTTGGCGTTTGATACGATTTACGCAGAGGGGCAACGACGTTATGTAGAGTCACTGTCCACTTATGCACGTCAATTCCTCTCCATGATGGAGAAACCCGACGTCGACCTCATCGAAGGCTTATCCCCCGCGATCAGCATTGAGCAGAAATCTTCATCCCATAATCCGCGTTCAACCGTTGGCACCGTCACTGAAATTTATGACTATCTGAGGTTATTATTCGCCCGCATCGGTGAACCCAAATGCCCTGATCATGACGTCACTTTGAAAGCACAAACTGTCAGTCAGATGGTAGACAAGGTCATGGAGCAGCCCGAACAAACCCGAATCATGCTGCTGGCCCCGGTCGTAAACAACCGTAAAGGAGAGTTTACCCTCCTCATGGGAGAGTTACATTCCCAAGGGTTCATTCGAGCATTAATCGACGGAGAAACTGTCGAATTGGAATCCCCACCAAAACTGGATAAACGATACAAACACACCATTGATGTCATTGTTGATCGGGTAGTGGTTCGAGACGGGAACCAACAGCGGCTCGCTGAGTCCTTTGAAACCGCCCTTAACCTGACAGATGGTACCGCGACTGTGGCTATCCTCAATGAGGATAAATCAGTGCAGGAGACCCTACTTTTTTCCAGTAAGTTTGCCTGTCCACACTGCGGCTATAGTCTCAATGAACTTGAGCCACGATTGTTTTCATTTAACAACCCAGCTGGTGCTTGCACAGATTGCGATGGACTAGGAGTGAAACAATTTTTCGACCCAGATCGTATTTTGGCAGACCCTTCTCTCTCTCTATCCGCCGGTGCTATTCCGGGCTGGGATAGGCGCAGTGCTTACTACTATACCCAATTGACTTGCCTTGCGAATCACTTTGGTTTTGATATCGATGCCCCCTTTTCGTCCTTATCCGATACAGCCAGAGGACTGGTTCTGAATGGCAGCGGAAAACAAAAAATCAATTTTGTTTACGAACGTCCAGGCAGAAAGTTCGAAAAGGAACATGTGTTTGAAGGTGTACTCAATAATTTTGAACGACGATACCGAGAAACTGATTCCAACTCTGCCCGGGAGGAGCTTGCCAAATATCTCAGCACCAAAACGTGCAGCGCCTGTTCAGGTAGCCGGCTGCGTACAGCCTCTCGCCATGTTTTTATTGAAGGGCAGACAATTCAAGGGCTGACTGCACTTCCTGTGGGTAAAACATTAGACTTTTTTAACACACTTTCACTGGACGGTTGGCGTGCCGAAATTGCAGAAAAGATCGTTGTTGAAATTACTGCCCGATTAGGCTTTTTAACCAACGTAGGATTGAATTATCTCTCTTTATCCCGAGCAGCGGAAACACTGTCTGGCGGTGAAGCCCAGCGAATTCGATTGGCTTCTCAAATCGGCTCTGGACTGGTGGGAGTCATGTACGTTTTGGATGAGCCCTCTATCGGACTCCACCAAAGAGATAATAGTCGATTGTTGGAGACGCTTTTTCACTTGCGTAATCTTGGCAACACAGTGATTGTTGTTGAACATGATGAGGATGCAATTCTCAGCGCTGATCACATCGTTGATATCGGTCCCGGCGCTGGCAAACATGGTGGTGCTATTGTCGCGCAGGGTAAACCATCCCAAATTTTGAAGAACAAGCTATCATTAACGGGTAAATACCTCAGCGGTAAGGAAAGAGTAGATACCCCAGAAAATAGAACTTCCTTCAATTCAGAAAAAACACTAAAGGTCACTGGTGCATGCGGAAATAACCTAAAAAATGTATCCACCGAAATTCCAATCGGACTTCTGACCTGTGTTACTGGGGTATCCGGCTCGGGCAAGTCAACGCTGGTGAATGGCACCCTCTACCCCGCAGTGGCCCATCAGCTTGGTTTAATCAGAGCCAAGCCCCAACCCCATGACACCATAGAGGGGCTTGAACACTTCGACAAGATTATCTCCATCGATCAAAGCCCCATCGGTAGGACCCCCCGGTCCAACCCCGCTACCTACACCGGTTTGTTCACGCACATTCGGGAAATGTTCACGAATACCCCGGAATCCAGAGCTCGGGGCTATAAACCCGGCCGGTTTTCGTTCAACGTTAAAGGAGGACGCTGCGAAGCCTGCCAAGGAGATGGCATGATTCGAGTGGAAATGCATTTCCTACCCGATGTCTACGTTCCTTGCGACGTATGTAAAGGCGATCGATATAACCGAGAAACGCTGGATGTTCGTTACAAAGGTAAAAATATCAGTGAAGTATTGGGAATGACGATTGAAGAAGCGGCGGTCTTTTTCTCTGCCATACCTGTAATCAAAAGGAAGCTCGATACCTTACTTGACGTTGGCCTTGGTTACATCACCCTTGGTCAAAGTGCAATCACACTATCGGGCGGAGAAGCACAACGCATTAAGCTCTCTCGAGAACTTTCTAAACGAGACACGGGAAGAACCCTCTATGTATTAGACGAACCGACAACGGGACTCCACTTCCACGATATTCGTCAATTGCTTGTGGTGCTGCATCGATTAAGAGATCACGGTAATACCATCATCGTTATCGAGCATAATCTAGATGTCATTAAGACAGCCGATTGGTTAGTTGATCTTGGTCCTGAGGGTGGCGATGGCGGCGGCGAAGTTGTTGCCATTGGGACGCCCGAAACTGTTGCCAAAAACAAGAAGTCATTTACGGGTCAGTATCTCAAAGAAGTGCTAAAAAAGTAGTGCTCAGGCAATAAGAAGAAGCAGCGCGGATTCCTATAGAGAATTGCCAATTGATAGAACCCAAAGGTGGCTCACAGTGTCACAAACCTCGACACGGGAAGACGAAAATTGAAAACAGCACTCAGATACTCATGTCAAATAATCGCTCATCGATTTGGCAACGAGATAGGCGCCTAAAAGAAACAGTAAAGTCGATGAAAAGTAATTCACCAAATTTATATTTTCTGACTGTAACGCCTTCTTCGCGTACCCAGAAAGTAAGGCGAACAAACTTTTTGTGGTAAAGCCAACGACCAGGTAGGATGATGCCAAAATTAGAAAGTGTGTTTGATATGATTTTCCTGTAATTCCTTGAGGTATGAATGTCGGAATAAAAGCCGTGTAGAATAATATGTAGAAGTTCAGACTTGAGCTGACAGTTACCCGTTTATCAGTAGCTGTCTGTCAGATAGAGTTTAGTTTACAAACTTTTCTTTCCAGATCGCTTTACCGTCGATGAGTGTTTCCATCGGCGTT
>WLWV01000192.1 GCA_012103395.1 Gammaproteobacteria bacterium
TTGTCAGTGCCATTCTCGTTGAGATTGACGATGAATGGAGCAATGCCGACAAGCGATATATCGTGTGGAACGACAATAATGACTCAAACTAAACCGAAGTTACAGACGTAGGGTTGCACAATCCCACGCCAAATATGTTCGAGCTTTTTCAGGGCACGCCTTTTAAACGAGAAAAGCCTGAACAACTTTTTACTTTGTTTTCGAAATCTAATGACACAATCTATACTTGAAGAAATTCGCTGGAATGAAGCAGGGCTAGTCCCCGCAATTGCACAGGCTCACGACACAGGCAAAGTTCTGATGGTCGCTTGGATGAATCGCGAAGCCTTGCAAACCACCTTGGACGAAGGACGCGCGGTTTACTTTTCTCGGTCAAGGCAAAAGCTATGGCGCAAAGGTGAGGAATCCGGGCACGTTCAACACCTCAAAGAAATCAGAATTGACTGTGACAGTGATGTGGTGCTCATGCAGGTCGAACAGGTAGGGGGTATTGCTTGCCATACAGGCAGACAGCATTGTTTTTACAAGCGCTATGAAAATGATCAGTGGCTTGAGGTTGATCCCATAATAAAAAACCCAACAGCAATCTACGGCAACTAATTCTACATAGACAAACCTGCATAGCCGAGTAGCCAACGGTGATCTACGTTGTCTATGCAACTATTCTAAGGACCAGCGTTTCGCTTTATTCTTGGCATTTTTTTATTTGGCTACCGTGAAGATAGCCACCCTTAAGAGATATCCCTACACTAATAATTATGCCCATTGTAGGGATGGCGAGCCTTCTTCTTTTCAATACGACAACGCTGACATTCCGAGAATAATCAACAATGAAGTCATCAGCAAACTAGCATGTTATCCCAAGTCAAATAATCTGATGAGCAAATTAGCGTAGCAGATTGAATAATTTGAGTTGTTGGCGTATACGATACCCGTTAGAATCTCTGGCCTGTTAAGAAGTGACTTTGGGCATGGTTTGATATTCTGTTCTTCGTGTTAGCATTAGGCATGACCAACTAGAGGCCTGTGTGGCTCATCTCTACTTCAGTTAAATTATAAATACTAGAGGATAAAAATCATGGGTCTTGGTGGAATCAGTCCTGTTCAACTAATCATTATCTTAGTTATCGTTTTACTTATTTTTGGCACAAAAAAGCTAAAGAATTTTGGCGGTGATCTGGGCGGTGCGATAAAAGGTTTCAAGAAAGCCGTGAAAGACGAAGGTGGAAAAAGCGATAAAGAAGAACCCTCTGAGTTATCTGAGTCAACCGATGAAACCGTTGCTAATGTTTCAGAGAAATCAGCCTCAGACGAAAAGAAGTCCTGATTATCCTCTTCCCCCCCTCAAAATGCTCTTGGAATTAGCTAGCCATGTTTGACGTTGGTTTTTGGGAGGTGGCGTTCATAAGCATCATTGCCCTAGTGGTAATTGGCCCAGAACGACTCCCTAGTGCCGCTCGTACTGCGGGTATGTGGATCGGTAAAGCAAGACGTATGGTGTCCGATGTTAAATCTGACATTAAACGTGAGATGGATCAAAACGACTCCCTCAGCGGTGTTAAGAATCTCAAGAACGAAATCACCAGCGCAACCAAAGATCTACGCGACGATCTAGCGTCAACCACTGATGGGGATAAAAATGATCCCTTAGGAATACGCAAAGTCGGTGAGACGATAAAAAGCTCAGTAGACGATGTATCATCGGTTTTAAAAGACGCAGAGAAAACAGCGAGCAAGACAGCAGACAATTTTGGAAAACCGGGTAGCGAAAAAATAAGGGCGACACCAGAAGCAACAGAGTCTAAAAAGTCTGAGAGCAAAACAACTAGCTCGACTCAGCCAGCTACCAGCAAGAAGATCACTAAAAAGAAGAACACTAATAAAAAGGCAGCTACCAAGCAAGTCCCTTCTGCAGATTCCGTAAGGCCCATTGCGACTAGGGCAACAAAAAAGAAGGTAGCCGCAGAAAAAACCACCAGCAAAAAGATCACTAAAAAGGCGGTGACGAAAAAGGCTGTAGCGAAAAAAGCCACGGCAAAAAAGATTCCGACAAGGAAAGTAACCGCAAAGCAAGCTGCCTCTAAAAGAGTATCGAGTAAAAAAACAATTGCAAAAAAAGCAGCTACCAAAAAGACCGTGACAAAAAAGTCACCCACAAAGAAAACATCCGCCAAAAAGCGTGATCAGCAGTAAACGCCTTCCAACACAAAGAAAGACACTTAAGAACGGTTAAAAAATGTCGGCAGCAGACAGCAGCAATAATGCGGAAGGCTCACTGGTTTCTCATTTATTAGAGTTACGGGATCGATTACTTCGAGGCGTTGGGTCCGTATTGGTCTTTTTTATCGTGTTAGCACCCTTCGCTAACCAACTTTATGGGATTCTTGCTGAGCCATTGATGTCGGCACTGCCGGAAGGCAACAGCATGATTTCGACGGAACCACATGGTCCGTTCTTCGTGCCTTTTAAGTTCGCTTTCGCGTGCTCTTTCGCGCTGGCGGTCCCTTACCTACTTTATCAAATTTGGTCATTCGTTGCGCCCGGTTTGTATATTCATGAGAAGAAACTGGTAGTTCCATTACTGCTGTCTAGTAGCTTGTTGTTTTATCTTGGTATCCTTTTTGCTTACTTCGCTGTATTCCCACTTATTTTTAATTTCTTCGCTAACACGGCTCCCGAAGGCGTCGCGGTGATGACAGATATCAACGCCTATCTTGGGTTTGTTATAAAACTGTTTTTTGCATTTGGCGTCGCTTTCGAGGTTCCTGTAGCAACGGTTTTAATGGTGAAGATGAAAGTGACCACACCGGAAAAACTAGCGGAAAAAAGGCCTTACATCATAATCGCTGCATTTGTCGTGGGGATGTTACTAACCCCTCCCGATATTTTTTCTCAAACCCTACTCGCCATTCCCGTGTGGATACTGTTTGAACTTGGATTGTACAGCTGTCGTTTTCTTAAAAAAGACGATGACGATGATGATTAAAATGACAACGAAAGGAATCCACCCCAAGAGGTAAGCTTCTCCAGTCGACTCGCGGCCATGTCCCTATTGTCTTGTGGCACAGATGCCAGCCTCTAAGTAGTAAAGCCCTTATCGTGACACTTCAGAAATTGAGCAACGATGAGCAATACTAGAAAGCCCCGTTCTAACGCCGGGCTTTTGTTTTTCCTTCTTATTCTAGGTCTCACAGGCCACTTCTTATTGAGCTATCTCAGATTTAGCCACCGGTAAAAAAATATTTTCACGACATCGTTCCTATCCCAAGGGAACTCTCTGAGCATATAGACTCTAATCATTGCACATGCAACCTTCTATGCTCGCCCTTTACGGGAGTCTAGGTAAGAACAGGATAATCCCAATGTTTCTATTCATCAGAGCGACCACCAAGAGCTTGACGCTTTTGTTTTCTGTCTTCCTGTGCGTTGAAACCGGTTTTGCTCAAGAGCTGACAAATCGACTTGAAGATCATCCTGCCCCATATTTGGCTTTACACGGCAATGATCCCGTTCACTGGCAAGAGTGGGGGGAAGAAACCGTTGAATATGCCCGTAAATCCAACAAGATTCTGTTCCTTTCGATTGGTTATTTCGCCTGTCATTGGTGTCACGTCATGCAACAGGAAAGCTATCAGGACCCACAGATCGCGAAGCTCATTAACGATTTTTTTGTGCCCGTAAAAGTTGATCGAGAGTTGGATCCTGCTCTTGATCGCCGACTGATGGATTTTACTCAGCGTATTTTAGGTCGGGGAGGCTGGCCGCTAAATGTTTTTATCACTCCAGATGGATATCCCATCTACTCGCTGCTTTATGCCCCACCGGCGCAGTTTGCAATAACCTTGAACAGATTGAAGGCACTCTGGGAGAACGATCCACAAAAAGTATTGAATGTCGTGCGAAATGAAACCATCCATACATTCATCGATGCAGATCCGGTCATTGATCGAGCGACAATCCTTCCCATGTTTGATTATGCGACACAAAAAATCATAGCCAGATCGGACGCTCTGGAAGGTGGATTCGGTCAACAACAAAAGTTTCCTTCAACGCCTCAATTGCATTATCTACTGACTCAGTATGAGATAACCCCAAGCGGAGACCTAGAGACTTTCTTGACTTTATCATTGGACGCGATGGCAAATTTGGGAGTGCGGGACCAGCTCATTGGGGGATTTTTTCGTTACAGTGTCGATCCTTCCTAGGAATTGCCACATTTCGAAAAAATGCTGTACGACAACGCCAATCTCGCGTCTTTATACATGCAAGCAGCGCAACTCTTTGATTCAAGCCGTTCTTCCGCAGAACATCACGTCGGTCACTATGAATCAATAGCCAAGAGCACCTTGGATTTCATGCGATCGGAGATGTGGCATTCAGATGGCGCGTTAGTCGCTGCATTCTCCGCCGTAGATGGCCAGAGTGTCGAGGGAGGTAGCTATCTCTGGAAAGCTGAAGAAATTCGGACAATCCTAACCGACGAAGAAGCCACGCTAATTTTCGCTCTTTGGGGGCTCAACCGACACTCTGAATTGCCCGCCGGAAACCAACCGCGTTACTTCCAATCCATTGAGCAATATGCAGATCAAAACTCTCTTTCGTTAAATACCTTGGAAGAGATTTTCCATTCCGCCAAAAATAAAATGATCGAAGCCAGAAGAATTCGCTCCCTGCCAGTGGATGATAAATTATTGGCGGGTTGGAACGGGCTGGCATTGTCAACGTTCGTGCAAGCAAGCAAACAGTTTCCAGGTCAAGGTTACGATGACGTTGCCAAACGATTACGCGACTTTCTCGTCAGTCAACTTTGGGACGGTGAGCAACTCCATCGAGCCAAGGCAAAAGGCGTTCGCCTTGGTTCAGGCTCTTTGGAGGATTATGCCTATGTGTCCCATGGTTTATATGAATGGGCTCTGCTGCCAGGCAATGAGGCTGATCTGCAGATAGTAACAGACATGGTTAATAGGGGATGGCAACGGTTTTATCACGATAATAGCTGGCATGAAGGTGATGACACGCTACTTGCACCAACCTCTGGATCTGAAATGATCGCAGACTCCGCAAACGCGTCACCTTCAGCGGAGCTCATTTTGGTAACACTGAAATTATCGAAAACCCTTGAGGATAAGTCTTTAAGAGAAATCGCGCTATCAGCACTGAACCGTGGCGAAAGTGAACTCACCATTGCACCATTTTGGTATGTCAGTCAATTAGCCGCTTTGAGAGAGGCTATTCGAAGCACAGAACAATAACACCTAAATACAGTTGTTTTTCGATGGCGTTTAAACCCGAACCAGTGGTCAAAAAAGCAGTAGCGGACGGACTACTAAAATAACTTAACCCGAGTAAGAGGCTGAATCCTGAATATCAGCTTTTTTCAGGCTTGAGTAATTGCCACTCTTTATCGACAAAGCCAAACATCGGTTTAAAACTCGTTTTGTAATTCATCTTTTTGCAATTTTCAATCCAATAGCCGAGATACACCCAGTCTAATTCCATTTCTCGCACGTAATCTAATTGTTTCATGATGGCAAATGTCCCCAAGCTGCGTTTGGCCATATTAGGATTAAAAAAAGTATACACCGCAGACAAACCATCGTCCGGTAAATCACAAACGGCTAATCCCACTAGTTCACCTCTCTCCCCGTTTAGGCGAAATTCGATAAACGCGGTTTCAATGGATGACGCCACCATGAATTCCTTGTACCGCATTGGGTCATCATGATCCATGATATCCCCGGTGTGCCGCCAAGATTGATACTGCTTGTAGAGATCAAAGTGTTCGTCTTTAAACTCGGCGGGAACCATGGTTGTATATATGTCGCTGTTTCTCTTATAGGTTCTACGCTGTGCTCGATTTGGGGTAAACTCATTGGCAGGAATCCGAACCGAAACACATGCATTGCAATTACGGCAGTGGGGTCGGTATATGGTTTCACCACTTCGCCGAAACCCGGATTTCAACAAGATACTAAATAAGGTATTGTTCACCTCAAATTCGGGGTCAAGCAATACGGTAGACGCCGTTTCCGGTTCAATGTAGGGACATGGATGAGGCGCCGAAATAAACAGCTTAGGGTGATTAGCTTGGACAGTCACAATAACTTAAAATAATGATCAGAATTTGGAATACGTCAACGTCACTGATCGATTATTACCTCCTTCTTCCAACATCCGGGTTTCCCTGGTAATTTAAGCGCAAGCTCCAGATGTGTCATGAAATTTGCGCGACTAATTTCTTGCGCTCCCAAACTCAGTAAATGGGTGGACGTCACCTGACAATCGATCATCGTAAAATGCCAATTTTTCAACTGACTCACTAGAAATGCCAATGCACCTTTGGAAGCATCAGTGACACGACTGAACATACTTTCACCAAAAAAGATTCCCCCTAATGCAATACCATACAGTCCACCGACCAGCTCCCCATCTTGCCATGTTTCCACAGAATGCGCAAAGCCGAGCGTCTGTAAATAGCAATATGCATCGTTCATCTCAGTGGTGATCCAAGTACCCTCCTCACCGCCCCGTATGGCCGCGCATTCGCTAATAACCGTTGAAAATGCGCGGTCAAATTGAAATTCAAAACCTTTAGATCGAATGCTTTTCTTTAAGCTCCGGGATATCTTGAGATTTTCCGGAAACAACACGCATCTAGGGTCAGGCGTCCACCACAAGATCGGATCACCATCGCTATACCAAGGGAAAATACCGCTTTGATAGGCTTTGATTAATCGAGCCGCCGATAAATCCCCCCCGACGGCAATTAAACCATCAGCATTAGCCAGCTCGGGCGAGGGGAAAGGTAGTGTACCCTGAGGTCTGTAATTTATTTCTTTAGCGATGTTCGTTTGGCTTAGGCGAAGTGAGCGTAGCGAACGAAGCCAAAGCCGGTTTTTCTGGATTAGGTGTTGAATGTTGAGCCATC
>WLWV01000193.1 GCA_012103395.1 Gammaproteobacteria bacterium
CTTGTCAGTGCCATTCTCGTTGAGATTGACGATGAATGGAGCAATGCCGACAAGCGATATATCGTGTGGAACGACAATAATGACTCAAACTAAACCGAAGTTACAGACGTAGGGTTGCACAATCAATTGTTTGCGCTTTTTTACAAAAATCTAAACATATCTAATAAAAAATAAAGCACAAAAAATTGTGAATTTACACTTATTATGTCATGCTCATTAGGTTCTTGATGCCACCAGAAATACAGAGCGGTGTGTTGGCTTACTAATATCTGAAATGACTTTCTCGGTACACTGAGACACTTTGTGGTATTGGCCTAAAATTCGAGTCTCTTGTGTATTTGCCCATGGCACATCCGATACTGGAATTGTAGTCAAACTGCTAACGCATATTCCGCTCATAAGAGAGTGACATATTACAGATCTGGTTCGCGTTAAGCTTAGATAGGCTAGCGATGTTATCGAAGTACAAACAGCTAACTTTAGACGATTCTGCAAGCAGCATTTTTTGTCGGCGTAGATTGTGGAGTAACCGTCAACATTAGTAGAATATTCCCAAAATCTTGATAGAGATTATAGATGAACTCTTTTGAAGAAGTATACAAAGAAGCTTGCGAGAATCCTGAAAGCTACTGGGCAGAAATAGCCGAACAAGTCCATTGGTATGAAAAATGGGACAAGGTAATTGACGATTCAGATGCGCCGTTTTATCGATGGTTTACGGGTGCTCAAACCAACGTTTGTTTTAATGCCATTGATTTACATGTGAAAGAGGGCAGGGGAGAACAGGTTGCGATTATCCACGATAGCGCTATTACAAATAGCGTTAGTAAGCTCACTTATCTCGAGCTACAAGATCAAGTTTCTCGATTTGCAGGTGTCCTATCTTCCCATGGAGTGGCTAAGGGAGATCGCGTTATTGTGTATATGCCAATGGTGCCCGAAGCCGTCGTCGCGATGTTGGCTTGCGCAAGAATCGGTGCCGTGCACTCAGTGGTTTTCGGTGGCTTTGCATCCAACGAACTGGCGGTGAGAATTGACGATTGTGAACCCAAACTTATTGTTGCGGCCTCATGTGGTTTGGAGCCAAGTAGAACAGTGGAATATAAGCCGCTATTGGATGAGGCCATTGAAATTGCGACTCATAAACCCGATGGGTGTGTTGTTTTACAGAGACCTCAGTCTAGAGCAAATATGACCAAAGGATACGACTTTGATTGGGAGGAAGTGATGAAAACCGCTTCTCCTATGGATTGCGTGCCTGTCGCTGCCACCGATCCGCTATACATCCTTTATACCTCAGGTACGACCGGTCAGCCTAAGGGTGTGATTCGAGACACGGGAGGGGGGATGGTTTCACTAAAGTGGTCAATGAAAAACATTTATAATTCCAATCCGGGTGACGTGTACTGGGCAGCATCTGATATCGGATGGGTTGTCGGTCATTCGTACATTGTTTATGCTCCTTTGTTTCATGGTAACACCACGCTTTTGTTTGAGGGCAAACCAGTTGGAACTCCTGATGCAGGTGTTTTTTGGCGTGTCATATCTGAACACAATGTCAAGGTGTTGTTCACTGCGCCCACGGCTTTTAGAGCCATTAAAAAGGAGGATCCGACAGGTCAATATTTAAAGAAATATGATGTTTCCTGTCTGGAGTCTTTGTTTCTTGCAGGTGAGAGGACCGACCCAGACACGCTAAATTGGGCCAAAGAAAAACTGGGAGTTCCCGTTATCGATCACTGGTGGCAAACAGAAACTGGTTGGGCTATTTGTTCCAATTGTTTAGGTATTGAACAATTGCCAGTAAAAGATGGCTCGCCAACTCGCGCAGTTCCTGGATGGCAGTTATCTGTCCTAGATGAAGGTGGTAACGAAGTTAAGCCTGGAGAAATTGGGGCCCTAGTTGCAAAACTGCCGTTGCCGCCTGGTACATTTCCGTCGCTTTGGAATGCTCAAGAAAGACATTTTGACTCCTACTTAAAAACATTTCCGGGATATTATGAGACCGGAGATGCAGGTTATATTGACGAAGATGGCTATGTTTTTGTAATGTCTAGAACCGATGATGTCATTAATGTTGCAGGACACCGGCTTTCAACAGGTGCGATTGAAGAGGTTCTTGCTTCCCACCCGGATGTTGCTGAATGTGCGGTGATGGGTGTGAATGATGCCCTTAAAGGAGAGTTGCCATTGGGGTGTCTTGTTTTGAATTCTGGAGTGGATAGAGATGATCAGGAAATCATCTCGGAATGTGTGCAATTGGTTAGAGCGAAAATTGGGCCAGTCGCTGCATTTAAGCTGGCTGTTGTGGTTGGTCGTTTACCAAAAACTCGATCAGGTAAAATTCTGCGTGGAACCATGAAAAAAATTGCAGATAGCACCGAATGGAAGATGCCAGCAACCATTGACGACCCCGCTATTCTTGATGAAATAGAGGTGTCGCTGCAATCGTTGGGATATGCAGAAGGCTAACCAGTTGGCGACCAGCCCCCCCCCGGTTTTGGTTGCTAAAATAGAATGACTTGAAGGTTGGAAAGCTAATGAAACATGCGTTTGTTATGGATCCGATTGAATCGGTTAAACCATGGAAAGACACAACTTACTTCCTCATGCTGGCATGCAAAGAACGGGGTCATGATGTTTGTTATCTAGATCAACGATCTCTTTCTTTAGTGCATGATCAACTATGGGCGACAGTCACTTGGTTAGATGTTCATGCTGATAATGAACAACCATTCAGTGTGATCGAAACGGCGTTTATCCCCCTCGCACAAATGAATGCGGTGTGGCTGCGTACAGATCCACCTTTTGACCGACGCTATTTTTATACTACATTGTTATTGGATTTTCTTCCTGATAGTACTCAACTAGTTAATCGACCGTCTGGAGTGAGAAATTGGAATGAGAAACTGGCCGCATTGGTCTTTCCCCAATACACGCCTAACACTAGAGTCACGAATAACGTGGAAGACATTAAACGTTTTGCCGCGGAACAAGGCCGGGTAACTGTCAAACCGGTGGATGGTTTTGGTGGCAAGGGAATTATCTTCTATCAACCTGGTGATAGTGAGGAAGGGTTGACAGCGGCAACCCATAACGGCCGACATTGGGTCATTGTCCAAGAATACCTTGAAGAAGCGAAGAAAGGTGATAAGCGAATATTGATTCTCAATGGAAAACCTTTGGGTGCGATACTTCGAATGCACGCTGAAGGAGTAGAGTTGAACAACCTTGATGCAGGGGGTACTGCGCATCCAGTGGAACTGACCGAACGGGATTCGGAGATTTGTCAGGCTATGGTAAAACCATTGATCGACGAGGGCATTATTTTCGCCGGCATTGACATCATTGGAGAAAAATTGATCGAGGTAAATGTGACTAGTCCGACTGGTCTACAAGAGCTTTGCCAATTTTCTAATCAGCTTTTTCACCACGAAATTATCCAAGCTTTAGAGTAGTGTTAGAGATTAGCCTCAAAAAATGAGACGAACTTCCGAAGACTGATTGCATCCTATCTACTCTGATTAACCTAATAATCTAACCTAAACAACTTAGAGGTGTTTGCTTGTCGGGGACTCTTTGGGTTGAGTTGCACATGCCAACATTATGAAAGACCATATATTGAATGCGCTAAATGAGTCAAAAACAGCCCTCGAGAGTTTCATCGATGATGAATACAACATTACTCAGGTCGAAAATGCCGCAAAGCTGCTTATTCATACGTTAAGAGCTGACGGCAGCATTTACAGCTGCGGAAATGGTGGATCCATGAGTGACGCAATGCATTTCGCAGAAGAGCTCACTGGTCGCTATCAACAGAATCGATTAGGACTCTCTGCAACCGCTATCAGTGATCCGGGGCACATTTCCTGCGTCGCTAACGACTTTGGTTATGAACATATTTTTTCGAGATACCTGCAGGCGAAATCCCGCCCCGGAGACTGTCTTCTGGCGATCAGTACCAGCGGCAGCAGCAAAAATGTGGTTAATGCAGCAAAATATGCACTAGAAAATGGAGTAATGGTGATTTCCCTTACTGGGCGGAGAGGATCAGAACTCGGGCAGATTGCGAGCATCGATATTTCTACCGTTGATCGCCGATTTGCTGATAAGGTTCAGGAACTTCATATTAAGGTGATCCATATATTAATCGAATTGATTGAACGAGATTTGTTCCCGCAGAATCATGTATTTCAATCGTAAGATCACTGAAACGTTAGAAGCGAGAATCCATGTTAGATATCCAAAAATTTCGGAACGAAACGCCGGGTTGCCTAGAGGTTTTGCATTTCGATAATGCTGGGGCCTCACTGCAACCAGATTGTGTTTATGAAGCGGTCGTTGAGTACTTGAGCTGTGAGCGGCGCATCGGTGGTTATGCAGCCGCGAGAAGGTATTCAGATCAGCTCGATTCGTTTTATGACAGTTTTTCGAAACTTTTAAACTGTGCCCCGGAGGAAGTGGCTTTTATTGAAAATGCAACTCGTGCTTGGGACATGGCATTCTACTCCATGAATTTTGAGCGAGGGGATCGCATTCTTACTGCAAAGGCTGAGTATGTCAGTAATTCTTTGGCGTATTTGCAAGTCGCTAGGAATAAAGGAGTTATCGTAGATGTCGTTCCCAATGACCACACAGGGCAACTCGATATCGAATCCCTAGAAGACATGATAGACGAAAAGGTCAAACTCATATCTATTACGCATATTCCAACTCAAGGTGGCTTAGTCAATCCAGCTGCGAAAATCGGTAAGATCGCACAGAGATATAATATCCCTTATCTTCTTGATGCGTGTCAGTCGGTAGGGCAAATGCAGATCGATGTCAAGGAAATTGGTTGTGATATGCTTTCAGGGACAGGTAGAAAATTTCTAAGAGGCCCTCGAGGAACGGGCTTTTTGTATGTGAAGTCGTCGATGATCAAAAAGCTGGAACCGACCTTTATTGATCTACGCTCCGCTTGCTGGACCGCTAGTGATCAATACCGAATTCGAGAAGATGCAAAACGATTCGAGAATTGGGAGTGTTTTTTCGCTGGTAAAGTTGGCTTAGCTAAAGCAGCGGAATATGCTATGTCAATCGGGTTGGATAATATTTACGAGAGAACGAAAAATTTGGCGCAGATCCTGCGGACAGAAATTCAAGAAATCCCTGGCGTAACAGTGCATGATTTGGGAGTCGAGAAATGCGGAATAGTAACTTTCACCCATAATCAAATCCCAAGCGATGTCCTTCAGAAGTTACTAGCAGAAAAGCAAATAAATGTTTCAACTTCTACCGTCAGTAGTGCTAGATGGGACTTGGAAGAACGCAAGCTAAATTCCCTAACAAGAGCTTCCTTGCACTATTTTAATACTGAAGAGGAAGTGAAGATTTTCTGCAAAGCTGTAGTGAGTCTGATGGAGGGGTAGGTCGGTCTGAAAAAGCCTGTTGACGAGTGAATGGCTTAAAAAAGGACTTGAATTCAACGCGTAAATGCAACCCGTCAAACAAGAGAGAGCTGGGATAATGTCAGCTTTTCCTCTGACCAAAGACGAGAAGCATGAAGAATGAATCGCCCCGGGTTGCTCGGAGACTAATCATCTTGAGAGAATTAGTCCATGAACAAACGACCGGGATATTCCCCAGAAGTAAGAGAGCGTGCAGTACGTTTAGTATTAACCAGCGAGCCTGACCATCGATCACGTTGGGCAACTATTCAATCTGTTGCGACAAAAATTGGCTGTATACCAGAAACCTTAAGAAGCTGGATCAACAAAATGGAGGTGGACACAGGATTAAAATCTGGAGTGACTACCGATCAAGCTCAGAAAATGAAGGAACTTGAGCGAGAGAATCGGGAGCTTAAACGAGCCAACGAGATTCTCAAAAAGGCGGCCGCTTTCTAGGTGCCCTTGGGGTATTTCGCCCAGGCGGAGCTCGACCGCAAACCGAAATGATGGTGGGCTTTATCGATCAGCATTGTAAAACGTATGGTGTCGAGTCAATCTGTAAGGTATTACCGATTGCACCATCCACTTACTATCGTTTTAGGCATCTGCTAAATCATCCCAATAAGCGATCGAAGCGGATTCTGCGTGATGAGATGCTTGAAGTGGAAATTCAGCGTATCTTTGAGGAGAATCGACAGGTATACGGGGCTCACAAGATATGGAAGCAGTTGAATCGCGAACAGATACGAACCGCGCGTTGTACAGTTGAAAGACTGATGAGAAAGCTCAAGATTGAAGGCGTTCGACGAGGGCGCCGATGCAAAACGACCATTCCATCAGATCTGGCAGACAAACCATTAGACCTCGTTAATCGTCAATTCCAGGCAACACGTCCGAATCAGCTGTGGGTCGCCGATATCACATACGTTGCGACCTGGAGTGGGTTTGTCTACGTGGCTTTTGTGGTTGATGTGTTCTCTCGGTATATCGTTGGTTGGCGAGTATTGAAAACGATGCAAACCGATTTGGTGCTGGATGCGCTGGAGCAAGCTTTATGGGCACGAGGCAAACCCAAAGGTGTTATTCACCATAGCGATAGAGGGAGTCAGTATCTGTCCATTCGTTATTCTGAGCGGCTTAATGAGGCCGGTTTTAATGCTTCTGTTGGCAGTGTTGGCGACTAGAGGTGGACCCCAATGGTTGGACAGATAGTTTAATTTTCTAAGTGTATTCCTGCCTTAAGTAAAATGGGTTTATCCTGCTTCTTTTAATGGAAGCAGGTCAGCATAGTAAGTGCTGTCCGGTGTTGCTTTCAAGGTCTGGTGGGTAGTGTAATCTGAGGTCTGTAATTTAGCTTTCTATTGCAGCTTCGCTATTGGCTTTGGCTTCGTTCGCTACGCTCACTTCGCCTAAGCCAAACGAACATCGCTAAAGAAATAAATTACAGACCTC
>WLWV01000023.1 GCA_012103395.1 Gammaproteobacteria bacterium
ATGGCTCAACATTCAATACTAAAGCCTGAAAAACCGGCTTTGGCTTCGCTCTCTACGTTCACTCCGCCAAAGCCAATAGCGAAGCTGCAATAGAAAGCTAAATTACAGACCTCAGATTACACTACCAATGGGCTTGGGTGCATTGCTAATGGTTGCTGGTAGTTTTTATCTGGGCTGGCTGTTGTACCGGGAGTATAGATCTAAGCACAGCGGAGTTCTGTTGTTGTCGGCGGCACTCGGGCTTACCATGGGCTCTGTGCTAACGGTGATAGTGGCAGGCTTACTTTCTTCATCTGAGTACGGCTATTTGGCGGACAATACCCAATCGGTTATGCGTATGCCTATGTTTGGCTGGTATCTGGATGGACGGGATTTTCGAATTCCCCATTTCTTCGCGACTCACATGATGCAACTCATACCAATGTATGGCTTTTATCTGAGTCGGGGCAATAGATCGATTACAAAGAGTAAAGCACGGCTTTATTGGGTTACGGCCGTTTACAACCCTGGCGACCACCATGCTTTTTGTCATAGGCGTCTTAAAGGGATAAGGGGCCGGAGTGCGTATTTCTTATACAGAGAGTGTTTCAACACGTGGGTCGGATGTACGTTTTGTACATCAACAAAAAATATCGGCGAACTGGATCACTTTGGGAGGGCAGATATAAATGCAGTTTGGTGGATGCGTAAAAAATACGCACTCCGGCCCCAATTACGCCCGGCCCACTGTTTTTTTAATTCGGGGTGAATGGTATTGAAGCCAATACAGAAAACGACTGATCGGCATTAAAATGCCGGGCAACTGTCTCATGATGTCTAAAAACAACACAATACGGCGCTGGCTACTTTCGTTATGGACTTCATGATAATAGGTATCGTCGAGTAACACGCCTTCGCCGTCTTTCCATTGGTATTTTTGACCGCCATTGATGATGTAACACGGGGCATCGTCCGGCACCACCAGCGCCAAGTGATACCTAAGGACACCTTTATACGGCCCCCAATGACGGGGAATGCTTTTGTGACCATCAAGGATAGAGAAAAATGCGATGTTGATATTGTCGCATTGTTTTAACAATGCCGTGGTTTTCGGGCAAAGTGCACAGTTTTTCTCTACCCATTGTCCGTAAAGCAAAAAAGAAAATGCGCGCCAGGGAGGAGACTTATCGTCTGATACATTCGATTGCGCAGGATCAAGTTCGTGTACTTTTGGAATATCATCCGGTCTGGCCAGCACCGACAGTAGCTCTTCCCGAATGGTCAACCAATTCTCTTCCAGTAACTTAGACTCCGGAAAATCAATCGAGGGATCTTCAATGAAAGGAGGGTTTTTAACAAACAACTTCAGTACTTGACTGTATATCACGAGCAAAATTCTTGGCTCAAATATCCAGGCGATCACGCCGAGAACGAGTAACCCTAATAAAAAATAGGATAAGTACAACATAATGTTTACCTCTTCTTAATCACACTGAAAAATGCGGAGACGGTTAAATGTGGATAGGGGCTATGGGTGCTGCATATGCCATCTTCATTTCCCGTTTGCACCCGCAGGCTCGTTTATGGACTCGGACTCGTTGATAGATCGGTTGAGCTGCTTAGCCAATGTCGGCGCATTTTCTGAATGAAGCATGGTGTAGTGATCGCCATTCGCCCACTCAACGGATAAATCGTCAATCAACCGGCTCCAACCTAACGTCTCCTCCTTCTCTATCTCGGCGAATGCGGCAGCATACTTCTCTCTGAACCAGAGAAACAATGCAGTCTCAGTAGCCGCCGTCGGTCTGATCAACGTTGTCGGGCAATTCACACCTTTCGAATCACTCAGGTACGGCATTTGCATATTTGCCTTAAATACCTGAAGCATGCCTTTTACATGTTTGAAAGACACGGCTTTCCCTAACTCAGACGTATTAATCAGGTTAGCGATAGACTCGTAACATTGTTCATCGCTCAGCCCCCTGAAGCGTTCCGTTGTTATTGGCTCAGATAGACCGATCTCATTTTCCAGAATGCTCACTAACATGGTCAGCCACTCTTCCTGGGTCCATTCAGGCCGCACCTCTTCAAAAGCCGCACTTTGCGGTGGCGCATTAACATCCAATAAGCCCAACCATGCAACCTCATCACCCTCCGCCTGGAGTTGTTTAACCATTTCATAAGCCACCAACCCTCCGAATGAATAACCAAGGAGATAATACGGCCCCTGGGGTTGAACACCCTTGATCAGCGCAATGTTGCGTTTCGTAACGGATTGCATATCAGAATCCGGCGCAGACTCCCCATCAAGACCACTTGCCTGAAGCGCGTAGATGGGTCGATCGTGCCCCATGGCATTAGCGAGCCCATAAAAACTGAGCACATTGCCGCCGATACCAGGAAAACAGAAAACTGGGGACTGCTCCCCTTGGGTTTGCAGTGTCACCAGCGGAGACCAGTTTTCCGCTCCTCGACGAATCACAGAAGCTAATTGTTCGATGGTCGGATTTTCAAGTAAAGAGGATATCGGCAGTGTGAGCTGCCATTGCTGTTCCACTTCGATCATCAGTCGCGCTGCTGATAGTGATTGCCCACCGGAAGTGAAGAAATTATCCCGAATACCGGGAATATCGCTATTAGGCTGTTGACCGACTTCTTCCACATCCACTGTCAATGCTTCAGGTGAAATAACTTTTTTCCAAATTCTGGCAAGTTGCCACTCCAGTGGATCCCTCGGTGCAATATGAGCTTCATCAGAAAGCTTCGACTCTTCTATAAAAGTCGGCATGTCGTCCCGGGATAACACTCCACCAATTTCACCAATCGAAACGGGTCCATTGCCCGAGATAGCAATTTTCGATATGACGCTTTCGAAAGCGGATGCAATCTGCTCAACACTTTGCCCAGTGAAATGAGCTGTCTTAAAAATCATCTGAAATTGCAAATTATTGGACGGAATGACTAACATCGTTAGCGCGCAGGCTGTTTTTGCCCCGACATAGTCAGCCCCATCCAGTGATAGCCCAAGAGATTGAAACGGTTGGAAATTCTCTCCCAGTTGCTCAGATGCATAACTGTCGACTGCCAAAAGACTGTGATAAAGCGGCTCCCCTGGGGTCACGTCACTCCATTGGTGAATCTGCCCAGCGGAACAATGTTCATGGACCTGATGCTCTCGGGACCGGGTTTGGATTTCATTGACACACTTCCAGAAATCCCCCAGTGGATCAACCTCCACTCGCACTGGCAGCGTATTAATCATCAGCCCCAGCATCGATTCAACGTTGGCCACGGGAACGGAACGGCCAGACACCGTGAATCCAAACAGCACATCATTCTGATCGGTGAATTTCGCCAGCAATAAACCCCATACAGCCTGCACCAAACTCGCCCAGGTAAGGCGTTTACTGCGTAAAAGCGCTTTTAGTTGACTGGTACGTTCAGAACCCAGTTCCCAACTCAGCGTGTCATATTCCGGCAAGTTATCTGGACGAATCGGGAGACCATCCGATACTTGTCCAGGAGACGTGGGTCGCGTAAATCCCCTGAGATAATCCAACCAATACTGCTTTGCCGATGATAAATCCTGATTCTCTAGCCACGTGACATAATCCTGATAAGACGGCGCGGGCTCGATGTTAATCTCACCGTAACGCTGTTGCTGTTCGAAACAGGTCAGTAAATCTTTCAGAATTATTTTGTTGCCCCAGTCATCCATAAGAATATGATGATGAGTCCATACAAAGGTATGCTGGTCATTACCATGGTTGATGATGCTCAGTCTCATCAGACAAGGCCTTGACCAATCAAACCCACGAACACGATCTTGCTGCAGAAAATCTTCCAAGGGTTCAGACCTCGACGATGAGGATAAACCGCGAAAATGTGACCAGTCGTGGGTTTCGATATCCATGGATGCCTGCTTCACCACCACCTGTATCGGCTGTTGCAAGACATCCCAGACAAAACGCGTCCGCAAGGTGGGGTGTCTTGAGACAATGGCATTCCAGGCTTTTCTAAAATGATCCACATCCAGTTCACCGCTTAGGTGCCAAATTGACTGTTCAAGATAAAGCCCCGAATCCTTTTGGGAAATCGCACCATACAACATCCCGAGCTGAGAAGGCGACAATGGGTAAATCGCTTCGATCTCCCGGTCGCCGCCAGACGATTCGACGATCTGCCGCAATTGTGGCGAATTCAGACCCGCTGATGGAAAGTCAGATGGCGTGTATTTACCCACACCGACATCCAGGCAATGATCAATCAATTTATCAAGCACTTGTTTAAACGATGACATCAATTTATCAATTGTTTCAGCTTGATAGCGCTGCCCCGGATAACGCCAATAGATTTCCAAACAGTCATCGACAACAACCGCACTAATATCCAGCACATGGCTTCTTTTGTTATCCGGATGGCTATCGAGCCCGATATGTTGTCGAGAGACACCCAAGATTGGATGCTGATTGGTTTGTCGCATTTGTCCGAAATAATTGAACCTGATTTCCGCTCGCCCCAGATCGTCGTAATCGACCGGGGCATCTTGCAAAAATTCAGCCATGCCATAATGAATCGGCATTCGATTTTTCCTGAGTTGCTCTTTAACCGCAGTAATATCACTAGCGGCATCAAACTCGGGCTGAAGGGATAACACTACGGGGTACTGCGCCGTAAACCAGCCCACTGTCCGTGACAAGTCAACTTCGTCAAACAAGGTTTCGCGCCCATGTGATTCCAGATCAAGCACGATCTCGCTGGCTTGAGTCCAATCGGTCAGTACTCGAGTCAATGCAGTAATCAGCACCTCATCGGCACCTGTCCGATAGGTCTTGGGTATCTGCTTGAGAAAAGCGTCACTTCTCTGCCGATTCATTGAGAAACTAGTTTCTACCGCATTACGTTCCAGATTTTCGGGCTTTAACTGTGAGTAATCCGAGGGAAGTCGAGATTGAAAACAGCTCATTGGTAGTAACTGAGGCATCACCATTTCAAATGCAAATTGATTAAGCCGTCGAGACCAATACTGAAATGAGGTGGTTTTCTCTGGTAGGGTTATGGAGTTGCTGGATCCACGGTGCGAAGCCTGAATCGTGGACGACGCAAAGTCTTCCAACAAAATTCGCCACGAAACACCGTCCGTGGCAACATGGTGGATAACCCAAATCAGGTGATTTGCCTCCTTGCCAGGACGTTCAATCAACGCCATTTGCATCAAGACACCCGAACCAAGATTAATCCGCCGCCTTAATTGTTCCGCTATTCGGGACCTCAACAAAGATTCGTCTTCACCCTCTTCCAACGCCCAAGATTCCACCAGATTATCTCCAATCGGATGGTCTGTTGGAAGGAAGGTCGGTTTGCTGTCCGGTTCATTTACATCCCAACACTGGCGCAACATGTCATGATGTTGCCACAACGCATTAGCGACTAGATTCACCACTTCGATGGATACTTCCGAGGCAATATCGATTAATAAACCCTGTTGGTAATACGACGGGTGTGCTAACCCCCACGAAAGAAACTCATGATAAATCGGGGTTAACTGAATGCTGCCCTCAATGGGGTTCTGTTCCGCCTCGATCGTCTGGGCTGGTGCGTTAAACTCAATCTGTTGCGCCAACTCCGCAATAGTCTGATACTGGAAAAGTTGTTTTAACTCCAGTGCGATACCCGCTTTTTTAATTTTGGATAACAACTGAATACTTAGTATCGAGTCACCACCCAAATCGAAAAAGTTATCATGAACACTCACCTGCTCCAGACCCAACACACTGCACCAGATATCGACCAGCTGCGCTTCAATTGGTTTTAATGTTTCGGTCAATGAGCGATCTCCCGAATCCCCTTGTCGACCCAACAAATGCCCCAAGGCATGTTGATCCACCTTTGCGCTGGGTGTCAGAGGAATCCTTGGGATTACCATAATTTTGGCAGGCACCATAAATCCTGGAAGGTAATTTTGCAGATAGTTCTTGAAGTCGGTCGCCAGTTCATTGTGTGATCGACTTCGGGTAGGATCGTTGGCTAATGGCCCGGTTTGCAATGTATCGGTCTGAGGCAAGTCCTTCTCGCCCAGAACCCAAAGATCCTTTTCCCAACGCTTTTGATCGATGGAGTTTAGAATAGCGACGTCGAAACAAAATGGCATACTTGCATCTGAGGGAGAAATATCGACTTTCACTGAATGCCTTTGCTGAAGCTGCCAAAACGCCTCGGGATCAACCACCGCTTCCAACTCAGTTCCCACTGCTTTCAACCTATCCTGGGACGGAATGGTCTCCATGGAGTTGGCCGTCAAATTGGCCGTCGAATTGCTAGGCTCCAACCAGTAATGCAGTGAACGTTCCTGCGCTAAACGCGCGTTAGGAATATGTTGAATCACCAAGGGTGCTGACAATCCTTCGCTCAACTTTTGTTCAACCAGCGTAATATCCAGACCGCTTTCAACCCAATCAACCACAGGAACACCCTGGGTGTCCTCATTTGATTCGCCAGAATTCATCCCCCAAATTTTGTGGGTGTCCTCATTTGCTACCCACTCATTTGCTACCCGAATTTTGTGGGTGTCCGCATTTTCTCCTTCCGCATTTTCTCCTTCATTGGCGGACTGGTTTTTATCGATATGTAATACTACGTCATAGCGAAAACGTGTTAGTTCATTATTATGTTCACCACGTTTAAGTAGAATTTGAACATGGCTGATCTGGGGATGATCGCGCTTGAGCTCGTGGAAGAAATTCGGTGCAATCATCAGCTCTTCTTCCTTGAGCGACGAATTAGAGACCCGTTGTTCCAGAGTTAATACGTTCATCGTCTCTGTGGATCGAGTGGATTCCACAGCGCAGTAAAATGCCTTGGCCAGATTGAAATCCCTGACATCCCCCAAAAATACTTTACCTCGCACCGTCATCGCATCAATGGCCTGTTCGATCACCGATTGCAAATAGTGGGTGTCCGGAAAATACTGAATCACTGAATTTAGGATAACTAGGTCAAAAAATGCCGTTGGGGTTTGGCTGAAATCGCTGGCATCTGCTTGCAAGGTCGTTACGCCCTGCAATTCCGGGAGCTGGGATTTCAAGTGTTCGATGTACTTCAATGAAGATTGGGAAATATCGGTCCCATAGTACTGGCGGTCCGGTGCCAGGCGGGACAGAAGTAAACCGGTGCCACAACCCACTTCCAAAACCGCTTCTCCTTGGAGGCCGCTGATGCGATTCACCGTCTCGTCTATCCACTCACGCATTTCAATTTCAGCAATATTCTGTCCACTAAGACTACTGCTCCATCCAGCAAGATTGAGTCTGGGGTCGCCCTGTTCGGGGATATCCTCATAGCTCGCATCAAACACCGCTTCCCATTGAGCCAATCGTTGAGCTGGTCGTTGAGCTGGTCGTTGAGATGAAAAACCGGGATCACTTACTATCACTTCTCCATCGGCAACGACGAACGCAGCAAGCTTAGAATCCTGTTGAATAGCAACCGCATCACGAACCAGCTTGTGCTCACGTAGCCTATTTTCAATTTCCCCAAGCTCAATACGATAGCCGCGATGATTGACCTGCATGTCCCGCCTACCAAGATATTCAATCACACCATCAGAGCGATATCGTGCCAAATCTCCACTTCGATACATTTTTGCAAGTGGGTCAGTAGAAAATGGATTATCGATGAAACATTCTTTGGTCAATTCCGGTCGATTCCAATATCCTTTAGCAACCCCGTGACCCGAGATATACAGTTCCCCAAGTATACCCTCGGGTACCGGGGTCATATTTTCATCCAGAATATAGAGCTGGGTGTTGGCGATGGGGCGGCCGATGGGGACGGAATTAGTGAATCCATCTTTGGACCTAATTTCATAGACACAACAACCAACCATTGTTTCAGTTGGCCCGTATTCGTTAATCAGTCGGGTATCAGGGGCGTTCACCCGCCAGCTCTCGACGTGGTCGGCGTTCAACGCTTCTCCGCCGATCACCAATGCACGACTCGACCCAGCCATTCGTTCCACTGGCAACTGGTGTTTAAGCAACTGCAAATGGGCAGGAGTGAGCTTAATCAAGCTGTGGTTCGATTGCAGAGCCAAGGCGTTACCGAGTGCATTTAGTTCATCTTCCTGAGGTAACAACTGAACGGTATTCCCTACCAATAGAGGAGCAAATAAGCTGGTGATGGTGGCATCAAAGCTAATTGAAGACTGCACCAACGAGCCCGTTCCCTCCCTCACTTCATAATATTCAATCGCCCAATGAAGATAATTAACCAATCCACGATGCCGAACACAGACCCCCTTTGGCTCTCCGGTTGAACCCGAGGTGTACATCAGATAAACCAGCGCATCGTTATTAACTGTACAAGGTAAATTGTCAGTTCTCAGGTCATCCCATTCGGCCTGATGTCGATCAAGCAGCAGAACGTCACAATCCATGTCTCCAACAACGTCACTCAGGGAGTCATGGCTTAAGACACAATCCAATCCTGCATCCCTCGCCATGAACTGTAGTCGCGCCTCGGGATAGTTAGCATCCAGCGGCACATAGGCTGCTTCAGATTTCATGACTGCTAACAGTGCGACTGGGAGATTCAGGCAACGATTCATACAAACGCCCACCGTTTTATCTTTACCAATTCCCCGTTTCCTCAAATACCTCGCGAGCTGGTTAGCGCGTTCATTGAGCTCCCGATAATTAAGTGAGCTCAGCTCGAAACGAACAGCGATTTGCTCCGGCGTTTTTTCGACCTGAGACTCAACCAGCTGATGGAAACATAAATCAGGATAATCCTGATCAGTATCATTCCACTCATAAACAATACGCTGCCTTTCTTCCTTCGTGAGCAACGAATACTGGCTAATAGGTTGGTCGGATTCATTTACCATCACATCAATCAGACGCGTATAGTGCTCAAGAAATCGCGCTATTGTGCTTTTTTCATAGATGTCTTTATAAAACATCAAACGCCCATTGACTTCGCCTTGATATTCGAACAAATGAAATTCTAGGTCAAATCGAACCGTGTGTTCTTCGAATTCAAGAACCTGTACATCCAACTCATCCAATTCCAAATCAGGCAAGGGCATATTTTGATAAGCCAGTGAAACCTGAGCCAATGGGTTACGGCTCATGTCCCGACTGACATTCATCATATCGACCAACTGTTCAAACGGTAGATCCTGGTGTTCGTACGCTTCGATAGTGGTTTGCCGAATCTGTTTAAAAAACTCATCCCTGGAAACTGTCCCGGTCAAATCGATCCGTAAGACAATAGTATTCACAAAAAAACCAATGAGTTTTTCCAATTCAGTTCGTTGCCGATTGGCAATCGGCGAAGACACGATGAGATCTGACTGATGGCTGTAGTGATGCAGCAAAATTGAAAATACACCCAGGTGAAACATGAAGGGAGTCACATCAATCTGACGGCAAAAGGTATTAATTCGAGAGGTTACATCCTTCGATAATTTAAAAGGGATCGCATCCCCTTTATAACTGTGGACCGCGGGTCGAGGATGATCTGTGTGCATGGTAAACACTTGGGGAGCGCCCTGAAGTGTGTGTTTCCAGTAATCCCGTTGGGATTGCAATCGAACTCCCGACAGCCAATTTCTCTGCCAGCTGGCGTAGTCGGCAAACTGAATACCAAGCGGCGTCAACGGTGGAATCGGGTCTGAAGCCCGGTTGTGATAACGATAGAGCTGACTTAACTCATCCATTAGTATCCCGCTTGACCACCCATCGGTTACGATGTGGTGCAGGCAAACGACGAATATAGCTTCTGTTTCATCAACCTGGAAAAGTCGAAACCGGATAGGCTGATCGTGCTGGAGATCGAAAGGCTGTCGGGCGACCTCTTGAATCTTCATTTCGATATAGGCTCCTCGCTCCTGATCGCCAGTAACCGAATCAGGCACCCCGTCTACATGCAATTCGAGATTCCAGTGTGCCGCAGGTTCAATACGTTGCACTGGATTTTCTCCTTGCATGGGAAAACGTGTCCGCAATATTTCATGTCGCTCAACAACGGCTTTCATACTCTTGCGCAAGGCATCAACATTAAGATTCCCACGAATGCGAAGTGCAGCAAGGGCATTGTAGAAAGGGTTTTCCGGGTTTAGTTGGTCGAGAAACCAGAGTCGCTCCTGAGCGAATGAAAGCGGTAACGTCGACTCACGATCTACGGCAACAATCATTGGAATTGCCCGCTCTCCGTCATCATCTTTTAATAGAAGACGCTGGATCGCCTTGGCAAGGTCTTCCACTGTCGGCGATAAAAATAGCGTCTGTAGCGGTATTTCAATACCGAATTGAGCGCTAATGCGGGAAATGACCCGAGTCACCATGAGGGAATGCCCACCCAATGCGAAGAAATTGCCCTGCACACTGATCTGTTCGACTCCCATCACCTCAGCCCAGATATCAGCAATCTGCTGTTCAACATCATTACGAGGAGCAATAAATTCCACATTGGTGGAATGGATTTCATTTTCTGCCAACACATACAATCGCTTGCGATCTACTTTGCCATTGGGTGTCAGTGGTATTTTCTCAAGGGGAACAAACGCACTAGGGACCATGTACTCGGGTAATTTTCCCTTTAGATAATCTTTCAGCTGTGCTTGCAGATCAACTTTTTGCAAATCAGGGTCGGATTCTGTTTCGCTGTATTCTGCCTCCTTAGCCCCTGTTAAATCTGGGACGGTTATGCCGGGCGCCGTAGTAACGGCGGTTGTGATAAATGCCACCAGCCATTTATCGGTTTCGGATCGCTCAAAAAGGATCACAGTGGCTTCCACAACGTCATCGTGTTGCTGCAATATCGCTTCAACCTCTTGTAACTCGATGCGAAAACCGCGCATTTTCACCTGGTGATCTATTCGCCCCAGATATTCCAGATTTCCGTCTGGCAACCAACGCACCCAGTCCCCTGTCTTATACATCCTGTTTTCACGCTCATTACGGGCAAAAGGGTTCTGGATAAATGCCGCATCCGTTTTATCCGGCTCTCCGAGATAACCTCGCCCTACACCATCACCGGCAACATGCAGTTCTCCCGGGATACCAATCGGATTCGGCTGCAATTGTTTGTTGAGCACATAAAGCTGAGTATTTTGTACCGGTTTTCCGATCGGCATATTGAGCACCTCGGGCGCGGGTGGCTCATAGATAGCATAGTGGGAAACATCGTCTGAACATTCTGTGGGACCGTAGGCGTTTAACAAAGGTACCTCAGGAAATTTTGCCAACCACTTCCGCGCTAACTCTGGCGGCAGTGCCTCCCCGGTCGGAACCAACCACCGCAGTTTTAATTGCGATGGACTAATATCTGATTGACGTTGCTCCAATGATTCCAACATGGTGGAAAGTACGGCAGGAACAACCTGTAAAATTGTCAACTCCCTATCAACCGCAGCTTTTAGTAAACGCTCCGGATCATGGGCATCTTCATCACTAAATAGGGAAACCTGCCCCCCCACCAGTAGTGCCGCCAAACATTGCCAGGTAGCGATATCAAATGTCAGTGGGGCATTCTGAGCAATCTTGTCTTGGGCACGAATATCGAGATCACGAATTTTTGCGTAAAGGTGGTTCACCATCCCCCTTTGTTCGACCATCGCCCCCTTGGGCATACCAGTTGAACCGGAAGTGTAAATCACATAGGCCAATGCCTCCGGATCAGAAGGTAAATCAGGATTGTTTTCGCTCAGTAAAGACAATGGCTTCTCACTATGTTCTGGAACCAACGTCGTGATAGACAGAGCACTAAACCGGTCTGCTAACGATGGCTGGGTCAGCACCACTTTTGCCTCGGCATGATCCAAAATGAGAGCCAGTCGCTCATCGGGATAATTCGGACTCAATGGAAGGTAGGCTGCCCCGGCTTTTAAAATCGCCAATATTGATGTCACCATCCAAGGTGATCGATCCATACAAATCGCAACACGTTGTTCACGAATCACTCCCCGTTCAATAAGCCAGTGAGCCAACTGATTAGCCTTTGCATTGAGCTGAGCATAGGTCAGGTGTTCTGTTTGCCCATCGCCGGAACGTTTAGCATCCAAAAACTCCAACGCATTGGCGTGTGGCGTTCGGGACACCTGTTGCTCGAACAGTGCGGACGGTGACAGATGTCGGGGGTAATCGTTACGGGTGTCGTTCCAATCACTCACCAACATTCGACGATCATCGTTAGGTAAGATGTCAATATCATCAATGCGCTGGGTGGGGTCATCAATGATTGCGAGCAACAGCTTCTTAAAGCACTCCGATACTCGGACAATAGTGGCATCATCGAAAATGTCTGTTCGATAAAACAACGCCATGGTATTGATCTGTTGCCCATAGGCCACTACCACAAAATTGATATCTAACTGACCTTCTTGCTGAGGCAAAGGGTAATGAGCCAGAATCAAATTACCAATCTGACGACGGATACTGGAATCCGTTACACCAGCAAGCTCACCAAATTCACCTTCGGTCTGGGGCTGTTCCCAAACAAAAACGTTTTGCACAATTGGTGCTCGACTTGCTGCCCGCTCAGGTTTAAGGCGGCGCACCATATCGGTAAAGGGGTATTCCTGATGTTCGAGTGAATGAAGATAGGTGCTTTTTACATCGGATAGAAAATCAACAAACTTTGGGTTTCCAGAACAATCGGTACGTAAAACCAGGGTATTAATAAAATCGCCGACGATGGAGGCGAACTCGGGTCGATCTCTGCCGGTACTAGGTGAGCCAACCAGAATGTCATCCTGGCCCGTAATTCGATGGAGTAATGCGTTGTATGAAGCGAGAAACAGGGTAAACAGCGTGACGCCGTATTTCGGTGCGAGTGCGGCGAGTTTCTTGTACTGATGCTCTTCAAGATCAAATAGAAGGATTTTTCCCTCGTGATTCTGTACCGGTGGATACGGTCGATCGACCGGTAGATTGAGCACCGGCAAATCTCCCGACAATTTTTTTTCCCAAAAACTCCAAAGGCGATCACCTTCCTCGCTCTGCAGAAAACTGCGTTGCCAACGCACATAATCCTGATAGGAATACGAAAGCTCCGGCAATACGAATTCCTGCCCCTGTGACCGCGCGATGTATAACTTGAAAAACTCTTCCAGTATTTGCCAAATTGACCAACCATCAACGATGATGTGGTGTGCATTCATGACTAAAACATGCTCATCCTCGGCACGGGTAAGGAGATGAAAACGCATGAGCGGAAACTGTTCCAAGTCAAACGGTGCTTTATACGCTCGGGATGTCTCCTCAAATAAGGTAGCGTCATCAACTCCGATTACCTCCACATTTTTGAAATAGGCATCCGTATAGCCATGCACTACTTGTTGAACTCCTTCGTCGCCATCGCAAAATGTGGTGCGCAACGCCGCATGACGATTAACAATGGTCTGAAAGCAGTCTCTAAATAAATCGATATCCAGTGGAGAGCAGATTCGATAAGAAATACCCACATGATAAGAAGCGCTGCCTGGCGCATCTTTATCCAAAAACCAAAGCGCCTGTTGTCCCAAGGAGAGTGGATAATAGCTCTTTTGCTGCTGCGCTTTGCGTTGCAGTTTTTCCCGTAAGAGCTTTCTTTTTTGCTCCAGACTTAACTCTGATGACATTGCTTTACTCACGATTACGTATCCAGTGTCTTTAACAGTTCTTCAATTTCTTCTTCGCTTAGATCATCGACTCGATCAAGCAACCTTTCTTCTTCAGTCATCTCGTTAGTTGCAACGACCTCGACCCGTTCAATAGAATCACTTGCTTCGGCGTCCATGCAAAACTCAGCGAGGCTCAGCACCGTTGCACCTTCCATCAAGCGAACCATGGGGACATCCCGGTTGAGGTCTTTGGTAATTCGATTCCTCAGCTCCACCGCCATCAAGGAATCCAGTCCCATGTTCTGTAATGCTTTCCCGGTATCAATCTCACCGGCCTCCATTTTGAGCACGGCGGCAAACAGCGATCTTAGATACTCGATATATAACGGAAAGCAGTCTTCCTGGTTAGCGGTCGCAATTTGTGCCGCCAATTCTTCTAACTCTGTGGAGTCAATAATAATCTCGTCGGTGGATTGACTTTTTTCAGACGCCAATAGGATGTCGCTATAAAAACCAAGCCGGGTCAGTGTTGGGAAAACATCAAAATATCGATCCCAAACCATGGGCATAACCGCGATTTGATGAGGCAAACTTCTAATAACCTGATCGAACACCTTAATGCCCGCCTCTGGTGGAAAGCTACCGACACCGAATCGTTGCATTTGGCGATCGCTTTGTTTTTCCGCTGCGGATCCAACTTCAGACCAAATCCCCCAATTAATGGTAGTAGCGGGTAACCCCCGGGACTGCCGAAAATGTGCCAACGTATCTAAAAACGCATTCGCCGCCGAGTGATTAGCCTGATAGGGTGGACTCAATAATGAAGCTACCGAGGAGAACAACACGAAGAAGTCCAACTCCAGCGCCTGACTCATCTCATGCAAATACCAACTACCGTGAACCTTGGGCCCAAACACCGAACTGAAGTTTTCCCAATCCTGATCGGCGATTAATCCATCTTGCAAAAATCCAGCGGCATGAATAATTCCCTTTAATGGTGGAAATTGATCTGACATGGCTTCAAATAACGACACTACGTCATTACGTTCTGATACATCGGTTCGAATATAATGAACTGAAACACCCAACTCACCGATCTCTTTTAATGAACTTTGATCGATTTCGTCCTGTTCACGCCGACCGCATAAAACTAAATGTCGTGCACCTTGTTCTGCCAGATAACGAGCAACTTGCAGACCGAGTCCACCCAATCCCCCGGTGATGAGATACGATCCATCATCGTGAACATTCAAATTGATATTTGAATGGCTATCCGATTTGCCTGACTCTCCTGACGTGCCTGGCTCGCCGACCCGTTGCTCATCGGATCCGGGACTTCCCTCCAGTGAACAACGAGTCAATCTCGGAACATATCGGTCGTGGGATCCCCGTCCAAGTCATCCCCATTGGCTCGATACGCCACCATGGACTCGGTGCAATGTGTGACCTGGTCACCCAACCCATTACCGCCAGGCGTGACATTCGATGTCACATTGGCAATCTCGGAACAAACCTGATCGATCCTCGTTTTAGTTGGCAGTGATAAATCAAGGTCAATATGAATCGGTTGCCAAATGGGGTTTTCCAATGCAAATGACCGAATCATGCCGGATAACAAAGCTCGATCTACCGCTGTTTGATCTGTTCCCGGCGTCTTCATCACACCGTGGGTAATTAAACAAAATTGCGGAACTCCCGTTGAAAAACGCTTAACCATGCCTTGCAACAAATGCAGTAAACCCGCGCTGCAACGATCACAAGCATTAATATCAAAGGTATCCTCACCTCCACTTGCGAATACAATTCCCTTCATATCCATTGGAGTAGTCTCCCCAAGTAATGCCTCAAAAGCATCAGGATTGTAAGCATCGATGCTTCTCGAACCTTCTGTCGAACCGACATACTTGTTGTCTAATCTGACATTGGTCGAAGTTGCACCATTCTCAGTGAGCTGAGTTGCTAATAACTCTCCGACCCCCTCCCCATCGGAAACGACCAACCAATGCCCTAAATCTGAACTATTCGACGAATCTTCCATTTCTTTACGGGCAATAATAACCGACTGCCCAGAAGCGACCCTTGCCTTGTCTAACTGATTATCTTGCTGGCCATCGCCTTGATCATCGCCTTGATCATCCTGGGGGGTTAATACCTCACAGGAATCGAATCCCGATGATTCAATCAGCTCTTGCCATTGTGAACCGGAGACTAAAGGATAGCTCGGGCGGATGTTCTTGTCCTGAAAACGCCACCAACCTTCGGTCATCCCGAAAGTCACGTCCAGCCAATCCTGCTGCTGGGTGATCTCCCAAATCAACATCAACCCTCCCCCTGCCAGCAAGGTTCTGACTGTATCAATACCCTGTTTCAAATCCAAAGTAGCGTGGATTACATTGGACGCAATGATCAAGTCGTAACCACCTGCAAATTGCCCCTGATCGTCGATTGGTTTTTCCAAATCAAAATGGGTATAACTCACAAATGGATAATCCTTGAATCGGTTTTTCGCGTTTTCAAGGAACAAAGGAGAGATATCGCTAAATACATATTCCGCGGTGTCCGCGGACAACTGCGGCAAAAGGTGGGCAGTCGTGCCCCCGGTGCCTGCGCCAATTTCCAAAATCCGTAGCTTTCGTCCAGGTTCAACTGCCCTCACACTTTCATCAACAATTTGCGCAATGAGGTGATTGATAATTTTCGCTCTGGGAGACGATTCATACACCGCTCCGGTAAGACTCATATCACCACCGGGAAAAAGTAGTTCCAGGGGATCAACCCGTCCGAGTAATACTTCTGACAGCCGATCTCCACATCGTTTTAGCAGGTTAAATTCGGCATCAATATGGTCGTAACCATTGTGAACTTCGGTGAGAGCTACCATCGCATTTTCAAGCTCGGCTAGTGATGCCTGATCTTTTCTGGTAGTTAACGATGTTGTCGTTGTTCTTCTTGCTGAATAGCTTTTTAGCAATTGACCAAACAGTTGTTTCTGTTTGGGAGCAATATTCCAACGAGTCTCCAGTACCTCCTGATCCCAATCCGGCGGCAAGGTATCAAAGTTCGGATCCGAATCGATTAACACCCTAAACGCCTGATCGACAAAATGATCCGCTAACCCGTGTAAAGCAGTCAGTTGCGCTTCGGCGAACGGTAAGGACGCCATCTGGGATTGTGTATACACATACAAGTCATTCCGCAGGTTTTCCGGACTTGGCAAAATAATCGGAGTCAGTAAATTCAATTCTTTTACCCGCCACCGTATATCGTATAGATTGTCTTCCAGTTGAGCTTGTGCTGCTCCCCCGTTGTCAGCAATTCTTTGAATCGACTTTTGATTCCAGAATCGAGCCTCATCGATCCCCTTTACCTGGAGTCCAATGACCGTTGCAATAGCATTATTTTGATCATCAAAAAGAAACACATCAGCCAGAAAATCAGCATATACCGAATCATCGTAACGGCGCACCAGATGGGACCATGCCACCTTTCCCGCTGGTTGGTGAAATACCAGTTTCTGAATACCGATGGGAACAGAGGTGGTTCCACCTGAACCTTCCAACGCCAATGACACCAGTGATTGAAACGCCCCATCCAGCAATACCGGATGCAGCAAATATTGGGACACTCCTTCGGTAGCACCTTTAGGCAACTCGATACGAGCCAGAACCTCGTCTTTACCAATCACAACGCTGGATAGTGATCGAAATGCCTGCCCCAAATTGAGATTCCGTTTTCGACAGAGATCATAGACTTCATTGACATCCCCGAGCAGAGTGCCTTCACTATTCAATCGCTCAATAACACCCGTTTCCTGACCTCGGGATTCATCGAAGGCCATCGCAACCACGCCTGAGGCATGTCGAATCCATTGTGTTTTTGGCTCATCAGAGAGTCGACTAAATAGCACGAAATCACATTCCGTCGTCGATCCCTCGGAAGGCAAAATTCGTAACTGGGCATGGGTAGTAACGCGATCCGTCAAGGTAAACACCTGTTCAAATTGCGCATCCTTGATCATCACCTCATCGCTCTCGAAGTAATGCTGGCCCGCAGCCAGAACCATTTCAACCAGGCTGGTTGCTGGCGCGACCACGCTTTCCAGAACAACGTGATCGGCGAAGTAAGACAGCACCCCCAAATCCCAATGATGGGAATAGTAGACCGCTGACTCTCCAGCTAATGACAAGCATTCGCCTACCAATGGATGAATTTCACCCATATTCGGTTTCCTGCCTCCAACTTCCGGAAGCCAGTAGCGCTGACGATCAAACACATAGTGTGGCAATGATTTACGATTTACGGACTGGCCCCGATAAAGCTGTGCCCAATCGATCCCGGCTCCCTGTAAGTGAAGCTGAGACAGACTGCTGAGTAACCCCTCTCCCTGGTCGTTCTCTCCCTTGACACTCATCAGGCCAATTCGCTGATCTGGGTTTTCACACCCCTTACTCATGTTTACCAGTGTCGGTTTCGCACCAATTTCCAGTAAACAGTATTCTTCATCACGGGACAGCGCTTCGATACTTTCACAAAAACGCACCGTTTTGATTACATGTTCACACCAGTACTCAGGGGTCGCCACTTCTCCGGTAGCGGCTCTCCCAAGTACATTGCTGTAGAACGCCATGCCCGGATTGTTCATTGGCACGGATGCAACCACAGCACGGAACGCCTCCATCATGTTCTCCATCATCACGGAGTGAAACCCATGGGAGACACTGAGCAATTGAGACGAAATACCCTTATCCCACAAAGATAATTCAAGGGCTTCAACATCCGCTGTATTCCCTGAAACAACACTACTATGGCGGGTATTAATGGCGGCCAAGCTGAGTAAAGGATAATCCTGAAGTAATGTACGAACCGTATCCAGCGACGCTAAAACAGCGATCATCGAGCCAGTTTTGCACATTGACTGCATCAGTCTTCCTCGCTCTGCGATCAGACGCAAACCATCCTGCCAAGAGAACATTCCCGCAAAGTGGGCTGCAACGTATTCTCCTACACTGTGTCCAATTACCGCGTCAGGTTTGATCCCCAAGGAGAACCAGAGTTTCCCCAATGCATAGCCAAAAGCGAAAATCGCAGGCTGGGTATAACGCGTCTGATTCAGTGTTTCCTTGCACTCATCGTCAAACAGCAACGACAGTAAATCGATGTCCATTAAATTCTCTTCAGACAAATAATTGGCGCACTCATCCAGATGAAACTTGAAACAGGGATACGTTTGATAAAGATGCCGCCCCATCCCTGAATACTGGGACCCCTGTCCAGTGAATGCGAAAGCCAACTTTGGCCGTTGGTGTCGCTTGTGGCCAGATATCAATAACGACTCTCCTTTTTGACCGTTTTCCTGACTCATCACTGTCTGGATATGATCAAGTAACTCATCCTTGGAGCGCGCCACAATTCCACTTCTATAGGGCAGATGAGAACGCGTAGTTTGAACACTAAAACAAAGGTCAGCCAAAGAAAGGTTCGGCTTCTGACCTAAAAAGCGGGCATAACTACCGAGTTGGGAAACCAGAGTTTTATGATCCGTTGCCGACAGAGTAAAGAGATTTGCTCTACCGTCGTCTTCAACGCCCGAAGATACCAGTGGAATTTGAGTTTGAATCGGTGATTCCCCCAATACGGCATGGACATTCGTGCCACCAAATCCGAATGCGCTGATACCCAGGTATTTGGGCTGGAATTTGCGCTGATATCCCGACAAGTATCTAGATTGGTGATCTTTATTGGTCCAGGGACGCGCCTCATCCGTGATGGCTAGAGGCGAGTTTGTCTCCAATAACGGATTAAGTTTCGTAATATGAAGATGTGGAGTGATGGTTTGTTTTGAGAGAATCAATGCTGACTTGATTAAACCTGCTATCCCAGCAGCCGCTTCCAGATGGCCAATATGACTTTTAACCGAACCGATAAAACACTCGATATCCTCTTCGGTATTCGTTCCTAATACCATTGCCACCGAGTTAAACTCGATGGGGTCACCCAGTGGGGTACCAGTGCCGTGGGCTTCCAAATACCGCATATTCGAAGGGAGTACGCTCGCATTCTCCTGAGCACGTCGGATCACCCTTTGTTGGGAAACACCATTGGGAGCCGTAATTCCGTTACTCCGTCCGTCCTGATTAGTCGCAGAACCTTTGATAACGGCGTACACACGATCCCCATCAGCCAACGCCTGTGACAGGGGTTTAAGTATGGCAACACCACACCCTTCTCCCCGTACGTAACCATTCGCCTCTGCATCGAATGTTCGACATTGCCCTTCTGGGGACAACATCTGGGCTGCAGCAAAGGTCAGGCTGAGATTTTCTGATAACATCAGATTGACTCCACCAACCACAGCAACCTTGCATTCATTGTTGTTGAGGCTCAAACAGGCATCGTGTACCGCAAGCAGCGAAGATGAACAAGCGCTGTCGATCGCTTTGCTTGGGCCATGGAAGTCAAAGAAATACGACAAACGATTCGCCGCGATACTCATGGCACTACCAATTCCAACATAGGCATTACCATCGATTACACCTTGTTGCATCAAATGGGAATAGTCCTGAGTACTGATTCCAATGAAAACTCCGGAATCGGAACCTCGCAAGCTATCCGCAGAAATACCCGCATCCTCTAGCGCATGCCACGTGGTTTCCAGCAGGAGTCGGTGTTGAGGATCAACATACTCAGTTTCCCGGCGGGACATCTCAAAAAAACCAGCATCAAACTGATCGACATTATCGACAAACCCACCCCACTTCATCGCTGGATATTGATCGCTCCATTGACGGTGATCCCAACGGTCTTCCGGAACTTCCGAGATTCCACTCTTCCCTTCAATCAGCAAATTCCAGAACTCATCAAGACCATTCGCGGCGGGGAACCGACAACCCATTCCAACGATGGCCACATCATTCTCATTGCCCCTTTCATTGACACTCCCATTAGCGAATGCTTTCGCGTTATCTGAAAAAACAGACGACGACTCGGCCGAATCTCCCGATAAATAGTTGGCCAAAGCCTCAACGTTTGGATAGTCGTATACCACTGTTGGCGAAATCTCACGCTTCATCCAATCGCTCAGTTCACCGGAAACCCTGACTGCGGTAATCGAATCCAGACCATAAGCGGTAAAAGGTTTATCCAATGCCAGTTCTTCAACGGGGACACCTGCATTCAAGTGAAGATAGTTGAAGATCCATTGCTGTATCTGGCTGCTCGAATACCCACCATCATCAAACAACGGCATTTCATTTGGCGATGTTTCGTCAGTATTTGATGAACCTGCACCGAAAGGCTCAGAGTTACCAACTATCGTATTTGCTGTTTCCTCACCAACTGCTGATGTATTCGGAAACTCAGCACCAGATTCACTCCAGCACGCTATTTGGCTGAGCACGTTATCGAGAAATGCTTGCTTACAGGTGCTCCTACGGACCTTTCCACTTGATGTTTTGGGAATACTGGCAGGTTTGATCAGGACGACAGTACTGACTCTGATATCGTGATGACTGGCTATGGCTTCGCGCATCGCATCAATCACAGCTTTGTGATCCAGATTTCGAACTGCCGAACGAGTTACCTCGTAAACCAGACAGACGCTCTCAGCCCCATCTACTTCGACAGAAAATGCGGCGCCACCATTTAAACTCAGCGCGTCATGGGAACGTAGTGCCGATGTTTCAAGATCCTGGGGATAATGGTTAGCACCATTGACGATGATGAGGTCTTTGACCCTCCCAGTGATATAGACATGTCCCTCCAAAAAAAAGCCCAAATCACCTGTACGCATGTATTCGAGACTCTCTCCTGCAAATCGCTGACCGAACACATTTTCTGTCGCTTCTGAATTTTGCCAATAACCATCGGCCACGCTGGTGCCTGCGACGAAGATTTCTCCGACCTGTCCCTGCGGCTTAATCGACCAATTTTCCGTGTCCACTATTCTCGATTCCACACCATGAGCAATTGTTCCACACCATGAGCAATTGTTCCACAACTTACTATGTACTGCCGATGGCTCTCCATGGCATCACCCGTTACTTGATCTAGTTCGTCAGTCACAAAAACGTCCTCGCCCACCTCACCGTGGAGAGAAAAGTGGCGGGCGTCAACGCCGCAATATCTGGGTTGATGGCCGGTGTTGTACGAGACTAACAACGTATTTTCCGCAATACCGTAGCCCGGGCTAAAACTCCGTGGGTTAAAACCACAACGGCTGAAATAGTCAGAGAACGACCGAAGTGTTGTTACTCTCACGGACTCTGCACCGCTGTATGCATCCTTCCAGCTACTTAGGTCCAATGTTTCAAGTTCTTCTTCGCTGACCTTTTGGCAACACAACTGATAGGAAAAATCAGGTCCCCCACTATGGGTAGCCTGGTATCGCGAAATGGCTTGTAGCCAACGAATAGGTTTCTGAACAAATACGTTCGACGGCATCAGAGCGGTACTGACCGCTGAATAAACCGCCTGCAAAATGACGAAAACCAAACCGAGGTCGTGAAAAATAGGCAGCCAGGAAACAGCAGTTGTATCTTCGCCCCACAGATCCTTAATGATGCGTACCGCCTCGGAATTGTTCATGATGTTGCCATGGGTAATCATTGCACCTTTCGCATCACCGGTAGATCCAGAAGTGTATTGCAGATAGGCCAGGGTATCGAGTTTGGGGTCAATGGGTCGCCATTGATTCGCATGGGTATCAAGGCCCGCATCGGTTACTAGGAATTGCATTCGGGCAAGTTCCGGATTGTGCTCCAAACGTTGAGGCAAGTCGTCGCACATACTTTGGGGAATCAACGCAACACTGGCATTCGCATTTTTCGCAATCGCCTGTAACCGTGTATCTGACCGGTTACGCCTCGGTGGAAAAGCGGGTACAGCGACCAAACCTGCGAACAAACAAGCATGAAATGCAATAATATACTCCAGACTATCAGGATAAAGCAGTAAGGCCCGTTCCCCTGGGGCATACTGTTGCTGCAGCCTTGCAGCAAGGGCACGCACTCTTTCTTCCATCTCTCCGAAGGTTAACGTGGCCGACTCATCAGCCCCATTTTGTAAAAAAGTGTAAAGCCGCTTATCAGGTTGAGACTGGGCTCTTTCTTGTAGAATGTTGACAATTGAATTAGGCATATGGCTTACAAATCGTTCAGAATTATTACGTTTAAACAAAAAAGTCAGATGGTTAGTGGGCGATTCGACCTTTCTGTGAATGGCCGCTATTCAGAATTTTCAATCATCAGTAAGAAGTAACAAATCTTGCCATGCTGAAAGTTTATCGCCCTGTAATTGCCAACTCCATCGTTACCAATTAGCTCCATGGGGACTCCACATAAACTCCATACTTTCCAAAAGCCTTTACTTCCGCAGTCGATACACTGCTTCTTCTATAAATTCAAGGCTCCGGTTTTTTGTCTGGATTAAATTTCTTAACTCATGCTTATTACTCAGCTTGAATTCAAGTCGTAAGTGCACCTCGTCAAAAAAGGGAAAACTGGGATAAGGTGATTGTGCAACCCTACGTCTGTAACTTTGATTTAGGTTGAGTCATTATCGTCGTTCCACACGATATATCGCTTGTCGGCATTGCTCCATTCATCGTCAATCTCGACGAGGATGGCACTGACAAGCC
>WLWV01000024.1 GCA_012103395.1 Gammaproteobacteria bacterium
CTTGATGGCTCAACATTCAATACTAAAGCCTGAAAAACCGGCTTTGGCTTCGTTCGCTACGCTCACTTCGCCTAAGCCAAACGAACATCGCTAAAGAAATAAATTACAGACCTCAGGGTACACTACCTGATTAAGAAACCTCTGCAAAAGTCATGGTCGGCCGACTTGAGCGAGAAACGAACGGCTTTTTGTTGCAAATCTTCGCAATGGAACGACTATTACGCACGATTCGCGCCTCAACTCCGTTCACTTTTCGTCTCGCCCAGACTTTTGCAGCGGCACCCTACACATAAAATAGAAAACCCCTGACCGAAAATACCATTTGGAAAACAGATGTTGTGGTCAAAATCAAACTCAATTCAATCAGAATCATTGCTTGTGGCACTCTAGTGGAAAATATTAGCGAGAGTTTTCCCCTTAAGTCTAATTTTATGATTTTTCCTCCACCTCTTTTTTCGTTGTCGATCTCCCAACAAGAGCCTGTGTTCATTTACCAATACAGAAAAAAGAAGGAGGGCCAAGCCTCAAGTCAAGTTTGAAATCACTAAGTGGAAAATCTGGTCGTTTAATGACTACCTTACAATCCCAATAAGAAGGTAAAATCTGTTTTTTAAAATGTCATTAAATCGCGAGAACAACGCGACTTGTAGCGCTAACGAATCTCTGAGCTTAAGGAGTGAACAATCAAGTTGATTCGCCCTGTCTTATGCCGAGGTTCCTTAACATTTATTATTCTGGAGAGAACGTATGGTTGATGCAGTAAAAATCCTAGGTGCACTATTGGGCGGCGGCGGTATGTCAGCAGGCTCTGGTTCAAACATCCTGAAATCCGTTGTTAATGCCGCAGTATCTGGCAATCAGTCAGGAAATCAAAGTGGCGGCGGACTTGGGGATTTGCTTGGGAGCGTTTTAGGAAACCAAAAGTCTTCGTCCGGCAACAGCCCATTAGGCGACATTCTCGGTGGCGTATTAGGAGGGGCTCAAGGCGAGCAGCAAAGCTCCGGTGGTGGACTGGGAGATTTGATGGGTAGCGTATTGGGAGGCGGGTCCAAGCCCCAGCCACAACAGGGGGGAAACATCAGTGATTTACTGGGTGGACTGTTAGGTGGACAGAAAAATCAAGGCGATCAAGGCGAAGGCATGGATCTTGGCAAGCTGGTAGGAGCCGCATTGAACCAATTCGGGCATAGCGAACAAGCAGCTCAGCAAAACGCCCAACCGCGACAGTTTGCCGATCATTCTCCTGATCTCGACTATGCCCAAGCTAACGAACAGGCCACCTTGATTCTTCAGGGTATGATCAACGCAGCTAAAGCAGATGGACGACTGGATGAAGAAGAGAAAGCAAAAATAACTGGTCAATTGGGTCAAGTTGACCAGAGTGAGATTGAATTCATTAATAATGAACTGTCAAAGCCACTGAATACCGAAGAGTTTGTTAGTCGAGTCCCGAAGTTAATGGCCAATCAGGTATACGCGATGTCCCTCACCGCCATCGACCTAGACAGTAATCCAGAAGCACAATATCTGCATTCGCTTGCCCAAGGCTTGGGCCTAGAGCCTGATGCAGTTAATCAAATTCATCAACAGCTTGGGGCTCCAAAACTGTACTAACCCCAAACGCTACGTAAGTTAAGTTCTATGAAACAAACAGGATTAGAAGCGTTTAGACAAGACTCGCAAAACTCCGTTTGTACACCGGGACACTGAGGTTATCTGTAGAAGTTCAGACCATCGTCTCATAGTATCCAATTCGGCAATCTGGTCTTGAGTATAAAGTAAACGCTGCCAATGGACTCATCCTCCACTGGCAGCGTTCGAGTGAGCTGAGTCCTTAATTTACCCAATCTGACTCCTAAATTAGACGCGATGCAAAACCCGCTTCGGCACTTTGTAGTAATCCTCAAAAGCTCCCTCCCCTTCGTAATCATAAAAAATCCCGTGGGGCCTATAAAAAGCACAGATATTTGGTTACAATCGCTTCGCCTTATCTTGACTGAAGCTTTAGTAGCAAATAGACTCCGTGGCCGAAAAAATCAGAATCTCTTTGGTGCTTCCAGTCGAACCAACCGAAAGACATATTTAGTCTTCCATTCCCAGATTTAGGTCATAGGCCTTAAAATGGCCAAAAACAGCCAGAACATTAATCGTAACCACAGGAGACAGTGAGAGTTGCTGGAGAATTATTTACCCATCTTATTATTCCTTGCCGTCGGTTTGGGAGTAGGTGCGATTGCGATATCAGCAGGGAAAGTCCTAGCACCTAACAAACCGAGCGAGGAAAAGCTTTCACCTTACGAATGTGGCTTTGAGGCATTCGAAGATTCTCGTATGAAGTTTGATGTTCGCTACTATCTAGTGGCGATACTATTCATTATTTTTGATCTTGAAATAGCGTTCCTTTTTCCTTGGGCTATTGTATTGGACGAAATCGGTGTTTTCGGATTTTGGGCTATGATGCTGTTCCTCGGGGTTCTAGTCGTAGGGTTTATCTATGAGTGGAAAAAAGGCGCATTGGAATGGGAGTAGAAGCAAGTGGCACTTGAAGGTACTTTACAAGAAGGTTTCGCGACCGCCAAACTGGACGAACTCATAAATTGGGCACGAACTGGTTCAATGTGGCCAATGACGTTTGGTCTAGCTTGCTGTGCAGTGGAAATGATGCAGGCAGGTGCAGCTCGTTACGATTTGGATCGTTTTGGGATCATTTTTCGCCCTAGCCCTCGGCAGTCTGATGTCATGATTGTCGCTGGCACGCTCACAAACAAAATGGCACCTGCACTTAGAAGGGTTTATGACCAGATGCCGGAGCCCAAATGGGTGATCTCAATGGGCTCTTGTGCAAACGGTGGTGGCTATTACCACTACTCTTACTCCGTTGTAAGGGGGTGTGATCGCATTGTTCCAGTCGATGTTTATGTCCCGGGCTGTCCGCCTACAGCGGAGGCATTGATTTATGGCATCCTGCAATTGCAGAAGAAAATTAAGAAGACCAACACCATTGCCCGTGTCGTTTAAATGTAGAGATAGAATAATGCATCTCGTGCATTGGAGACCAGCACACTCAGACCTAAAGCCGGTGTAACTACTAAGCGAAAACTTAAGACATTCTTTCTATGACGACTCAGTCAACATTAGCCGAAATACTGCCCGATCTTGTTGGCAGCTCGTTTATTTCATGTCAAGCCGAATGGGGAGAAATCACCTGTGAGGTAGAAGCCAAGGATATTGTGGAAGTATGCGTAAAACTTCGGGATGCCCATGAAACCCGTTTTGATATTCTGGTGGACCTTTGCGCAGTAGACTACGCAGATTACGGTAAGGAAGGAGGTAATCCATGGAAAGGGCATCGCTATGCAGTGGTTTATCATTTACTGTCACTTGAGCATAATTGCCGACTTCGTTTAAGAGCAGGGCTGGAAGATGGAAACTCACTCGCCATTCCATCGATTATCGACGTGTGGCCCAGCGCAGATTGGTCCGAAAGAGAGGCATTCGATTTATTTGGCATTATTTTTGTGGGACACCCCGATTTGCGACGCCTACTGACAGACTATGGCTTTATTGGCCATCCATTTCGAAAGGACTTTCCGCTTTCAGGGAAAGTGGAAATGCGTTATGACGAGAATCAAGGCCGAGTTATTTACCAGCCGGTGACTGTTGAACCAAGGACTCTGGTTCCTCGCACTATTAGAAAAGATATATTTTCCAATAGCCTCAGGTCGAAGGGCACTGAGAACAACGGAGCCTAATGATGTCTGAAATTCGTAACTACACCATGAACTTTGGCCCACAACACCCTGCGGCGCACGGTGTTTTGAGGATCATCATGGAAATGGATGGTGAGGTCATTGAGCGTTGCGACCCCCATATTGGTTTATTGCATCGCGGCACCGAAAAATTGGCGGAATCAAAACCATATAACCAAAGCATTGGTTACATGGATAGATTGGATTATGTTTCGATGATGTGCAATGAACATGCTTATGTCATGGTCATCGAGAAGATGCTTGGTGTGACACCACCACTACGGGCGCAATACATTCGTGTTATGTTCGACGAGATCACGAGAATACTTAATCATTGCTTGTGGCTCGGTGCGCACGCGCTAGATATTGGTGCGATGTCAGTATTCCTATATTGCTTCAGGGAACGTGAAGACCTGATGGACTGCTATGAGGCAGTTTCCGGTGCAAGAATGCACGCCACCTATTATCGGCCGGGGGGTGTGTATCGGGACTTACCTGATTCCATGCCCAAGTACGCCGCCACCGATCGTCATTCTGATGATGAAACCCGTGATAGAAATACGGATCGAGAGGGTTCTTTACTTGACTTTATCGAAGCGTTCACAGATAGATTTCCTGGTTGTGTCGATGAATATGAAACCCTGCTTAGCGATAATCGTATCTGGAAACAAAGGACGGTAGATATTGGTATCGTTTCTCCTGAAAAGGCTAAGGCCTTGGGCTTCAGTGGTGCAATGCTTCGCGGATCAGGTATAGAGTGGGATTTACGTAAGAAACAACCCTATGAAGTGTACGACCGAATCGATTTCGATATTCCAGTCGGGACAAATGGTGACAGCTATGATCGTTACCTCGTTAGGGTAGAGGAAATGAGGCAGTCAAATCGTATTATTCAACAATGTATAAAGTGGCTCAAGGATAATCCCGGGCCGGTAATGCTGGATGACTATAAACTGGCGCCACCATCTCGGGAAAATATGAAAGGAGACATGGAATCACTCATCCATCACTTCAAACTTTTTACGGAAGGGTATTGCATACCCGCTGGTGAAGCCTATGCCGCGATTGAACATCCAAAAGGTGAGTTTGGTATCTATATGGTCTCGGATGGCGCCAACAAACCCTATCGTTTGAAAATTCGTGCGCCGGGCTTTCCACATCTGGCAGCGTTAAATGAAATGTCTAAGGGCCACATGCTCGCGGACATGGTCGCCATTATTGGCACTCAAGACATCGTTTTTGGAGAGATTGACCGCTAATGCTATCTGATACTTCCCTACGGGAGATTCAACACGAATTGTCAAAGTACCCGGCTGATCGACGCCAATCAGCGTTGATGGCTGCATTGCGCATCGCACAGGATGAACATGGCTGGCTTAGTGAACCACTAATTGAATACGTCGCTGGCGTGATTCGAGTTCCACCAGTTAGAGCCTACGAAGTTGCAAGCTTTTATTCGATGTATGAATTAAAACCAGTCGGCAGAAATAAAATCTGTGTTTGCACCAATATATCCTGCATGCTCAGGGGTAGCGATGAAGTTGTGGAACATCTAAATAAAAGGCTTGGTATCGGATTGGGCGAAACCACCGCTGATGGCAAAGTAACATTGAAGGAAGTAGAATGCCTCGCAGCGTGCGCTGGCGCTCCCATGATGCAGGTAAATCGGGATTATTTTGAGAATCTCACGCCACAAAGCATCGACGAGATTTTGGACTCCCTGTCTTGAGATATCGGCATGACTGACAATACGTTTAATACTGTACGCAAGACATTTAATGTCTGCTTACCTGATCCATCCATAGAACAATCATGGACATTAAAGGCATACCAAGAAAATGGTGGTTATCAGGCCCTTGAAAGAGTGCTTCGGGAACAGACACCCCATACCGATATTATCAATACACTAAAAACTTCCAATTTAAGAGGTAGAGGCGGTGCTGGCTTCCCTCCGGGTATCAAGTGGAGTTTTATGCCCCGGGCCGCTGAAGGTCAGAAGTACGTGGTTTGCAACTCGGATGAAGGGGAACCTGGCACCTGCAAGGATCGCGACATTTTACGTTTAAACCCCCACGCACTCATTGAAGGAATGGCAATCGGTGGCTATGTAATGGGCGCATCTAAAGGGTACAACTACATTCGAGGTGAATTCTGGGAGCCCTACGAACGAATGGAAGCTGCGATGAAAGAAGCTTATGAGGCTGGATTGCTTGGCGAAAACCTTTTTGATTCCGGTTTTGATTTCGATCTTTATACTCATTTAGGTGCCGGTGCTTATATCTGTGGAGAAGAAACCGCCTTACTTGAATCTCTTGAAGGAAAAAAAGGCCAGCCCCGTTTTAAACCCCCCTTTCCTGCCGCTTTCGGGTTGTACGGAAAGCCGACCACTATCAATAATACCGAGTCTTTCGCTTCAGTTCCCGCGATTCTTCGCGCAGATGGCAATTGGATGGACGGTGAGTGGTTCAAAGCACTTGGTGTTGAGAATGCAGGTGGAGTGAAGGTTTTTTCGGTATCTGGACATGTCGAAAGACCGGGTAACTATGAAATTAAAATGGGAACCCCATTTAGCGAATTATTAGAAATGGCGGGTGGCGTCTGGAAAGGGAGAAAGCTGAAAGCGGTAATACCCGGTGGTTCATCTGTGCCTGTTATGCCAGCAGATGCCGTCATGCAAGCTAACATGGATTACGATTCGCTGAGAGATCACGGATCAGCCGTAGGTGCTGGATCTGTCATCATCATGGACGAAACAACTGACATGGTTAAAGTTCTCGAACGCTTATCCTATTTTTACCATGAAGAGTCCTGTGGTCAGTGCACGCCATGTAGAGAAGGAACTGGTTGGTTGTATCGCATCCTTCATCGCATTAATACGGGAAAAGGTGTCAGCAAGGATCTCGATACCTTACTCGATGTCGCTAATCGAATTGAAGGACGAACGATCTGTGCTCTTGGCGACGCCGCTGCATGGCCAGTGCAAAGTTTTCTAAAGCACTATAGACACGAATTTGAAGCCAAAATTGTCGACGCTAGTGGGAATACTAGCGATCAAAGTAAAAACAAAATGACCGCGGATGCTGCGTAAAAATGGCGACGATTGAAGTAGATGGAAAAACGCTAGAAGTAGAAGCGGGAGAAATGTTGATTAAAGCCACCGACAAGGCTGGCATCTACATCCCCCGGTTCTGCTATCACGACAAGCTTTCCGTTGCAGCCAATTGCCGCATGTGTCTAGTGGAGGTGGAAAAAGCACCAAAGCCACTTCCAGCTTGCGCAACTCCGATTATGGATGGCATGAAGGTCTTCACCAAGTCAAAACTCGCGCGCGAAGCTCAAAAAGGAACTATGGAGTTCCTGCTTATTAATCACCCTCTGGATTGTCCTGTTTGCGATCAAGGAGGCGAATGCCCCCTACAGGATCAGGCGCTGGGCTATGGTAAAGACGAATCCCGCTTTCTGGAGCGCAAAAGAGTTGTAGCAAGCCATGATATCGGACCGCTGGTCGCCACGGAAATGACACGATGCATTCATTGCACACGCTGCGTTCGGTATGGCGAAGAGGTTGCGGGCATCATGGAAATGGGCGCTCCAGGTCGTGGAGAATACACGCAAATTGGTACCTTCCTTAATCAGTCCGTTGATTCTGAAGTTTCTGGAAACATGATCGATTTATGTCCCGTGGGGGCGCTAACATCCAAACCGTATCGGTTTGCCGCACGCTCTTGGGAATTGCAAAGTCACGCATCCATCAGCCCCCATGATTGTGTGGGAACCAATATTAACGTACAAACGCTACGCGATCAGGTCGAGCGAGTATTGCCCATAGAAAACACGGAAGTCAACGATTGCTGGATAGCGGACCGTGACCGCTATAGTTACGAAGCGGTTAACAGTGATCAGCGCCTGACAGTTCCCATGATTCGTGATGGCAATCCCGAAAATGACGGCGGTTGGCGAGAAGTCAATTGGGAATCAGCTCTAAAATATGCGGCAGCAGGGCTTTTAACGGTGATTGAGTCTTCTTCTGGGAACCATGTTGGCGGACTTGCTAGTGCTTCGTCCACGCTTGAAGAGTTCCACCTTTTCCAAAAGTTATTACAGGCAATGGGCAGCAGCAATATTGACCACCGATTGCAACAGCTCGATTTCAGAGATGATTCTACCGCCTCTCGTTTCCCTATATCACAGCTACCTATCGCTGACTTCAGTAACTTGGATGCCGGGCTTCTCATCGGTTCAAACATTCGCAAAGAACAGCCGCTTCTGTCCCTGAGGCTACGAGAGGCGACACTCAAAAATCAAGCGCAAATAAATGTTATCGGCGTAATGGATTACGAAATGAACTTTGATTTGGCACAAAACATTGTTTCGAATCCTGCTAGTTTGGTTAACGAAATTGCGTTGCTGGCAGTGGAAGTTTCGAAACTGAAAGAAAACGATGTACCGGAACAAATAGCTTTATTGGCTAGCCCCAATGAACAGTACAATGATACACAGCATCTTGCCGCTATCTCAAATATCGCAAACCAACTGTGTTCAAAGGAACAAACGATGGTCACTCTAGGTGCTATCGCCCAGCAACACAAAGATGCCAGTGTTATTCGGTTCATTGCGCAATGGATTTGTGACATCACTGATGCGCGGATGGTCATTTTGCCACCAGCTAATAGTGTAGCCGGTTGGGTAGCGAACTGCACCCCCGGAGAGGCTGGTAAAAACACAGTGGATATGCTCGCAGCAAAGCTAAAGGCCTACGTATTACTGGGTTGCGAACCCGAGCTTGATCACATTGATGGCCAATCCGCGATGAATGCCATGTTAGCAGCCGACTTTGTATTGCAAATCAGTGCTTTCAAAAGCTCCAATGTTATGAAGTATGCTGATGTTATTCTTCCCATGGCCGCATTCACGGAGGCAGCTGGAACCTATGTAAACTGTGAAGGCAGGGTACAAAAATCATCTGTTGCTGCACCGCCGAAAGAAGAGTCGAGACCAGCTTGGAAAATTTTACGAGTTTTAGGTAATTTCATGGAATTTTCCGGCTTTGATCAGATAACCCTCGATGATGTCACCTCTGAGGTGAGTTTTGAGAATCTCTCTTCTCCTAAAGGGAAGACACAAGAAAATTCAGATACAACGATACATTATCATCATACCCGTGGGCTACAGAGAATATCTGACACTCCAATGTATCGTGCTGAAGCAACCTTACGAAATGCAAAGGCTCTACAGAAAACTGCCGATAATCCGCCTCCTGCGGCAGGTTTGAATGCAAAAATGATGGAAAAATATGGATTTAGCGATAGTGATCTAACACTGGTCGTTACGACTAATGGAGAAGGAAATACAGTATTACCAATCCGCCTTGATAATCGAGTCCCCAATGACTGCGTCTACATCTCAGCAGGTCACTTGGAAACGGCTCCTTTGGGTGCGGACACCTCGGTTAGTTTGGAGAAAGCATAATGCATGATTTTTATCTTTCACTGACGCAATGGTTACCTGAGTCTCTCCAGACCGTTGTCTGGATCATGATCAAAATCGTCTCCATTGTGCTACCACTGATGATTTGTGTGGCCTATTTCACTTTCGCTGAACGTAAGGTCATTGGCTATATGCAAACACGAGTTGGCCCCAATCGGGTAGGGCCTAAAGGTTGGTTACAACCGATTGCGGATGCATTAAAACTAATGATGAAAGAAATCATCATTCCCACAAAGTCGAATAAGTTTCTATTTCTTATTGCACCTATCCTATCTTTGACGCCTGCATTAGCTGCATGGGCCGTTATGCCCTTCAGCGATACACTAGTACTGGCTGATATTGATGCCAGTTTGTTGTATGTCTTAGCGCTAACTTCGATGGGTGTTTACGGCGTTATTGTGGCTGGTTGGGCGTCGAACTCAAAATACGCCTTTTTAGGCGCTATGCGTTCTGCGGCTCAAATTGTTGCTTATGAAATAGCCATGGGGTTCGCCCTAGTGGGCGTTCTCATGGTAGCGGGTAGCCTTAACCTTACCACTATTGTTCAACACCAAGCAGGTGGTTTTTGGCAATGGTACTTTTTACCTTTGTTTCCTCTTTTTCTAGTGTACTTCATTTCAGGAGTTGCCGAGACAAACCGCGCACCTTTCGATGTTGCAGAGGGTGAATCTGAAATTGTAGCCGGTTTTCATGTCGAGTATTCTGGTATGGCATTCGCGGTTTTTTTCTTGGCTGAATACGCTAACATGATTCTTATCGCTGCACTCACTGTATTGATGTTCCTCGGCGGTTGGCTTCCTCCTGTGGATATGGCACCGTTTACATGGATCCCACCCATTATGTGGTTCGGGTTAAAAACATCTGCGGTGGCATTTTTCTTTTTATGGTTTCGAGCAACATTTCCTCGTTACCGATATGACCAGATTATGCGATTGGGGTGGAAAGTACTGATCCCCGTCACCCTCGTCTGGATAGCTGTAATTGGTTTAGCCAAGTTTTATACACCAGTTGGTTTCATCTTCAGCTGACGAAGCATGTGATCAAAAAACGAATACAGCTTGGGTAGGACAACATCAAACATTACGAATAAGAGATAGCAATATGGGTATTGATATCAAACAGTTATACAAGACATTCTCACTTAAAGAACTGAGAAAGGGTCTTGGTGTGACCGGACGACAACTATTTCGTAAGAAAACAACGATCATGTATCCTGAGGAAAAGACACCAAAGTCTCCTCGGTTTCGTGGTTTACATGCTCTTCGTCGCTACCCCAACGGGGAAGAACGTTGCATTGCCTGCAAATTGTGCGAAGCGGTATGTCCGGCACTTGCTATCACCATTGATTCAGAAGAAAGGGAAGATGGAACCCGACGTACCACTCGTTACGATATTGATTTGTTTAAATGTATTTACTGCGGATTTTGTGAAGAAGCCTGTCCAGTCGACTCCATTGTATTAACGGATATTCATGAGTTTCATATGGAATCCAATGGCGAACGTCTAATTGAAAAGCTGGATCTACTCAAAATTGGCGATCAATTTGAAGCTGAAATTTCCGCAGCCCGTAAACAGGACGCTCCATACCGATGACATTTTTCGAAATCGCTTTTTACTTCTTTAGTGCCGTATTGGTTATCGCCGCAACCATGGTTGTGACCATACGAAACCCAGTTAAATCAGCATTGTTTTTGGTACTCGCTTTTTTTAGTGCCGCCTGCGTTTGGATTACATTGGAAGCGGAGTTTCTCGCCATTGTCCTCGTCTTGGTCTATGTTGGTGCCGTTATGGTGCTCTTCCTTTTCGTGGTTATGATGTTAGATATCGACCTCGCTGAAATGCGAGCTGGTTTTACACGTTATCTACCTATCGGCGGCATTATAGCAGCCCTCTTAGTGGCTGAAATTGCATTAGTTATGCACCAGTCTTTCTTACCCGCGGATTATCTCAACCCTACTCCTCAAGGAGTAGAGTACAGCAACACCCGGGAGCTGGGAGAACAAATATACACCCACTATGTGTACGCGTTCGAAATTGCCGCTTTCATCCTTCTCGTTGCCATTATTGCTGCCATAGCACTAACAATGCGTCGAAGACCAAATAACAAATACATTAACCCCGGTGAACAGGTAAAAGTTAAGCGCGAAGACAGACTTCGTATCGTTAAAATGCCATCAGACAAACCAATAGATTTATCTCCCGTCGAATCACCTTCTTCAAACGAGGAGACATCATGATTCCATTGTCACAATATCTGATTCTTGCTGCGCTGATCTTTGCCATTGGCGTAGTTGGTATATTCCTGAATCGTAAAAATCTCATCATCTTATTGATGTCTATTGAGCTTCTTTTACTTGCTGTAAACATAAACTTTGTGGCGTTTTCACATTACCTCAGCGACACTGCTGGCCAGATCTTTGTATTTTTCATACTCACTGTCGCAGCAGCAGAAGCCGCGATAGGATTGGCTATTTTGATTGTGCTATTTCGTAGCCGCAGTACCATTAACGTAGAAGAACTTGATTCACTAAAAGGATGAAGAATATTTACATTGCTATTCCTCTGGTTTGCCTATTCGCATCAATTATAGCCGGCCTTTTCGGAAAAGTTGTTGGGAGAAAAGGAGCACACACCATTACCATAGCCGGCGTGGCGATCGCTTTTGTTCTATCACTCGTTGTTTACGCTGACGTAAAGGACGGCAACACCTTTAATGGGGCACTCTATACATGGGCAATCAGCGGTAACATTCCTTTTCAGATCGGTTTTCTAATCGATCAGCTAAGCGCTACCATGATGATCATTGTGACCTTTGTCTCATTGATGGTTCACATCTATACCATCGGATACATGTCTTCAGATCTAGGTTATCAACGCTTCTTCTGTTACATCTCCCTCTTCACTTTCGCAATGCTAATGCTGGTTATGTCGAATAACTTTTTGCAGTTATTCTTCGGATGGGAAGCAGTTGGCCTCGTTTCTTACTTGCTGATTGGTTTTTGGTATGATCGAGAAACGGCCATTTTTGCTAACATGAAAGCATTTTTGGTAAACCGAGTCGGTGACTTTGGCTTTCTCCTAGGCATAGCAGCAGTTTTGTATCTGTTTGGTTCGTTAGATTATTCAGCCGTTTTCGCCGGTGCGAATGGAATCAAAGACGCCACTGTGATGTCACCTTTTGGAGAATGGAATTGGCTGACGGTCACTTGCATTTTGCTGTTTATTGGTGCTATGGGTAAGTCGGCTCAAGTGCCCTTGCATGTCTGGCTACCGGACTCAATGGAAGGCCCTACCCCGATTTCAGCGTTGATACACGCAGCAACAATGGTTACGGCGGGCATCTTCATGGTCGCGCGAATGTCGCCCTTGTTCGAGCTCTCTGAAACGGCGCTATCTACCGTGCTCGTTATTGGTTCCACCACTGCAATTCTTATGGCTTTAGTTGGACTTGTGCAAAATGACATAAAGCGGGTAGTGGCTTATTCCACCCTTTCCCAATTGGGTTATATGACAGTTGCTCTCGGTGTTTCTGCTTATGAGGTTGCCATTTTTCACCTTGGAACCCATGCATTCTTTAAAGCGCTGTTATTCCTCGGTGCAGGCTCGGTAATTATCGCTATGCATCATGAACAGGATATGAGAAAGATGGGAGGCTTGAGAACCATTATGCCTATCACCTATTTAACAACAGTTATCGGTTCGCTCGCATTGGCTGGCATCCCACCTTTCGCAGGATTCTTCTCCAAAGACGCCATCATCGAATCCGTACATCATAGCGATCTTTGGGGCGCTCAATACGCCTATGTTGCTGTCCTTCTCGGTGTCTTCGTTACCGCCTTTTATTCTTTCAGATTACTGTTTATGACTTTCCACGGGAGCAATCGTTCAGACGACCATACAAGAAAGCATTTGCACGAATCACCAACGGTTGTCACGTTTCCGCTATTAGCCCTAGCGATTCCATCGGTATTAGCCGGATTCATGTTCTTCGAACCGGTGCTTAATGGCAGCTTTTTTGGAAGTTCTATTTTCATACTACCTGAGCACGATGTAGTCAACGAACTAGCACAAGGATATGAAGGCACCAGCGGCATAGGCATGATTTTTGCCGCGATCGGTCACGGGATTCAGACGCTACCTTTCTGGCTCGCCATCTTCGGTGTTGTCTTCGCTTGGTATTGCTACTGTAAGAACTTGGCTTTGCCAGGAAAAATACAAAAAATGTTTCGTCCGGTGTACATCATCCTTGAAAAGAAATACGGATTCGATGAGTTATATCAGACAATATTCTCTAAGGGTTCTGTACTGGCAGGAAAATTTCTGTACAAGTATGCCGACGCAGGACTAATCGACGGAACTCTTGTCAACGGCTCGGCTAATTCAGTTAATCGTATTTCCGGCGCCCTAAGAAAAGTTCAGACCGGTTTAACTTATCACTATGCATTTGCCATGATCATCGGCCTATTTGCACTCATTACTTTCTTTGTTTGGTTTTGATGAATCCATTAGATATAGAAAACAGCCTCTTAAGTCTGCTTATTTGGCTTCCAGTCATTGCTGGTATCTCAATTTTGGCGGTGGGAAGTGATCAGAGAGCCACGATGGTTCGTGGCTTGTCGTTGGGGTTTTCCATTCTGGTGTTCCTATTAAGCATCCCGCTTTACACCCTTTTTGATCCCTCTACTTCGACAATGCAATTTGTCGAAAAAGCTAGTTGGATCCAATCCTACAATATAAACTATCATCTTGGTGTGGATGGCATTTCGATGCCTTTAATACTATTAACAACGCTATTGACCGTTATTGTTGTTATTTCTGGATGGCAAGTGATCACCGAACGGGTTGCGCAATATATGGCTGCGTTTCTCATCATGGAAGGCATCATGATAGGTGTTTTTGCTTCTCTTGACTCAGTACTCTTTTATGTTTTCTGGGAAGCGATGTTGATTCCAATGTTCGTCATTATCGGAATCTGGGGCGGTCCTAATCGTATCTATGCGACGATTAAGTTCTTTTTGTATACCCTACTTGGTTCATTGTTGATGTTGGTAGCTTTGCTATATTTGCACAATGTTAGCGGAGGTAGTTTCGATATTCTGGATTTTCATGAGGTAAAGCTCGACATGAATACTCAGATCCTAATATTTTTGGCTTTCTTTGCTGCTTTCGCAGTCAAAGTTCCTATGTTTCCGGTTCACACCTGGTTACCTGACGCCCACGTCGAGGCTCCTACCGGAGGCTCCGTCATCCTAGCCGCCATCATGTTGAAAATGGGCGGTTACGGTTTTATTCGATTTAGCATGCCTATCGCCCCGGATGCGAGCCAGGAACTCGCGTGGTTAATGATCACGCTATCATTATTCGCGGTAGTTTATATCGCTTTGATTGCCTTGGTTCAGCAAGATATGAAGAAGCTGATAGCATATTCTTCAATTTCTCACATGGGTTTCGTCACTTTGGGCCTTTTCATCTTTAACTCACAGGGGGTCGAGGGTGCGATGATGCAAATGATCTCTCATGGATTTATCTCTGGCGCCCTATTCCTCTGCGTTGGCGTACTATACGATCGCCTGCACTCTAGAATGATTCAAACCTATGGTGGTGTTGCTAGCAAGATGCCCATCTTTGCGGGGTTTGTGGTGCTGTTCGCTATGGCCAACTCGGGCTTACCGGGGACTTCTGGCTTTGTTGGAGAGTTTCTCGTTATTCTCGGTGCTTTTCAAGCTAACCCATGGTTCGCAATTATCGCCTCACTTACACTTATTTTCGGCGCAGCTTACACACTGTGGATGATCAAGAGAGTGATATATGGCAAAGTTGTTAACGAAGACGTCCATTCTTTAACTGACGTTAACGCTCGTGAGATCATCATGTTGTCTATGCTTGCAGCAATGGTTCTCATCGTTGGTGTCTGGCCAAACCCCATCCTCGAAGTTATGCACGTAACTATCGAAGACCTGTTGCAACATATCGCTATTTCAAAATTGCCATAAGCCTTAATGAGTCCAGACATGAATTTAGTCAGCCTAAAAACTGCGATGGCGCTGCCCGAGATTTTTTTAGCGGCCATGGCATCATTAATCCTGATTCTCGGCCTTTTTTTGAAAGAAAGCAGCCGAGACAAAGCCTGTTACTGGCTTAGTTTGTTTACGCTCGTTGCCACAGCCTTATTGGTTTTGAATGGCTTTTCAAGCAATTCGGTTATCGCTTTTAATGGTCTATTTATCAGCGACCCAATGGGCGCACTTTTGAAAATCGCTGTTTGTCTAATTTCCACTACTGTGTTCACCTACACTCGGCAATATAACCAAGATCGCGATATATTTAAAAGTGAATATTATGTCCTCGGTCTGTTTAGTGTCACTGGAATGATGGTCATGATTTCAGCTAGCCACTTACTCTCTCTCTATCTCGGTTTGGAACTCATGTCTTTGTGTCTATATGCGATGATCGCGTTTTACCGAGATGATAAATTGGCTGTCGAGTCAGCAATGAAATATTTCGTGCTTGGCGCATTGGCCTCTAGCATCCTACTTTATGGTATGTCTCTAATTTATGGGTTGACAGGCTCATTGGAGTTATCCGTTATTAGTTCCACACTAAGTACCATTGATCAAGGTAATCTAGCTCTAGCTTTAGCCGTGGTATTTGTAGTGGTATCCCTCGCTTTCAAACTGGGTGTGGTTCCGTTCCACATGTGGGTTCCCGACGTTTATCAAGGAGCACCTACCTCAACCACTGCTTTTATGGGATCAGTTCCAAAAATTGCCGCTTTCGCCATCATTATGCGATTGCTTGTCGGAGGGCTAGGAGAGCTGCACGACATGTGGCAGCAAATGCTCATAATTCTTGCCATTTTGTCAGTTGGAATCGGCAATATAATTGCCATCGCTCAGGATAATCTAAAAAGAATGTTGGCTTATTCAACGATCTCTCACATGGGTTTCTTTCTGTTTGGCATTTTAAGTGGCGCTGAAACAGGATATAGCGCGTCCTTACTTTATGTCATTGTTTACGCAGCAATGAGTGCTGCGTCGTTTGGCGTCATTCTGTGTCTCGCTAGTGAAGGAAATGAATTCGATAAATTGAGTGATCTTGCCGGACTTAGTAAGCGCAACCCAGGATTGGCATTTTTGCTCTTAGTCTTGATGCTTTCCATGTCTGGTATTCCACCCACAGCTGGTTTCTTCGCCAAACTTTCAGTTATTCAAGCTCTAGTAGACGCTCAGCTGCTCTGGGTCGCTGTCACTGCGGTAATATTGGCAGTCATTGGTGCATTCTACTATTTACGAATTATCAAGCTCGCCTATTTCGACGATCCAGTTGAAGGTCACAGTGCGCCAGTCACCGTAAGAACAGATAGCAAGGCAGCACTCACAGTAAATGTTCTTTTGATGGTCGCTATTCTGCCTTGGATTGGCTCCTTGATTGATATCTGCAACGACGTAATTAGTAACTTTGGCTCTTAAGTCTTACTAGAACGATTAGTCGCAAATGCATAGAGTCCAAGTCCTTTGTGAATACCATGAACAAGAAAATTAGCCTTGGCATTTTGTTCGGAGGACGATCATGTGAACATGAAGTCTCAGTCACCTCAGCCAGATCCATGCTCAGAGCTGTGGACTTGGAAAAATATGACGTAACACTCATCGGTATTGACAAGTATGGCCATTGGCTACTGACCAGTGATTTTGATGCCATCGTAGAGAACGGTTCTGTCAGGCCCCTCAGCGCACAGCCTGTCGGGCTGGACGAGGGTGTTGACGAAACCCTTGGCGATTCACCTTATGCTGTATCCCTCAGTTTACACGATCGAGGTAATTTAGCGACGGCTCAAAACGGCGCTAATGCTTTGTCTTCCAAGGAGCATAAAGTGCCCGTACTGGACGTCATTTTCCCAGTGCTCCATGGTACATTTGGTGAAGATGGCGCGCTCCAAGGCGTTGTGGAGATGGCTGGAATCACTTATGTTGGTTGTGGTGTATTAGCTTCTTCATTGTGTATGGACAAAGCGGTGGCAAAAAAAGTCTTTGAAGCAGAAGGAATACCTCAAGCGCCTTATCACGTCATCGTTGTTCATGATTGGCACTCTCAACCAGATGAAATCATGACACATGTTTCGTCAGACCTTGGTTATCCTGTTTTCGTTAAACCCGCTAACATGGGTTCAAGTGTTGGCATCAACAAGGCCCATGATAAGGATCAACTGAAAATCGCCATCGACCATGCCCTAGAGTTTGACACCAAGGCCGTGGTCGAAAAATCCATGGAGAACTGTCGAGAAATTGAATGTGCTGTCCTCGGTAATCATGCGCCCGAACCATCAGTGTTAGGAGAGATTATTCCTGGTGCTGATTTTTACAACTATGAAACCAAGTATCTCGATCAAAAATCACAGTTGGTTATTCCCGCCGAGCTAAGCAAACAGACTGCGAACCTAATCAGGGAGCTCTCCGTAAAAGCATTTAGAGCCGTAGATGGAGCCGGGCTATCGAGAGTTGACTTTTTTGTAGAGAAAGAAAGCGAAAAAGTTTACTTGAACGAGATTAATACAATGCCAGGTTTCACGCCTATCAGCATGTACCCCCAACTTTGGGCGGCTTCCGGCCTGAGCTATTGCGCGCTGATTGACCGACTTATTGCGCTTGCATTGGAAAGACACCACACTCGAGGCTCTCTGCGCCGCGCATTTTGATTATCCGGTCCTGATGTTCGAATCAATCACTTTTCATAAACGAAGAACGGGCTAACAACGTTGTCCCGCTTTCCCAATACCTTTCTCTGTCTCACTGTTTCCCTATACATATGTCCTGGCAAATACCCAATCATTGGCGTCTGCTTATCCAGTGTGGTTGACAACAACGCTCCCGGTCCGTGGCAACTAGTGATTGTAAACAGGTCGTTTTCATGAACTCAGTTCAGTATCTTTCCTACATTTCTGTCGTCAGGGATACCTAACATGGCTCCATGCCCTCCGGGTATGAACACCGCAGCATAAGATGCGCAGTTCGTTAATGAAGTATGGTAGTGTACCCTGAGGTCTGTAATTTAGCTTTCTATTGCAGCTTCGCTATTGGCTTTGGCTTCGTTCGCTACGCTCACTTCGCCTAAGCCAAACGAACATCGCTAAAGAAATAAATTACAGACCTCAGGGTACACTACCTGACCAAGGCAACCTAGTACCTCCAGAATCTCCGTTAACCGGGCAGCGCACGGATGCAACTCAAGTCTATAGCATGGACGATGTGGAAGACTTTAGTTTGTATCTGAACGAAGTTACTCAAACCTGTATGAACCAAGGAGTTACTACAGGTGCGATTTCCGGCGAATACGCACCTGGTCAATTCGAAATTAATCTTCAACACAATGACAATCCATTGCAAGCAGCTGACCATTGCGTATTGTTTCGCCGAGCAGTACAGAGTATCGCGAGAAAGCACGGATACCTCGGCACATTTATGGCGAAACCGTACCTCAACAATTCCGGCAGTGGATTACATCTTCACATTAGTCTGTTGAATGACAAGGGAGAAAACGCCTTTGATGGAGGGGGGCAATACGGCACACCTGAGTGTGGTAGTGATCTTCTGCGCCATAGCATCGGCGGTCTTAAACGTAACATGGCGGAATCCATGGCGATCTTCGCTCCGAACATCAATTCCTACCATCGATATGCGCCCAATATCTTTGTGCCTGTTACACCAAGTTGGGGATATGAAAATCGCTCTGTAGCTATTCGGATACCAAAAAGCCCGGGAACGTCGCGTCGTCTTGAACATCGCGTCTCGGGAGCTGATGCCAATCCCTATTTGACCCTGGCAACTTTGCTTGCATCTATCCATGACGGCATAACGAACCAAGTGGATTCAGGAGAGCCTGATCAGGGAAACGCGAGTGAGATTCCTGATCCGGATTTGCCCTTGAATGTCCATGATGCTATGAGAAAACTGCGACAAAGTGATCGTCTCGCGCATTACTTGGGGCAAGACTACCTCAATGCTTACACAAGCTGCAAAATTTGTGAGCACGACGCGTTCGTTGAATCAGGCAAACCCGAAACATCATGGTATCTCTAAACAATACTTAATCAACATTAGCCACTGCTATTTTATAGAATAATGCCTAGAGACTCGCGATACGACATCCTATTTGAATCAGTCAAAATTGGCCCAGTAGCCACTAAAAACCGCTTTTATCAAGTCCCACACTGTAATGGCATGGGACATACTTATCCTAAATCCATTGCAGCGACACGTGGTGTGAAGGCCCAGGGAGGCTGGTCTGTCATATCCACTGAAGAGTGCGAAATCCACCCCACATCCGACGTGTCGCCCTATATCGAGGCAAGACTTTGGGACGATGAGGACATGAAGCGACTGCAATTGAGCACAGACGCTATCCATAAATATGATGCATTAGCTGCTATTGAACTGGTTCATCAAGGACACGACGGGGGCAATCGATACAGTCGGCTCCCAGTCATGGGAGTTTCAGACCTAGTGGTCCATAGCTATGACCCGAATCAAGCCTATGCGATGTCAAAGAGGGATATTGCTGATGTTCGCACCATGCATCGAAACGCAGCAATACGAGCCAGAGACTGCGGCTTCGATATTGTTTATGTCTATGCCGGGCACGATTTATCATTGCCCTTTCACTTTCTTAGTCCAAGGCACAACCAGCGAACAGATGAATACGGCGGTTCACTAGAAAACCGTGTGCGATTCCTGAAAGAACTACTGATAGACACAAAAGAAGCAGTGGGAGATCAATGTGGTATCGCAATCCGTTTGGCAGTGGATGAACTATTAACTTCCGACGGTATCGTCAGTAGCACTGAAGGGCGAGAAATCGTGGAGATGTTAGCTGAGCTACCTGATTTATGGGATGTCAATATTAGTGATTGGTCCAACGATTCCCAAACTTCTCGATTCAGCGAAGAAGGGTATCAGGAGAAATATACGTCTTTCGTTAAACAGATGACCTCTAAACCCGTTGTTGGAGTCGGCCGATTCACATCCCCAGATACCATGGTCTCTCAGATTAAAAGAGGGGTACTTGACTTGATTGGCGCCGCCCGCCCCTCTATTGCCGATCCGTATTTACCAAAAAAAATCGAGCACGGTGATTTAGACGACATTAGAGAATGCATCGGATGCAATATCTGTGTTTCAGGAGATTCGACCATCACACCGATACGCTGCACACAAAACCCAACCATGGGAGAGGAATATCGAAAGCAATGGCATCCAGAAATCATCCGCCCCAAGAGTAGCAATGATGGTATTTTTATCCTTGGAGCAGGGCCTGCAGGACTCGAAGCCGCGATGTCATTGGGCCGAAGAGGGCATTCGGTTACTTTAGTAGAGTCCTCAGATCAGGCAGGTGGGCGAGTACTAAAAGAAAGCGCGTTACCCGGATTAGGTGCGTGGAAACGAGTAGTTGACTACCGATTAGGGCAAATTTCTAAATTGGACAATGTCAACATTCATCTAGAGAGTCAACTGGATGCCGATCAGGTACTCGAGTTTAGCCACGAACTTCACTTCCAGCATGTTGCTATCTCTACCGGGGCTAAATGGCGGAATGACGGCATTGGCAGAGAACACCACCGTCCAATTGATCATGACAAGAGTATCCCTGTGCTCAGCCCAGACGATATTATGGGCGCGACGTTTTCAGCCCCGGATCGAGTGGTGATTTACGATGATGACCATTACTATATGGGTAGTGTTATTGCCGAAAAAATGGCAAAGGCCGGATCGAAGGTAACGTTGGTCACACCAGCTCATATGGTCGCTTTATGGACACAAAATACACTTGAACAAGAGCGAATTGAACAACGGTTGTTTTCACTGGGAATAACGATTTTGTGTCGACATCGCATTGAGAAAGTGGAAAACGCTGAGATCATTTTCAATCAGATCAATTCCAGTTCTATCATATCTATGGACGCAGACGCACTCGTTTTGGTGACGTCACGGGCACCCAACAACGACATTTATTCAGCATTAACTACCCTGTGCAAATCCAACGAGAGCAGCAATCACAACAGCACTAAGTTGAAAACCATAACCCGAGTAGGTGATTGCCTGGCTCCGTCAACGATCGCCGCTGCGGTATATCATGGACATCGTTTTGCACAGGAGTTCGATACGGTTTTAGATATTGACGTGGTGCCATTTAAACGCGAATATGTCGAAATATGAACGAGCGCGGCACCATTCGTAACTAAAACTGATTTTAAGAAGCTCTATTTTTAGTAGGCCTGTTAAGGCCAATAAAGAGTGTACAATTCTTAGGTCACCTAATTTTTTCATTGCGCCTGAACACTCCTTAAGTTATCACTTTCTCGTGACTGGAAGCTCAGCGCCATTGATTAAACTAAAACCCTGAAATACAGGCTATAAACCGCCTACCGAGGAAAAAACCAAATGAATAAAAAACCGATGCAAAAACTAGGCACAGCGCTAACATGCGCCGGATTGCTATTATGTAGTAATGCATACGCCGATAGTGTGAAAATTGGCTTCGTCACAACACTCACTACACCCGCGGGCGTCATTGGAAAAGACATGCAAGACGCTGTGAATCTTGCGGTAGAGCATCTAGGCGCAAAAATGTCAGGGAATGATATTGAAGTACTGTTTGAAGATGATGCCTTCAAACCAGAAATTGGCAAGCAAAAAACAGATAAACTGGTAAAACAGGATGACGTTGACTTCGTTGCCGGTTTCATTTGGTCACACGTTTTACTCGCTTCAAGAAAATCTGCGCTCGATGCCGGGAAGTTTCTGATTAGTGCCAACGCGGGGCCCTCACAACTGGCGGGAAAGCTATGCCATGAGAACTTCTTCTCAGCTTCTTGGCAAAATGACCAAACTCCAATGGCCTTGGGTGAAGTGTTAAATCAACAAGACGTGAAATCGATTTACGTAATGGCGCCGAATTATGCTGCTGGAAAAAATATGGTTGCCGGCGTTGAACGAACCTTCAAGGGAGAAATTCTTGGCAAGGATCTCACCAAATGGGGTAAAGATGCGCAATTGGACTTTTCCGCAGAGCTTGCTAAAGCTAAAGCTTCCGGCGCTGAAGGTTTATTTGTGTTCTATCCAGGCAAAGCAGGCGGCGCTTTCATGAAACAATATCAGCAAGCTGGATTAGTGGAAAGCCTGCCGCTTTATACCGTCTTTACCGTGGACTCGATTTCATTGCCCAAACTGCAAGGTGCGAAGATGGAAGGCGTACTTGGATCCAAGAACACGATGTTCTGGTCTCCTGATCTTGATACACCAGGCAATCAGAAATTTGTCAGTGGCTTTCGTGAAAAATACGATAGATACCCATCGTTCTACGCTGCCCAAGCTTATGACTCTATTATGTTGATCAATAGTGGAGTTGAAGGGGCCGGTGGCGATGTTGATGATATGGATGCCGTACGTTCAGCAATGGAGCAAGCCAATTTTGATTCGGTACGGGGTAAATACACGTATGGAAATAATCACTTTCCTATTCAGAACTTCTACCTAAGAGAAGTTACTGAAGACGCTGATGGAAACTGGACTAACGAAATCGTCAGCACAGTATTAGAAAACCATCAAGACACCTATGCTGAAAAATGTAAACTGTAGTTAGTTGTAGAAGTTTAGACCAAATCTGACACCGTATTAAATCAATCCGAGCGAAGCGAGGGTTGATTTAATGAGAGTTACCCGTTTTGATGTAGTTACCAAACAATATCAAAACACAACGAGGTAACTCT
>WLWV01000194.1 GCA_012103395.1 Gammaproteobacteria bacterium
CTTGTCAGTGCCATCCTCGTCGAGATTGACGATGAATGGAGCAATGCCGACAAGCGATATATCGTGTGGAACGACGATAATGACTCAACCTAAATCAAAGTTACAGACGTAGGGTTGCACAATCTAATCTAGTCAACCCATTTCCCCACCACCATCAAAAAATTGGTTAACCTTGACTTAATGGGTAATTATCGCGATCATTCCGATACATAATTGAGCGTAAATGAGGCGTTCTAGGTTGACCAAATATACAACGATTATTCCTAGCTTATTTTTTATGTTAACCGCATTTCTATATTTAAGATCAAATACTTACGTTGCTAAGGTGTCTGTTTTATTCAACTGACCATGATAAGGGGTGTTTCTGACTATATTGGACAGCATGATCCAGGCATTGTTTTTGATATGAAATACTGTCAGACGAATAGGAGCGGGGAAGTTTCGCAAACATTTGGCTATGAAGCGCCAGAAAATGCTGAAAAGTAACGAATATGAACAAACCAAAAGTAGCGGTAGTGATGGGATCCAGATCAGATTGGGATACCATGTCAAAGGCATGTGAAGCGCTGGAATTGTTTCAGGTGAGCTACTACACCAGCGTGGTTTCCGCCCACCGCACACCGGCTAAGATGATGGCATTTGCAAACACTGCGAGAGAGGATGGCTTCGATGTCATTATCGCTGGTGCTGGTGGAGCTGCTCACCTACCGGGTATGATTGCTGCTTGTACTTCATTGCCGGTTCTTGGTGTTCCTGTTAAAAGCCGAATGTTAAGTGGATGGGACAGTCTGCTTTCCATTGTGCAGATGCCTAAAGGTGTCGCGGTTGGTACGTTGGCAATAGGAGAAAGCGGCGCGTTTAATGCCGGTCTGATGGCAACACAAATTTTGGCGCTGGCTGATCCTGTATTATTGCGGCGTTTGGATGCATGGCGTTCAGAGCAAACCCAAACCATTTTGGACAATGATAACCCTCGTTTGGTTTAGTTCGCTGCTTTAAGATAAGACGATCTAACACAGCCCATATCGCGCTCGGTTCGAAATTTCTTCTACAGCACCATTGTTTCTCCTAAATCACGATCGTTCAGTAAACAAACCCACTCATGCCCATAATCAAGAGAATACCCATTGCATAATCACCCCATACTAGTCCTTGGCGGAGGGCAACTTGGTTTAATGATGGCCGAAGCGGCAATTCACTTGGGTGTCGTCGTGGATCGACTGGACACGGCAAATGACAAATTGATGCCCGGTACGTCGAACCTCCGGGTGGATACCACATTGGATTTTTTAGTGGATCGATACGCCGTGATTACCGCAGAAATGGAACATTTGCCAGACAGTGGGTTGGTGAATGGACTTAGACTATCTGAGCGGTGGATGAATGGAAGCGCATTTGATATTTTGCCTGGGAGGAACCAGCAAAAGCGTTTGTTGGATGAGATTGGTGTTCATAATGCTCCTTGGAAAATGCTTCATGCTCAAGATGACATGTTATCGGCCCACGATAGTTTGGGAGAGACGCTAGTCGTAAAGACCACTCGAGGTGGCTATGATGGTAAAGGCCAGTGGGTCGTGAGTAGGGGCGATGATCAGGATATTCCCGCGTCGGCATTTGGTGAGTTGATTGCTGAGCAAAAGGTGAGTTTTTCAAGGGAGGTGTCTTTGGTTGGCGCTCGCTCTGAGGATGGGCAGACCCTGTTTTATCCGCTAGCAGAAAATCATCATCATAATGGCATTCTTCGGTTCAGTATCGCACCAGCAATGGGGGTGGGTAAGTTAGGAGATTCGGCGAATTTCGCTAACTTAGCCAATCTGCAATCTGAAGCTGAGCGAATGCTGACGAAAATCATGACAAAACTCAACTATGTTGGCGTCATGGCAATGGAGTGTTTTGAGGTGGATGGTGAATTGATGGTGAATGAATTAGCACTCCGAGTTCATAATAGCGGACACTGGAGCCAAACTGGTAGCTGCGTTAGCCAATTCAATCTCCACATTAGAGCGCTAAGCGGAGTAAGGTTCCCCCAAGAGCCGGTTTACCAACCGACGTTGATGATCAATCTGATCGGTTGCGAATACCATCCCCGTTGGCATCAGATCGACGGCGTGCATTGTTACTGGTATGGCAAAGAAAGAAGAGCGCACAGAAAACTGGGTCACATCAATATGACAGGATCAACTTCCTTCGAGATTCAGCAAAAGGCGGATGCTCTAAGACCTTTGTTGGATGCGGAACATCAGTCCATGCTGGATAAAGCTTTGGCTTTGATCAATTCCCATTGAGTTCAATAAATAACGTGCTTTTAGGGTTGGCTTGTTTTCTTTTGATACGGATTTTATTTTCTTCAGTGGCATTATCTTGCGCTGGAAGCCGTGTAAGTGAGCAATAAATTGGCTGTTTCTCTCACAAACCCTCATTCCCCTCCTAGCAGCCACACCCGTAGTCAACAGAACGATGGACTCTCATCGGAGAATGCACCAAAAAAAGGGTTTTTACTAACTCGTAACAGTCGGGATATCAATCAGCGCACTGAAATTGAGATATGGGTTGCTACCGATAATGGGCCAGCCTTGCTTCGGTTTAATGGAGAACGCCCAATTTTCTTTATCGATCAATCGAATGTCGAACAGTCTCAAGCGGTATTGGAGGACGGCGGCGTTCGAGTCGAGTTTAGATCTTTAGCGCTCAAAACCTTTAACCATCACCCTGTGTGTGGGGTTTATTGTCCGACAATCCAAGTATTTTTTCGCGCTCAGGAAGCGCTGCAACGAATAGGTGTTGAGGTTTTAGAAGGGGATATTCGATTGCACGAACGCTTCCTCGTAGAGCGCTTTATATGTGGTGGTATTGAATTCACGGGAGATGCGATCCAGCGAGAGGGATATGTCGAATACGTGAATGGCAGACTTAAACCGGTGGAGTATCGACCTCCCTTGACGGTGACTTCTTTAGATATAGAATGTGAATTGACGGGTGAATTGTTCTCCATTGGGTTGGCTCATCGGTCTATTCGCGGAGAGTCGCGCGAGGTGGGGCGGGATGGGCACTTTGCCTCAATTAATGAAGTACTGATGATTGGCCATCCCTCGGATGATCATAAAACAAGGGAGAATAAAAACGATGACCTAGATGTCACCACGATTAGTTGGTTTGATGATGAAAAGCATTTGATTCTGGGGCTAATTAGTCGGATTCAGGAAGTTGATCCAGATATCTTTATCGGCTGGAGCTTGGTCAATTTCGATTTTCGCGTGTTATTTCAACGTGCCAATTTTCATCGTATCAAGTTCAAAATTGGCAGAGGTAATCAAATCGTGAGATGGCGCGATGCGAATGGTGATAAGGAAAAGGGGTTTATCACTATTCCGGGGAGAGTCGCTATTGATGGCATTGATGCACTAAAGTCAGCAACTTATAGTTTCCCCAGCTTTTCCCTAGAAAGCGTCTCTAGAAAACTTTTATCGAAAGGTAAAAAAGTCGAACAGGACGTCGATGACCGTTTTGCGGAGATTAAACACAATTTTCTGCATAACAAGCGGAAACTGGCTGAATACAATATGCAAGACTGCATACTGGTGCTGGAGGTTTTTGAGTACACACAAATGCTTGACTTTCTCCAATTAAGAGGACAGCTCACTGGGTTGGAGTTAGATCGTGCAGGAGGTTCAGTAGCAGCTTTTACTAATCTGTATTTACCAAGATTGCATCGTGCCGGATATATTGCGCCGGTAATTCTAGGTGAAGGTGGTTTGACAAGCCCAGGGGGATATGTGATGGATTCGATTCCAGGATTATACAAAGACGTTCTCGTGCTGGATTTTAAGAGTCTGTATCCCTCGATTATTCGCACCTTCAAGGTCGATCCTTTGGGGCTCATAGAGGGACTTAAATCTCCAGATAATGCCATCGAAGGTTTCCGCGGGGCGAAGTTTGACCGGGAAAAACACTTCTTGCCTGAAATTATCACCGACCTTTGGAAACAACGGGATATCGCTAAAAAGAATAACGATAAGGTTCGATCCCAGGCAATCAAAATCCTCATGAATTCGTTTTATGGTGTGCTGGGAGCGGGAGGATGTCGGTTTTATGATCCACGGTTGACGAGCTCAATTACCATGCGCGGGCATGAGATATTGCAAACGACCCAACGTTGGATAGAAAAATTGGGGTATCAGGTGATTTATGGCGACACTGATTCTATTTTTGTTTGGTTACAGGGAGAGCTTGACGCCAAAACCTGTCAACGCCTCGGGGATGAAATCGCTGAAATTATCAATCAAGGTTGGCGGGAAAAACTGAAAGCAGACTTTGACTTAGATTGTCATCTGGAGATTGAGTTCGAAACGCATTTTAGTCGATTCCTAATGCCAACGGTCCGGGGTTCAGAAGCGGGAAGTAAAAAGCGCTATGCAGGTTTAATTTCCAAAGTGCCCGATGATTCCGCTTCCCATGGCGTCGCCTCCGCTGACACGGGTGCATTGGAGTCAGAAATTATCTTCAAGGGGTTGGAGAATGTGAGGACGGACTGGACGGACCTTGCGAAAGAGTTTCAGGCTAAACTTTATGAGCTGGTTTTTGCTGACAAAGCTCCCACAGAGCTAGTGAAACAGACGGTGGATGATACCCTCAAAGGATTGAATGACGATAAATTGGTTTATCGTAAACAGTTGCGCAGGAAGCTGGATCAATATGTAAAGAATGTTCCGCCTCATGTTCGAGCAGCCAGATTGGCCGATCAACGCAACCGCGAGTCTGGAAAACAATTACGTTACCAATCAAAAGGTTGGATCAGTTATGTCATGACGCTTAATGGCCCAGAACCGGTGGAATATTTGAATAGCCAGATTGACTATCAGCATTATATTGATCGGCAGATCCAGCCGGTTGCGGACGCGATTTTACCTTTTGTAAATCTCGATTTTGAAACCATTACCAGCGCTCAGGCTGTGCTATTTTGAGAAAACAGGCGATACAGCGAGTGGATCTCCCGTGATATCTTGGCTCGGGGATCTATCCATTTTTCACTATCTGTTTTTGATGGTGATTATTGCTTTCGCGGGTCTCGTTCACGGCACCATGGGCATCGGATTTCCCATGGTTGCCACGCCACTAATTGCTGTTTTTATGGATGTTCGTCTAGCCATTTTGCTTACCCTACTGCCCACGGCGACGGTTAACCTCGCAAGTATCTGGGGCGCTACTAATTACAAGAAAATATTGCGGGATTATCGATGGTTGTTTTCCTCGGTTTGGATTGGTGCCATAGGAGGCAGTTACCTGCTAGTGGTTTTTGATCCTGCTCCTTTTCGTCTTGCTTTGGCTGTATTGATTATGGTGTTCCTAGTAACGACGATGTCGAATCGACTTTCTCTATCTGGAATCAGGTCTGAGAACTTTCCAGTCATGTTGGTGTTTGGCCTCGCTGCTGGCGTATCAGGAGGGACAACCAATGTCATGGTTGCGGTATTGATTATTTATCTGTTAGGCATTGGCCTGAAACGGCTGGAAATGATTCCGATACTGAATACCTGTTTCCTCATCGGCAAGTCAGCTCAAATCGAAGTTCTTACGATGGAGGGGTTTATTAATAGCACGCTCATTTATCAAACCATCCCGTTATCTGGTATGGCGTTAGTTTCTTTGTTATACGGTAAGAAAATAGGTGAGAAAATCAGCGTAGAGGGCTATCGTATTATGTTGTATGTCTTATTGCTTGTACTGGCTTGTACGTTGAGTATTCAGTTTTTTTCCGAGATGTAAGCTGCAGCGCTGATCGCTAAGCAGAAACTAACAGGATGTGACTAGTCGTCACTTATTATTGCATTGTTCCTTGGGTTGGGTGGGCTGGGTTCGATCAATAACTCTGGTTGTAGCGATGGTGGCCCATCCTCCACATCAAGCGTCTATTTCCCCTATGTCGAACTTTGTAACACTATTGGGATGAACCCAACTGTCCGTTGCTCCCTAAAGCACCTAACAAGCTGAATTTAGGCTTGAGCTGGGGTTTTGAGTGAAGAAGAGTGATTGGTTTTAGTTGAATTTAGCTCTAAATGCAGCGACCCCCACACCTGTAAAGCATGGATCACCGGTTCTATCGTCTTGCCATAGTCCGTCACTGAATATTCTACCTTGGGTGGTATTTCAGGGTAGACTTTCCTTAATATCAGATTGTCGGCTTCAAGCTCTCTTAACTGCTTGGTCAACATCTTCTGAGTTATCCCTGGCATTAATCGGCGCATCTCGTTGAAGCGAATAGTGTCTGATAGCAGGAGGTACAGAATGACTCCTTTCCACTTACCACCTATTACTTCCAACGCCGACTCGACGGGGCATCCGTCATTACAGTCATATCTTGTGCGAGGCATAGTTTGCTCCGATAGTATGTTTTTAGGTACTAGGTATCCAAAAGGTGCGTACTTACCAAAAAGGAGTGCATACTCTATCCTGACAGTCTTTCCGAAACAAGGGAGTTGAACCAGTGGCAGCTCCTACAACCTAAAAGAGATTGTTATGAAAGTAATACAAATCAAAGCTGTAGAAGTTCAGACTTGAGCTGACAGTTACCCGTTTATCAGTAGCTGTCTGTCAGATAGAGTTTAGTTTACAAACTTTTCTTTCCAGATCGCTTTACCGTCGATGAGTGTTTCCATCGGCGT
>WLWV01000195.1 GCA_012103395.1 Gammaproteobacteria bacterium
CTTGTCAGTGCCATCCTCGTCGAGATTGACGATGAATGGAGCAATGCCGACAAGCGATATATCGTGTGGAACGACGATAATGACTCAACCTAAATCAAAGTTACAGACGTAGGGTTGCACAATCCAAAATAACAGGTTATTTGCATCCATTTGCGAACCGCTGCCTGATCATAAATAAAGAATAAGCAACAGCGAAATCAACATATTTTTTCAATAACAAGCGCTTGCCTCAGAAAAACCGATGCGCTGAAGAAGGAGATCCGACTTTACGCCGACATCAGAATCACTCAGACTCAATCTATATTTATACCCCTTAGTGAGAATAATCGATGATTAGAACAGGCGCCCAATATCTGGAGTCCATCAAAGATGGTCGGGAAGTTTATATGGACGGTGAACGGGTTGAAGACGTTACTGTTCATCCAAACTTCAAACCTATCGTCGACATCCGCGCGCATATTTACGACATGGCCCACGACCCCAAAACGGCGGATGTCATGTGTTACGAAGAAAACGGTGAAAAGCATTCAGTGGGTTTGCAACTGCCAAAAGAGGCCCAGAATTGGCAAGCAAAACGCACGGCAGTGGACACCGTGATGAAAGACATTGGTGGGGTAGTGACCCGAGTGGGCGATGAAACCATTGGTGAAATGTGGTCACTTTGGGATGGTGCTGATATATTGAATGAAATCGACCCTCGTTTCGCTGAAAATATTGAGCGTCACATTAACACTGCTATCTTAAAGGATCCTTTTCATGTATCAGCTAATACAGATCCTAAAGGGGACCGTTCGAAGAAGCCACAGGATCAAGATCCTGATATGTTGGTGCATGTCGTAAAGGAAACCGACGAAGGCATCATAATTCGGGGGGCAAAGTACGAAACAGCGGCAGCGTATTCTAATCAGGCGTTTTTAAAGCCCACCATTGCAAACTGGGGAGATGCATCAGTCTCAGACTATGCATTAGGCTGTATCGTGAAAATGAACGCGCCTGGGGTAAAGCACATCTGTCGCGCGGGGTTTGCTCAATCTGGTTCTGAAAGAGATTATCCCTTGTCGAATCGCTTCGATGAAATCGACACATTGATGATCCTTGATAATGTATTGATCCCATGGGAAGACATTCTTTTTTATCAACACACCCGCGCCGCAGCCTTTATCAGAACGACGCTACACCGCTACTCAGCCTTCCCATTTGTGCAACGTATTCTCACCTATGCGGATATGATGATTGGTGTTGCTCTGCATAACGTGCGGCAAACTGGCCTTGATAAGCAGCCGGCAGTCCAAGAGAAACTAGCGCAACTCGCCGTGTATCGAGAAGGAATCAATGCACACTTAACAGCCTCTATCGCCACCGGAGAACGAAGCCCTGCCGGGCTGCTAATGCCGAATCAGTCTTTGTTAATGACGGGGCGCGTTCATGCTTGCGCTAATCTCCCTGCGATGATGCACATTGCCCGGGAACTATGTGGCGGACAGATTTGTATTACTCCGAACGTTTCCCAATTTGAAGGCCAGGAAACCAGTGAATGGCTTAAGAAATTCTATTCCATTAATGACAACTGGATTTCTGAGGATAGAAGGAAGCTCCTCGCTTTTGCCCGAGATCTGCTGAACTCTAGCTATGCAGGACACAGACTTACTTTCCAACTTTTTGCACAATCCCCACCCTTTGCTCATCTCGCTGCGGTTTACCGTAACTTTGGATGGGATGGGCCATTGGATTTTATCAAAAATGCAGCGGATCTATCTGATAACATCAATCAGTAGATGGAACATGCTGTCAGTCAAGTAAGCCGTAGATAGGGCTTACACTATCATTGTTCCAACTGATCAGTGGCTAATGAGGGCAACATACTTTGAAAACTTGGGTTAGTCTCGATGATAGAATCTCTATCACCAGACCGCCTTATTTGTGAGCGAAATCCATAAGTCGAAAATGGGTCAAGTGGACGAACACATTTCAAATTGTCTAATGGCCCGTTTTTCTAACATTCACGAATCTTAAAATCACGAAATATAAACACAAAATGGTTCATCAACGCTACCGAAAATTTAATACCAAAGATACTTATCCCAATCAAAAACTCGACAACGACTTGTGTCAGGTTGTCAAAGCAAGAGGGACAATGGTCTTTGTTCGAGGACAGGTTGGTCAGCACGTCGATGGGTTCGAAAGCCTTGCTGATGCATCGGCTTATGCCCAGTCCGAACAAGCAATGAAGAATGTAAAACAATTACTTGAAGAAGCGGGATCTGACCTCAGTCACATCTGCCGAATTCAAGTTTTTCTCACCGACAGAGCTTATCGGGACGACGTCTATCAAGCCATCGGCAAAGCGCTTAAAGGTGTCTTCCCCGTGTCTACCGGCTTAATTATTGATGGATTGGCGCGGCCAGAGTGGGTCATGGAAATAGAAGCAACCGCGGTGATTCCTGATGAGGAAGATGCATGACTTTTTCAGTAATTGGCCGCTGCGAACGAACAGGAATGTTCGGAGTAGCGATTACCACTTCCAGCATTTGCGTGGCAGCGCGGTGCCCCCATGCCAGAGCGGGTGTCGGAGCGGTTGCTACCCAAAACGTAACCGATCCTTCACTTGGCCCTGCCCTTCTGGAGCAGCTGGAAGATGGTAAATCAGCAACCGAGGCGCTCCAATCCGTGACCGCGGATTTACCCTTTCTTTCCTATCGACAACTCACTGTGATTGATGCCCAAGGCAACACTGCCTGCCATACTGGCGAAAATATTCTTGGCAACCACTCAGAATCGGCGGGAAAAAATTGTTTCGCTGCGGGCAACTTGCTCTCAAGCACGGCCGTACCCAAAGCTATCACTGACACATTTGAATCCAATGCTGACCAACATTTGGCGGAACGATTGCTACTGTCTCTGGAGGCTGGTTTGGCCGCAGGCGGTGAGGAAGGAGAGGTGCATTCAGCGGGACTACTCGTCGTTGATGCACAGTCTTTTCCTTTGGTTGATCTGCGAGTAGATTGGGAGGAAAATGATCCAATCGGTAGGCTTCGAACCATCTGGCAAGCCTATGAGCCACAAATGTTGGACTATTTAGTCCGGGCCATAGATCCTCCTTCTGCTCCTTCTTATGGCGTCCCTGGCGACGAATAGTCGATCATCAATGTTAACGAACGATCAAATTTCCAGCTTTCACGAAAATGGTTTTCTCATCGTTGAAAATGCAGTAACCCGAAATCAACTCAAGAAGCTATCCACCGAGTTTGAAAGCTGGGTTGAGACGAGTAGAGGTGAGTCGGCCCCGTTTGGTGTAACATTGGATCACCGACCAAGGTTTGATCTTGAACCTGGCCACAGCGCCGAAAAACCCGCCTTAAGGCGGGTTTCCTCACCGGTGGAGATCTCCCTTGCTTATCAAGATGTAATGTCGAATAGCGTTATGTTAGATGCGGTCGCTGAGCTGATCGGACCCAATGTCAAGTTTCACCACAGCAAAATTAACTCGAAACTGCCAGGCGCAAAAACAGCGGTCAAGTTTCATCAGGATTTTCTTTTCACGCCCCATAGTAACGATAGCCTGATTACCGCTTTATTATTCATCGATGATGTCACCATGGATAATGGACCGCTAGAAGTGGTTCCTGGATCTCACAAAGGACCCCTCCACCAGCTTTGGCATGACGGTGTTTTTACCGGTGCTGTTAGTGATGACGCACTTGCATCTATTCAGCAACAGATCATAAGCTGCACAGGTCCTGCGGGGGCTGTGTGTTTGATGCACACGCGACTGCTGCACGGATCAGCACCCAATAGGTCTGACCAATCCCGAACGTTATTTATCTGCGTGTACAGTTCTGCCGACTCCCAACCGTTGTCTCCGAATCCCGTTCCAAATGAATTTGACCAACACATCGTCAGGGGAAAAGCATCAGATCAAATTCGTTGCGTTAATTATCAGATGATTCGCCCAGAATTACCAACTGGCGCCTCGTTTTTCAATCAGCAAGCTGAAGCCAAGTAACTGTTGCTGTTCTTCAGCACAATCACTTGGAGCGATCACTCATTTGCCCCCAACTGACCAAGTTCACTGCTCAACCCCATAGCCGACCAGTCTAGGCCACTACTATCTCCGTTAGGTTGTTAGTTACATCTCCTTTTGTGAAAACATTCTTGGTTTACGGTATGCTCCTTCTAAAAAATGGATTCGGCGTCGCGGTGAGATTCACACTAAAACAACTTAAGTATTTTGTAGCAGCGGGGGAAGCTGGCAGCATTATCCGTGCTTCAGAGAATATCCATGTCTCCCAACCTTCTATCTCAAGCGCCATTTCCCACTTGGAAGAAACCTTTGATTTGCAGTTATTTGTCCGACACCACGCCCAAGGGGTTACACTAACAACAGCGGGTGCGTCCTTGTTTCAAGCCACTAAATCTTTTCTTAACCACGCAGAACAGTTACAAAGCCATGCAGGAGAGCTTTCAGACAAGATTTTTGGCACCATTCAGGTTGGCTGTTTTATGCCGTTAGCTCCCATTGTTGTTCCTGAACTCTGTCATCAATTCATGCAGCAATACCGAGATGTCCAAGTTCTTGTCCGTGAAGGAAATCAGGCTGAACTGCTAGGGTTACATCGACATGGCCCTCACATACAACCTTGAATTAGACAGCGACGTTGATTTCACACCGCTGACCGCGTTGAGACCATATGTGTTGATAGCTGCCTCTCACCCTTTCGCGAAAAGAGAGAAAATTCAATTAGAAGAGTTGGTAGACGAAAATTTGATTTTGCTTGACCTCCCTTTGAGTCGGGAGTATTTCATGTCTCTCTTCCAAGGTCGTGGCCTCAAGCCAAAGGTGTATGCCAGCACTCGACAAACCGATGTTTTGAGGAGTTTGGTGGCGAAAGGGTATGGATACAGCATTGCAAATGTTCGCCCGAAAAACCAACTATCATTGGACGGAGGAGAACTGGTTTATCTTCCTCTGAGTGGCAACTATCCATCCCTGACGCTTGGGACCGTAACGTTAAAAAATCTTCATAAAACCCGCTCAGTGAGCACCCTGATTCAATATTGCATTGACAAAGTTAATGCGCAAGCCGTTCCAGGTTTCACCTAAATTGATAGCATCGAGGAATCTATCTTCGCTGATCGATTTCTGAAAACTGCAAACGAACTTAATTCAGAAGCTTCTTAGCTCAATGCCATCTGTTCATCTTTCCTTTGCCGTTTATACTGTCTGATCATAATCCAACCTGCAATCAGGACACCGATGGCGACAGTAACAATAATAATGGTCGCCAAAGCATTGATGTCTGGTCGCAACCCTAATCTCACCCTGGAATAGATCAGAATGGGCAGCGTGTCAGATCCAGGCCCTTTTACAAAACTTGCAATAACAAGATCATCAAGAGATAGCGTAAACGCCAATAGCCAACCGGCCATCATCCCCGGCATCAGAAGCGGCAAAGTAATATCAAACATCACTCGGAACGGCTTAGCGCCCAGATCCTGAGCAGCTTCCTCCAAAGATTGGGACATCCCCAGCAAACGAGATTGGATAATAACCGCGACATAAGCCAATGAAAAAGTGATGTGAGCAATCGTGATTGTGGTCATGCCCCGTTTTTCTGGCCAGCCTATCAGCTGCTGCAACGCAATAAAAAACATTAACAAAGACAAACCGGTAATCACTTCCGGCATCACTAAAGGCGCGCTAATCATCCCAGAAAAAATGGTTCGCCCTTTGAATCGGCCAAATCTGACCAACGCCAAACCTGCCATGGTTCCAAGCAGCGTTGCGAACGTGGCGTTAATGACAGCAATCTCTAAACTTAAAGCTAGCGCATTCCAAACCTCCTCACTTTCGAATAGCTTTGAATACCAGCGAGTGGAAAAACCACCCCAAACCGGAACGATCTTGGAATAATTAAAAGAATAGATGACCAACATGATCATGGGTATGTACAAAAAAGCCATACCAAAACACAGGACAGAAAAAAGAAATGTTGAGCGCTGTTTACCCATCTAGCTAGTCCCTTCCTTCGATTGAATATGCTGGTAGATCATCATCGGAACTACCAGAGCAAGCAATAAAGCAATGGCAACAGCCGATGCAACAGGCCAATCATGATTAGCGTTAAATTCGTTATATAACACCCTACCGATCATCGAAACGTTTCCACCTCCAAGCAAATCTGGGATCACGTATTCACCAGTCGCTGGGATAAAAACCAGCAACGAACCTGCAATAATCCCGGGCACCGTTAAGGGCAATGTCACGGTAAAAAATGTACTAATAGGCCGTGCGCCTAAATCAGCTGCCGCTTCATGCAAAGTCATGTCAAGTTTTTCCATGTTTGCATACAAAGGCAAAATCATGAAAGGAATATAGGTATAGACAATGCCAACATATACCGCAAAATGCGAATATAAAAGGCGAATTGGCTTATCGATCAGACCCAGCCAGATCAACAGATCATTAACGGTTCCCTGATCGGCCAATAGCCCCATCCAAGCATACACTCTCAATAAAAAGGAGGTCCAAAAAGGGATTGTGCAACCCTACGTCTGTAACTTTGATTTAGGTTGAGTCATTATCGTCGTTCCACACGATATATCGCTTGTCGGCATTGCTCCATTCATCGTCAATCTCGACGAGGATGGCACTGAC
>WLWV01000196.1 GCA_012103395.1 Gammaproteobacteria bacterium
TGTCAGTGCCATCCTCGTCGAGATTGACGATGAATGGAGCAATGCCGACAAGCGATATATCGTGTGGAACGACGATAATGACTCAACCTAAATCAAAGTTACAGACGTAGGGTTGCACAATCAAATATATGCTTCTCAGACTCAATACTTTGCGCTGTTTTTCCCGCGCTAAATTTTTGAAAGAGGTTTAGAGTTAGCCCAGAAGTTGAACAATTTTATGTGTTGTGTCTGAAACAAGAATGGGTAAACGCTTGGAAAAGAAGGATATTGATGACAATGAGTAGTGATGTTTATGAACAAGGGGTTAGAATTAGTGTTAACTTGCCCGTGAATCGCTTTCTTAGACCAGATCGTGGCCTTAATGTAGTATACAAATATACAAACTTAACCGAATTGTCCCATGCTTCTTATCACCCTGACGTTAATCGCCTATCTTATTGGTTCTGTATCCAGTGCCATTATTGTTTGCCGGATTATGGGGTTGCCAGATCCAAGATCAACTGGCTCGAATAATCCCGGAACAACGAATGTCTTGAGGATTGGTGGAAAGAAAGCGGCGATTCTCACTTTAATCGGTGATGTACTCAAAGGAACGATCCCAGTTTTGATCGCGAAACTGCTATCAGGCAGTCCAATCGTCATCGCCTTAGCAGGTTTGGCTGCGTTTCTTGGTCATCTCTATCCAGTCTTTTTTGGATTTAAAGGGGGTAAAGGTGTGGCAACGGCAGCTGGTGTCTTTATTGGGCTCAGTGGTTTGGTGATGCTAATACTATTCATTGTGTGGACAATAACGGCGGTTACGTTTCGCTATTCATCGCTGGCGGCATTGACGGCCGTTGCGCTCACACCGATCATTGTCCTTTGGATACTACCCAGCTTGCCTTATTTTCTATTAGCCTTGGCCATCGCTGTGTTTGTTTTCTTGCGCCACAAGGAAAATATTAAACGATTGATTGCTGGAAAGGAAAGCAGGATTAATTTCCGTCGCCGCTAATTTTGAGCGGTAAGTTGTCAATACAGCCCTCAATGGCGGGATTTCAGTGTTTGCTATTGCTTTTGTGTCCACTAGATATTTGTCCCATACGCAGCTCCTTTGTCTTCTCTCCTCCATTTGTACTGTGCTAGTCGGGCTTTTGCCCGAAGACGATAATCAGTTCTATCGTCAAATTACGAGTTCCTTATCCATTAACTAATTGTTTGGAACTTAAAAATGAAATTTAAAACACTTTCTCTTAATACGTTGTCCGTCGCGGCACTCGCCTTAACGTTGTCCTCAAATAGCTTCGCTGGGGCAGACTGCCCAGAAGCCCCTAGAGATACTTGGATTCCTGAGGCCCAGATGCAGCAAATGATTCTCGATAAAGGTTTTTCCATTGATCTGTTTAAAGTGGACGACCATTGTTATGAAATCTATGGAAAAAATGTAGCTGGAGAAAAAGTAGAGGTTTACTTTGACCCCGTCAACGGCGAGATCGTCAAACAGGAAAATAAAGACTAATCACAACATCCGCAGCAACCTATTTAGGAGGAACATCATGATGTTCAGTGTCCAATTGTATGTTGCAAAAAAAGATTACCTCGATCTGTTTGAACGCGATGGGAACGTGGCTCCAAAAACGTTGCTGCGGAGGGTTGCACAATCAGTTTGCAAAATATAATGCGATTAGCAAACGCCCCAATCGGCCGTTACCGTCTAAAAATGGGTGGATGGTTTCGAACTGGTAGTGTGCGATTGCGATCTTAATCAAGTGTGGAACAGGCACTGCGTCATTATGTATGAAGGTTTCAAGGTCACTCATAAGCCCCATGACCTCCTCGTGATGGGGTGGAATAAATACCGCATTTTGTAAGCTGACACCGATCCAGTTTTGGCTTCGTTCGCTACGCTCACTTCGCCTAAGCCAAACGAACATCGCTAAAGAAATAAATTACAGACCTCAGATTACACTACCGTTTGAACAGGTACATCGGCTTGGTACGGCGGGTGGAATGGGTACTGTAGGTGCTTGGGTCCAAACCGAGCTTTTCAGCCCAGTTCTTAATCAACTTGAAATAATAGTTGTCACAGATTGGCGAGGCTTCCTTACCTTTGTTTCTCGTAAACAAATAGTCGTTTCCTGTTTTTCCCGAGACACTGATCCAACGTTTCAACGCCGCTCGGGTTTTTGGCGTTAGAGCGGGATCAACGTTGTTATCGGTTTTCTGTTGTTTCCATTTGACGCAAGGCTGTATTTTCCTTTGCTTCGACATGACGTCTGCTACCGTCAGTTGTAGGAGATCAGAAACCCGAAACATGGTGTCTACCGCGACCATGAAGAGCGCTTGATCGTGCCAAGCTTTTGCCGTTTCGAAAATATTTGCCAACTGTAAAGACTCGTCTTGGGTAAACGGCGTCCGTTCACCGACGCGGCGATCCTTGTTCCACGGTTTAGGGTCAGGTGTTGGCATGATGGCGAGAACTCACCGATTACGCATCGAGTCTCGCTAATTCCAAAAGCGAGAGTAGAATTACTCGTTAAGTGGCTTATCTACTGGGGTGAAGAATTCAGTGAAGCGTTTCGGATGGGGTGTGAAGAATGAAGTTTTCGTTAAGAAACGGGGCTTTTTTAGTCTCGCTTTTGGAAAAAGCAAGACTATCGTGAAATTATCTTAATTCACGCACACCATGACAGATCAAAAACTAGTGGAGCTCATGAACGAATTCAGCGACGAGAACTACGAGGTATATCGGGATTGGGTCATACATGAGGAAAATCAAAAACAATTTTTTCTCAAAAATGTTGGTGCACTTCCAAAGGGCCAACCGTTGACACCCTTTGCGGTATTCGAGGAACAGTGGAGGCGACTCCAAACTAGCTAAGTCGTTACTGATTCAGAGTGACTTCTTTGACAATCACAGAGTAGTTCAATAATGTGTAAAATATAGAACTACTTATACGAATGAAAACTTTAGAGGTATCGGCTATGGCTGATGTATTACAACATGTGAAGGGCAGTGAAGTGGCCGCTGCGATGGCGGGCGTTATTCGCCCCAACCAGTATTACAAAATTACACTAGAGGTTGAAGACCAAAAAACAGAAGCTCAAAAGCTATCTGACTGGAAGAAAGCCCTTATGAATGCAAAAGGCATGTGGAAGGATAGACCCAATATTGAAGAGGATATGAAAAAGATTAGGGCGGAATTTGACCGCGAATTTTGATGGGTAAACTTTTATTGGACACCTGTATTTTAATCGACTATTTGAGGGGCATCCCCGCAGCAGTCGATTTCTTAGAGGGGCTCAACGCAAATCCGATTATTTCTGCCATTACAACGGCGGAGTTGTATTCCGGGTACAAAGGCGAAGACGAACTTTTACGACTTGAGCAATTGCTCTCCCAAACTCTGGCGATTGAGACAGGCAATGAAATTGCAAAAATGGGTGGACGGTTGCGTAAGCAATACGGGCCAAGCCACGGAGCTGGTTTAGTTGATTGCCTCATCGCCGCAACCGCTTTATCAGAGGGCGCTAAAGTTGTCACGCTAAACACCAAGCATTTTCCAATGGTTGAAACGTTTCGGCCATATTAGACGAATGACACTAACTGACCCAAACGGGCTTTCGTTTTAGAAGATGGCCCACTTAGATTATCTAGACAAGCTAACTGAGGATTTTGGTAGCGACGATTCAGACTCACTAAGAATCAATTCATTAAAAAGCCTCGAAGAATTACGCCCCTCGAACTCAGCCCCTAGCGATCCAGAAGAGTGGCGCTCTGCTCTAGAGAAAATTATCAAGGATTTCGATTTTGATTTTGCGTTCTTTGTCCAAAGTAAACGTGATGAACGTGGTGATATTCAGGTTTTACAGCTGGTTCGTGTGAATATCTGCGAAAGCTACCTCGAAAAATATCTGGAGATACGACGAAAAGGCTACAAGGATTATGTTTATCTAGCCAGATTTATTCTGAAATTGAGCGGGGTTATTAGTCGAAGTCAGATGTATTCGAATCCGGTATATCGGGATGCGTTGGGAATCACCGGGGAATATAACAATGACCCTTATCAGGTTTTGTTTCACAGTCTTTTTGGAATAGAAGATGGGGCAACATACGGATATACGGATCTAACGACCCAAATAGACTACAACTTCAGTTTCGGTTTACGCAAACAAGGCCACCCAAAAAAAATTAGTCAACGTTCTCAATCTTTGGTGACTGATCAGGATCGCACCAATTTTCAGAACGCCATAGATATTATTGCTCCCTTTTTTAAGAACTGGTTCGCAGTACCAGCAACAGGGCTGCCTCAGCCTGCACCGCTCATGCCAGAAGTATCACTAAGGAGCCAACAAAAAGCTAAATGGCTTAGACTTCTCGATTGTTTTCCTAACGTAATCTGCGACGGAGCCTTTGATTCCTTTTTGCGTTGCCTGATGAGTTTACTGAAAGCTAGTGGAGCGCTTCACGCCCATGTCCGGCTAGAGGACCAATCACTCAGCATTATCTCCAAGACACTTATCGGATTACCTGAAACATACGAGCAACTCTACTCAACCAATGCTGAGAAAGGTAGTGATCATACTGATATTCTTTTCAGAGCTCCCCACGAATATGGCTTTCACAAAGCCTATGCGCTGCACCATCTTGATCCGGGTTACAAGCGGAGTTTGTTCTTTTTGGAGTTTGCGATCTATTTCGATATAGATGACGTAATGACGTATGCACTTCCAGATGTAGACGGCAGCAGTTTTCACTATTTTTCTATTTTTCGTAATGATGAGAAAAAGAAGAGAACTCTCAGTGAAAAAATACTCACCACAAACCCTTTCAGTATTGATTCCATTTTCCAATATAGGGAAATCATGAATTTTGTTTGCCTTTTTCATGGAAAGCGTTTGAATGTGGACGAATCATTTAACCCTTGGATCACTATGCCGCTGTCCGAAGACCCTATTCAGATAAACCGGGAAAAAGAGCTGGAAAGAGAGAATCGGCAACTGAGAAAAGCAATCGAAGCCATGGGTGCACGTGTTGAAGACGTCGTCGACACCAATGTCGAAACTCCACAAGAGCAGTGGGTTCGGTTATGCCCTGAATTGCAGAATTGGCCAAATAATCACGCAGATAAGGAAAAAGTCTTAAACCGAGTTAAAGACCCAGAGAGTGGCCGCTCCCGTTTGGAGAATGCTAAGGAGTTTCTAGATCGATTACTCGCAGAATCAAACGTTGAAGGGGTGCCCTACCTCCACGAGTTAAGATCAATTAATCCAGCATTCGCTTATGCCCTGAATCAACTAGCAACTCGAAAAAAAGTGAAGACCAGCTCGCTTATTCCTGTCGCCAAGGAAAGAACGGATCATACAAATGTAACCGAGGCTGAATACAGGGAAGCAGCCAAAATAGTAGGGGCTTATCTCTATCGGAGGAAGAAAGAGAATAAATAGAGTATCAATACTAATAAACTAGTTTACTATCAAATAAATCTCATATAGTATTGCCTGTACGGTTTTATCCGTACGCCTGAGTCAATAGTGGCTACAGGGTCTTTGATAGGTGATGCTATGCAAACAAGTCCTCAGTCAATACGGGATCGATATCCCGCTCCAAAAGATTTCCAACAAATCCCCACTAACATAGACGTTATTCAGGGCTTCCTTGGAAGTCTTGACGCAGAGAATCAGATCGCCCAAAGTCACATCCATGAGTACGATGCGGCACGGGGTGGCGTCATCGGCGTTCTAGAAAGTCGGAAGGGTGATATCAGCGGTTGGTGCACCGACCAACTGTCCAGAGTTCAAACCGACGAAAAAAGGGTAAGAGACACTCCATCTAAACTCCCTTCTGAGACCGGAATTGTGAGCCCCCCTTGGAATGTTCGCGACAGCATCCTCATGGCTGTTTTACTACTCTGCATGTTTTTGGGGCTGGGTGCCAGTTGGATATCGGTTGCTTCTGCGGTTAAAGAAATTGGAATTCTGGCGATACTGGAAAACCCATGGTGGAGTTATGTCATCAGCTTTGTCATTGTCTCTACAGCCCTTGCGATAGAAGGTGTTGGGGTTGTCTTTATCAAAACCACGGGAGGGAAGAAGCTGTATGGACTCAGCATTCTTGTTCTCGGTTTTATACACGCCATACTCTTTGTCATCTCCCTGACGGTCTATGTATCGGGTGTTGGGGATTCAATTGAGGGAACTATTCTTAATGCTTTGGACGGCATTAATTCCCAAACACAAACGGTTGTAGATCAATTTTTCGAGAGCGGATATGCGTATTTTCAGGTAGCCACCGAATTACTCATTGGAGGCGGATGTGGCATCTTGGCATCTGTGCTTTATGACAAACACTACCAGCAACCTGAACGTGATAATCCCGATTACCAGGACGCTGTTACAAAACTGGAAGCAAGTCAAGAGAAGCTAAAGCAGTTACGCGATGAACAGTCCACTTGCAACGAGTGTTTAGCACGCCATGTTGCAGAGCGAAAAAGATATGTGCAGGAAGCGCTCAACCTCTATCAGCAGATGAATCAACTCTACATCATGTGTAGAAGTTCAGACTTGAGCTGACAGTTACCCGTTTATCAGTAGCTGTCTGTCAGATAGAGTTTAGTTTACAAACTTTTCTTTCCAGATCGCTTTACCGTCGATGAGTGTTTCCATCGGCGTTCT
>WLWV01000197.1 GCA_012103395.1 Gammaproteobacteria bacterium
GCTCAACATTCAATACTAAAGCCTGAAAAACCGGCTTTGGCTTCGCTCTCTACGTTCACTCCGCCAAAGCCAATAGCGAAGCTGCAATAGAAAGCTAAATTACAGACCTCAGATTACACTACCCCTCACCCCTGTCTGTCGTCGGTTGACACTGACGCCAGTTAGATAAACTTCATGTCATTACCACTTATGAGAAGGAAATTTGTCCAATACGATGTTTTTAGTCCGATTCCCACCAAAGGGAATGCACTGGCCGTTGTGGTCGATGGCACTGGTCTGACAGAAGAGCAAATGCAAAACTTCGCTGCTTGGACAAACCTTGCTGAGACGACTTTTATTTTCCCTCCAACGGTTGCCGAAGCCGACTACAAGCTTCGAATTTTCACGCCCTCAAGAGAAATGTTATTTGCAGGACACCCCACCCTAGGTAGCTGTTCCGCTTGGTTACACGCCGGAGGAGTCCCCAAAAAAACCGGCCTAGTTAGGCAGGAATGTGCCATTGGTATCGTGGACATTGATCTGACCGGGAAAGTAGCTGCATTTATCGCACCCCCGACGCGAATTGGTGAGCTCCCCTCTTCCAATAGACAGGCTATCGTTAATGCACTTAAAATCAGCCCCGATCGCATCAAAGGAAGCGCCTTGCTGGAAAATGGCCCTACTTGGCATGTATTGGAGCTCTTGTCTGCTGAGGATGTATTATCCGTCGATTCATCTCTGGTTCGATGGCCAGACTTTACACCCATTGGACTCATTGGCCCCCACCCCCAAGGATCGGAGTGTCAGTATGAGGTGAGAATGCTCGCACCATCTAGCGGAATGACAGAAGACCCAATCACAGGCTCCTTGAATTCCGCGATCTCTCATTGGTTGCAAGCACAGAACAGACTAAACAGCGATATCGTGGTATCCCAGGGAACCGTGATTAATCGCAACGGCAGGGTATTCATCAAGCCGGACCCAAACCGGAAGAATAGAACACTCATAGGTGGTCATACTCACATTATCATCGAAGGCGATGTTTATTTGTGATCCCCCATAGTAGGTAGTGAACAACCAATTCGAAAAGCCATTTGGTGGTCAACCCATGATTTTAAACTAGAAGCCATCAGAGCCGCCTAAATCGCGAATAAATTCATCATTTCGGTATATTCTTTAATCTGCCAAGAATAATTTCCAACGCCAACTTTACTGACGCCCAACAGCTTCACTATTAACATCCTCCCAAGATAGGCGGATACTTTGACTCGCTCGAATAAATGAGTAATACTTGTAGTACATAGGCTTTTTAGCAAATAATTGTTTAAACCCGGATAGCGCCTACTTGCTCGCCGTAAATCAAACAAATTGATCTTCTTTTGCTTTTATGGCCATGGTGTACTCCTAAAAAATAACAACTATTTCGTTGAGGAACTGAATTCAAAATGAAACGTCGTGACCTATTAAAATCTGGCGCTATTGCTGTCGGTGCCGCCGGGGCAGCAACACTGTCTGCACCTGCCATTACCCAAGATCGTATCGAAATCAACATCGTTTCCACTTGGCCACGGGACTTTCCTGGGCTGGGTACAGGTGCTCAACGATTCGCTCAGCGGCTCGCAGACATGAGTGATGGTCGATTCCACGTCGAATACTATGCCGGTGGCGAAAGGGTTAAACCATTCGACTCTTTCGACGAAGTTGCATCCGGAAATGCGCAGATGTATCACGCGGCAGACTATTACTGGAAGGGCAAACACCCCGGTTGGGCTTATTTCACAGCCGTTCCTTTTGGTATGACTTACACTGAAATCAATGCTTGGATTCGTTTCGGTGGAGGACAAGAGTTATGGGACGAATTGGCAGGACAAGCTGGCCTCAAGAACCTAATGTGTGGCAACACCGGCGTTCAAATGGGTGGTTGGTTCCGTAAGGAAATGAATTCAGCCGATGATTTCAAAGGCCTAAAAATGCGTATGCCCGGCCTTGGCGGCGACGTTTTAGCTAAGCTAGGTGCATCGCCTGTCTCACTCCCAGGTTCCCAGATTTATGAGAACCTAATTTCTGGTGCAATTGATGCAACTGAGTGGGTAGGCCCTTGGAACGACAGCTTCATGAAATTTTATGAAGCCGCCAAGTACTACTACTACCCTGGTATGCATGAACCTGCAGCGATGCTTGCGTGTGGCATTAACAAGGATTTCTGGGAAGGTTTATCCAAATCTGACAAATTGATCGTGGAAGCAGCAGCGTCCATGGAAAATGACGTCATGATGGCTGAATACAACGCCAAGAATGGTGAAGCACTTTCCAAACTCATCACTGAGCAAGGTGTCCAGCTTCGCAGATTCAACGATGATATCTATGATTCTTTCGGTGAAGCTGCTGATGAAGTTTATGCCGAAGTTGTTGAGCACAGCGACATGGCTCGACGTATCCATGAGAGTTTCGTGCAGTCCAGAGCCAATGTCGGTGCTTGGGCCAAGATCTCTGATCAAGAATACGTGAATCAAAGAAACCGAGTGCTTGGATTATAGAATCCGGTAAGTAGAAAACAAAAACGGAGCCTAACGGCTCCGTTTTTGTTACCTGTGTGGTGGCTATAAGTGAAGAACCTACTTGCCACACCAAATTAACTCAGCTCCGCCTTAATATTTTACAAAAAGTGGGGGTTTCAAAATCGGTGCAAAGAGCGTTTAAGTGTCTTTTCAATATGCACCCATTTTGAAACAACTATTTTGAAGCACTGAGGAGTTCAAACACTACTCTCTTCTTCACATCTGAACATAATAGCCAAATTTGATTGACATGTTAATTCCAACTTCCAATCGGTTGATGATACCCATGGTTCGTGCCTTTTCTGCACTGATGGTTTGCATGGTCGTTCTGTATTTATTCAATAATTACATGATCTACTGGTTAGGATGGCCTGAAACTTGGCAGATTTTTTCTCATTTTCTAGGCAATGAAGGTAGTGAATTGAGTGAAGAACAAAGCACTCGGGGAATCGTCCTGTTGGTTGGTTATGCCCTTACGATTGGCATTGCCGTCACATTAACACTAATAAGCCCTTCCCGCAGTTTGCAAGACGACTCTGAGTTTTACTCACGATTGGCAGCATTTGTTGTCAGGGCTGCTTTTTGGTCAGTGTTACTAATTGGATTAACAGACACCATCATTTCCTTTTTGCGAGTAGAAGACATGCTGCTCTCTGTGGCAGGGCAAGAATTAACGACCCAGCTCGGACGCCCCATTTTCCGTGGGCTGTATGTCCATTATCCACTCATTGCCATCTCGATCATCATCGCATTTTTCACCCGGACGCTTGGGTTTATGTGGCTTGCCTTTTTAGTGGTTCTCGCGGAATTTCTGATTGTAGTAACTCGATTTGTTTTCTCTTATGAACAAGCGTTTATGGGAGACCTAGTTCGATTTTGGTACGCAGCCCTCTTTCTTTTTGCCAGCGCCTACACGCTGTTGAGTGAAGGGCATGTTCGCGTTGATGTACTGTATGCGAATTTCAGCAAAAAAAATAAAGCACGATCAAATATCGCTGGCTCACTTTTACTTGGACTGCCATTTTGTTGGACCATCCTGACCCAAGGAATGGCGGGTAAAGGAAGTAGTATCAACAGCCCTCTATTAAGTTTCGAAATTTCACAAAGTGGCTTTGGTATGTACGTTAAGTACCTAATGGCCGGTTTTCTAGTTGTATTCGCTGTGTCCATGGCAATACAATTCGTCAGCGCAATTCTTTCCAGCGTCGAAACACTCAATGACGCAGATAAATCTGACTCCCATTAACCTTCATTTAATTTATTCGGTGAGCTAGTGCTATGGAACTCGTCTTTCTAACAATTCTCGTACTCTTAATGGTAGTGGCATTAACCTCCGGGTTTCCGGTGGCCTTTGCCCTGCCTGGATCGGCAATCATCGCAATCGCGCTAGCGGCGTTTTCTGGACACGTTGTCGAAGGTGATGTTGGTGCTTATTTTGCTCAGGATGGACCAATTCAATGGCTTAGTGCGGGAGTTACCAATTTTCGAAGCTTATATTGGGACGTTGAAAGAGATACATTAATCGCGATTCCTTTGTTCATATTCATGGGGATAATGCTCCAACGGTCACGTATCGCTGAGGATCTGCTGGTTGCCATGGCCCAACTTTTTGGCCCAGTTCCTAGTGGATTGGGTATTTCTGTTGTTTTTGTTGGCGCATTGCTCGCCGCGACCACGGGCATCGTTGGGGCCACAGTAATCGCAATGGGCCTCATCTCCCTGCCGGCGATGTTACGCAATAATTACTCAAAATCATTGGCTACTGGCACAATTTGCGCATCAGGCACACTAGGGCAAATCATTCCTCCATCCATCGTATTAATCATCTTGGCAGATCAACTTTCCAGTGCAGCAGATCAGGCAAGCACCATACGAAAAGCCGACTTCAAAGAAGCAACTGGGGAGTTTTCAATGCCATCTCAATTGGATATCACCTCAGCCAGTGCCGGTGATATGTTTATGGGTGCGCTCATTCCCGGGCTCGTTTTGGTCGGTCTTTATATGGCATATATTCTAATTTCCGCGCTCATCAAGCCGGAAGTCGCGCCTCCAGTACCCTATGATGGTAAATATGATCGACACTTTATTGTCAAAGTTCTACTTTCTCTTGTCCCTCCTCTGACACTCATTTTCGTGGTACTGGGCTCCATTATTCTAGGGGTTGCCACGGTTAACCAGGCTGGGGCCATCGGCGCTATTGGTGCTCTCGTAATGGGAGGATACCGATTAATGGAAGGTAAGAAGCACGCCTATACACCGGCAATTCTTGCCGTGATTTCTACAGTAACCGTCATTATTCTTTTGAATGTTTTTGATCTCAATGTAAAGAACATAAAAAACGACAGCGACCTTTTAGGTATTATTCTCGCAGTCACCGCTATTGGTGTTCTTGCATTTGCTATCGGTTGGAGTGCGCTTAGGGCTTACCGAATAGATAATACCTTGCATGAAGTTATGGTTGAAACAGCAAAAACCACTTCCATGGTTTTCATTATTCTAATCGGTGCGGCAATGCTCACCTCCGCATTTCGCGCATTCGGTGGTGAAGAATTGGTAAAAGAATTCCTGACAGGCCTACCTGGAGGATTCTGGACCCAATTCATCGTGGTCATGGCCGTTATCTTCTTTTTAGGTTTCTTTCTTGACTTCATCGAAATCGCTGTCGTCGTCGTTCCCATTGTTGCCCCTATTTTATTAGCAGACCCTCAAGCCAACATTACGGCAGTTTGGTTGGGCGTTATGATTGGTCTGAATATACAAACATCATTTTTAACACCTCCTTTTGGTTTTGCGTTGTTCTACCTTCGGGGTGTTGCACCACCGGAAGTTAAAACCACACATATATATAAGGGTGCCGTGGCATTCATTGGATTACAGATTTTTGGGCTAGTGATTACTGGTTTTTTCCCAAGCATGGTTAATTACATGCCCAACAAAACATTCCTAACCTCAGAGACAGCTCCCCCTCCCATTAATCCTCGATTACAGATTTGCATGGAGGAAAGAGTATTTGCTGAATATGAACAGAACGAATCTCTTATTCGATCAGGGATCACGAAAGTGAAACAACTAGATCTTTCCCAATTGCCTGAGGCATATCGAATCAAGCTCGTCGATAGTTTTGAATTAGCTGATGACACGTTTAATCTGGTGGCTGAGATTCAAATGACAGAACAGAAATTAGACGAATACATTCTAGGTTATAGCGATCTTCACCACGAGGTGAGAAAAATTCAACGGGATGTTAAGAAAATTCAAAAAGAGCTAGACATCACGTCCACCCAATATGACCGCTTGGTCCGCAAAAATGATACCAAACAATCCCTGCTGGATTCCTATGAGCAACGTATCAGTCGTTTCGAACGAGAAATCACACTCCTCGAAGATGGAATCCCGGCTCAATGGGAGTCCGCTCACCAAGGCTATGCCGATTTAGCCTCACGTGACTCCAAGGCAAGATTAGCCTATCGAAGAAACGTGGACAGTGCCTATGAACCTCTGATAGAGATCGTCAACACCATAGAAAGCCGCGGAAATCTGACGACCCTGGAGCCAGGCCTAGCGGAAATCGGATCGGTCATTGAATCACTTCCACCAGACCAGGCCATGGAGAAAATCAAGGCATTGGAATCCACTTTCAGCGATGTCGTCGGTGTCAGTCACATCAAGTCCAAATTGTCTAAAGCAAGACGCAAGTTAAAAGGCAACTCACCTGATGTTGCGGCTTCGCTTGCCTTTTATGATGAAGCACTTGATCTGTATAAGCAGGAAACAAAATGGAGAGAAAGCGCCATTTCGATATTGGCGCCCTTAAGTGAATACAACCAAACGATCAAATCGAATATCGGTTTACGTCTGCAAGAGCGACTTAACGAAGAGCAAGCTGAAGACATCGCTTCGTGTCTCTCTGTTCACAGGGATGTGTCGCTTAGCTTTTAGATAGCCAAGACAGATTGTGCAACCCTACGTCTGTAACTTTGATTTAGGTTGAGTCATTATCGTCGTTCCACACGATATATCGCTTGTCGGCATTGCTCCATTCATCGTCAATCTCGACGAGGATGGCACTGACAAG
>WLWV01000025.1 GCA_012103395.1 Gammaproteobacteria bacterium
GATGGCTCAACATTCAACACCTAATCCAGAAAAACCGGCTTTGGCTTCGTTCGCTACGCTCACTTCGCCTAAGCCAAACGAACATCGCTAAAGAAATAAATTACAGACCTCAGGGTACACTACCTGATGATCGGCGGAAGTCATTAACAATTCCGCTTTTTTTTATTTGTTTAGGCATTGTGGGCCATCGATTGCTTGGTGTTTTGGCTCCAATTTCGTATTTATTAGTAACTGCGTTGCTTGCCTTTTTGCTACAAAAATGGAAAAAGTTGTGTGCTCCACTGTGGTGGTTAACTCTTGGGTTCGTGTGGGCAAATATTTTCGCTGCCAACCTTATTGAAAAGCAAATTCCTTTGGAAATTGAGAAAAGGGATGTCCTAGTCACTGGCAGGGTCGCCAGTATACCCATGCACTTCCCTCACTACACACGATTTGATTACTTAATCGACTCCCTATCCTATCAAGGAGTCGAATATCCATCTCCCGGAAAGGTCAGGCTAAAGGCTTATCACGACCAAAGACAGATTAAACTGGGGCAAAGTTGGGAACTTACCGTTCGTTTGAAACGCCCCCACGGATATCAAAACCCAGGTGGTCGATTTGACTATGAAACTTATCTATTTGGGCAGGGTATTAGAGGAGTAGGGTACATAAGGCACACCCCTCCTGGTAGGCAATTGTCTGAAGGGGAGAGTGCGAAGATAGGTAAATCGCGAGAGGCGGTATTTGAGTTTATCCAGGAGCATTTGGGCGATCGCTCCCACGCTGGAATACTGACCGCTTTGTTGGTTGGTATTCGCGGCACGATGAGCGATCAACAATGGCAGGTATTGCAAAATACCGGAACGATCCACCTTGTTGCCATTTCAGGTCTTCACATAGGCCTCGTATTCGCCCTAGTGTCAGGGGTCATGACTCGGGTTTGGCGGTTCTCAGGTCAGTGGCAGTGTGTCCTACCGGCAAAACGATGGGGTGCGATTTGTGGTTTTGTCGTTGCCTTCTTATATGCACTCATGGCTGGGATGACTGTTCCTACTAGGCGTGCGTTGACCATGCTTGGCATCATTGTAATGGCATCGTTGAGTAATCGCCGACCCTCAATTTTTGAAACAATGATCCTGGTCTTGTCTGGGATCTTGTTGTTCGATCCGTTGGCCCCGCTCTCCAGCGGATTTTGGTTGTCCTTTGGGGCTGTTTTTGCGATCACTCTATGTCTTCGTGATGTTCGTCAACGAGAAACAAGTGGCTTGATTGAGGGGGGCGTACATCGAGTAGTAGATTGGAGCAGAATCCAAATTGGTATCTTTGTAGGAATGATGCCGCTGCTTTTGTTGATGTTCCATCAAGTGTCGCTGGTTGCGCCGATTGCGAATATGGTCGCAGTTCCGGTGGTTGGTTTATTGGTAGTGCCAGCAGCTTTGCTAGGCCTCACAGGGTTCGCCCTAGGTTTTGAATACATTGCGCTAATGCTATTCGAGTTTTCGTTGTGGATTATGGGCCTTCTTTGGCCTATTTTGCACTGGATGGCTGGTTTGAATGGCGCGATTTGGCAAATTCAGGATAAGCCAATCGCTTTGTTTGTCTGCGCATTCCTGGGCCTTGCTTTATTGTCGCTTCCTAGTGTTTTTCTACCGCGGTGGTTAGGGGCTTTCTGGCTTTTGCCCATTTTTATTACACAACCTCAAAAAATCAATCAGGCAGAATTTCGTTACACGATGTTAGAAGTAGGGCATGGACTTGCCAGTGTCATCGAAACCCGAAATCATGTGCTCGTCTATGACACGGGGCCGGGCTTCGTTGGCGGCATGAATGCTGGGAAGAGCATCGTAAATCCATATCTCGTTAGCAGAGGAGTGACGGTTATCGATACAGTCGTTCTCAGTCATGATCACAATGACCACATCGGAGGATATGGTGCCATTCAGGAAAAATTTGAGATATTGCAGACTTTGGCGGGAGTGCCGGATGCGACTGATGGGGCTCGGTTTTGTCACTATGGACAAGCGTGGACTTGGGACGATGTCAGGTTTGAAATCTTGTGGCCTGTTGAGGAAGGCCTGTACGAAAAAAATAATGCTTCGTGCGTATTAAAGGTCAGTTCTGTTCACGGATCTTTGCTTCTTACTGGAGATATTGAGAAAGAGGCCGAGTTGAAATTGGCGTTGAGTTCCGAAGTGAATCTCCATAGTACGGTTCTCCAAGTACCACACCAAGGGAGCAAGACGTCGTCAACAAACGTGTTTTTGGATGCAGTGGATCCTCACTACGGATTCCTAAGTACAGGTTACCTGAATCGATTTAATCATCCCCACGATGTTGTGGTCGAACGTTATTTGAGCAGAGACATACCGTTGCTGAATACTGCCCATCAAGGTGCACTAACGGTGCTTTTTGGAGATAAGGGAACAATACATGGGCACCGAGAGCAGCGTGTGGGGTATTGGTACTTTAAAGCAAAAGGAGGTGAAAATATGGACCTCAAAAACTGATATTCCAGAAGTGCCGGTGTATTTTTTAAAAACGGCTGATGGGCGTTTTGGTATCTGTTTGATCAGTCGTATCAATATGTTTGGAATGATATAATCCTAATCAGAAAAATAATTCAACTTTTATTGAAGGTATGCTTAATATTTTGGTGACAGGCGGTGCGGGATACATTGGTTCCCACACTTCTTTAAGACTATTGGAAGCTGGGCACAATATAGTGGTGCTGGATAATTTGTATTCGGGACATCGCTGGGCTGTGTCAGAGGAGGTCGCTTTTTATGAAGGTGACATTCAGGATAAGCAACTGGTCGCCGATATCATTGATAAGCACGAAATCGAAGCGGTGGTTCATTTTGCTGGTCATATTGTGGTTCCCGAATCAGTCGCGGATCCCGCCAAGTATTATCAAAATAATGTGGTTGGATCCTTAGACTTGATTGAAACTTGTATTCAAAAAGATGTAAAACACTTTATTTTTTCATCTAGTGCGGCAGTGTATGGAATTCCTTCCACGGCTACTGTGGATGAAACGGTGACGCTTGAGCCGATTAATCCTTATGGCAAATCAAAGTTGATGACCGAATGGACTCTCCAAGATCTAGGCTTTGCTGCTGGTGATGACTTTGAATTTGTTGCGCTAAGATATTTTAATGTTGCTGGTGCACATAGCAGCGGAACGCTTGGCCAAGCGACCCCTGAAGCCACGCACCTTATTAAAGTAGCGTGTGAGGCGGCTTGTGGAAAACGAAATGGTATGTCAATTTTTGGAACGGACTACGATACCCCTGATGGAACCTGTATCCGAGATTATATTCATGTGGAGGATCTTGCAGAGGCCCATCTTGATGCATTGGACTATTTATTCGAAGGAGGTAAATCCACAATTGTGAATTGTGGTTACGGTAGGGGATTCAGTGTGAAAGATGTGGTGAAGACTGTTAAGGAAGTGAGCGGCAGTGATTTTTCAGTGACGATGGAGTCAAGACGGGCTGGGGACCCGCCGCAGTTAATCGCGGACAATTCGAAAATCAAGAAAATGTTTAACTGGCAATCCAGATTTGATGATTTGGAAACAATTTGCCGTTCGGCTTATGAATGGGAAAAAAGCCGTGGTTAGGAAAGGCAACAAACAGCAAGAGAGGTCATGAGCATTGAGCCATTCAACTAATGTAATAACAGTTATCCGGGGCTTGACCCAATGAGAAGCTCCAAGCCTAGAATTATCAAGCAGTTATTGGGTAAAGAGGTTTCTCTGTGGGGTGTGGAACCGAGTCAGTACTCTGTCATAGAAAACCGATTGGGCTGGCTTGATGCTGATAAGTGGATGCAGGATCATGTGGAAAGCATTTGTGACTGGGTCGCTGATACGATTGAACTTCCTTGGCTCGAACGCATCGTTCTCTTGGGGATGGGGGGCTCCAGTTTAGCGCCTGAAGTATTTTCATCGGTGTTTCCGCCCAAACCGGGCTATCCCGTTTTGCAAGTCATCGATACAACATGCCCTGAACAAATAAAAGAAGCAGAGGGTGATTTATCTCGAACCCTAGTCATCGTGTCAAGTAAGTCCGGGGGCACAAGGGAAACTGCTGATTTGTGCTCCTACTTTTTTCAAAAGATGGAAGGACTGGTTGACTCTCCAGAGGATCATTTTGTTGTGATTACAGATATGGGTTCACAACTACATGAAAAGGCAAAGAAGGCGAATTTCAGGAAAATTTTTACCAACCCCACAAACATAGGTGGCCGCTATTCTGCGCTTAGCTATTTCGGTTTGGTTCCGGCTGGACTAATCGGTGTTGATATAAAGCGCTTATCAAATCGAGTATCGGAGTTTTGCGAGGAAATAAGGTGGTCGGGAGAAGAAGTATCCACCGAGAACATTCATCATGATGCGGTAAAGCTCGGCATGATTATGGGGAATGCAGCAAAGCGTGGGTGTAATATCATGACATTGCAAACGGCTACTTCCTTTAGACCTCTGTTGGTCTGGATAGAGCAACTGATTGCTGAGAGTACCGGAAAAATGGGAAAAGGAATTGTTCCCGCATTTGAGTACCAACCCCCGAAATCTCTCCAAGGTGAAAACCAAGACTCTCCGGGCGAGCTAAGTATGCGTATGGAAATGATCGCTGGCAACGATCAGAATGCCTCGTTGTTAGATAATGGAGCTAGCGTGAATTCTGCTGCCTGTGGTGAATTAGGGACCAGTCTTACGTGGAAACTAGAGGATGTTTATGACCTAGGTGCGGAATTCTTTCGTTGGGAGATCGCGACTGCAGTCGCATCTATCTATTTGGCGATCAACCCGTTCGATGAACCAAATGTGTCCGAAGCGAAGTCGAGTACCGACTTGTTTATCAATGGTAAGCAAAAATTCGAATATCGAATCGACTATGAGGACGCACACTATGATGTTTTTTTGCAAGGAGGCACAAATGATCAAGTTGACAGCAGCCTTAGTGGATTCGCCAATATTTATTCGCATTTTTTGAACAACGCAGTGCATCATTCATATATTGGTGTTCTGGCCTATTTGCCGTTTTCTGAGCAATTAGATGAAAAAATAAAACTGCTTGGGAATGTGCTCAGTGAGCAATCGGGGTTACCCGTTACACTGGGATATGGCCCGAGGTATTTACATTCCACCGGACAGTTACACAAGGGGGGGCCCAAAAGTTGCAGTTTTATCCAACTAATTGACAATGCAACTTTTGACCTAGATATACCGGGTCGTGATTACACCTTTAGGGAACTCAATAGAGCCCAGGCTGATGGGGATTTTGCTGTTCTTGAATCCAAAGGTCGGTCAGTGATGCGAATTTCGTTAAAAGTCGATAGGTTGAGTGGCTTGGACCAGCTTATATCAACCATTTCTAACGAAGCATGAGTCATAACGTATTGTCTCTATCCTGTTTTCAATGAACAGCTGCCCTTTTGCTATCACACTAGGCAATTTTGTTAAGTGAGTCATTTTCCAGCTGTCCTATAAAAATGAAAAACCCTGTGCTTATCTGCAATATCTAGGCGTATGGCGTAGTTTATTAGGAAGACTTTAAGTAAGTGCAAGATAAATAATATCGCCAATATGAATAAAACAATATGATCACGTTTCAGCAATTAATCTTTGCTTTACAGTCTTACTGGGCTGATCAGGGGTGTGCCATTATGCAACCTTATGACATGGAGATGGGGGCAGGTACTTTTCATTCTTCAACATTTCTGTCGGCGGTTGGACCAGAGCCATTAAGAGCCGCTTATGTTCAACCATCTAGGCGCCCTACCGATGGGCGGTATGGAGAAAACCCCAACCGTCTTCAGCACTATTTTCAATTCCAGGTTGTCCTTAAGCCATCCCCGCAGGATTTCCAAGAACTCTACCTTGGTTCATTAACCCGGCTTGGCCTGGACTTGCTCAAAGATGATGTTCGGTTTGTTGAGGATGACTGGGAATCGCCAACCCTTGGAGCATGGGGGCTGGGTTGGGAGATTTGGCTTAATGGAATGGAAGTTAGCCAGTTCACTTATTTTCAACAAGTGGGTGGATTAGACTGTAGCCCAGTGACTGGAGAAATAACCTATGGATTGGAACGAATAGCGATGTATCTTCAGGGCGTTGACAGTATCTTTGATATTGTCTGGACTGACTCCGCGACGGGGAGGTATACCTATCATGATATTTACCACCAAAATGAAGTGGAGCAATCAACCTATAACTTTCAACACGCAAATGTTGATTTCCTTTTTACGCAATTCGATGAAGCTGAGAAAATGTGCCAACATCTGTTAACGCACTCATTGCCGTTGCCTGCTTATGAGCAAGTGCTAAAGGCTTCTCATTCCTTCAACTTATTGGATGCGAGGCATGCTATTGGAGTCACCGAGAGAGCGCGGTATATTGGTAGGGTTCGAGCTTTGGCGAAAGGAGTTGCCCAGTCTTACTACGAAAGCCGGGAAAAACTGGGGTTTCCCCGGGGGAGCGGATCGAAGGAACGGTTGAATAAAGGAGGCCCTCGCCGTGGGTGAAATAATCATACAAGATAAGAAGAGAGCTCAGAAAAGCCCGAAGAAACCTTCTATGCGAAGGCGTAATATTCTCATAGAGCTGGGTACTGAGGAGTTGCCGCCTAAGGTGCTAAAGAAACTTGGGGAGGCCTTTTCTAACAAGTTTTACTCGGGGTTGCAAACTGCAGGTCTTCTAAGCGAAGCATCCGCTTACCAGTTTTATGCAACACCCAGAAGATTAGCTGTATGGGTAAGTGGAGTTGCTCCAAGACAGCTAGACGGCGTTGAGGAGCGTAAAGGACCGGCTTTGCAAGCGGCATATGACGATAAAGGCCAACCTACTAAAGCCGCATTAGGATTCGCACGCTCTTGCCAAGTTGACGTTTCTGAATTGACGGTAGCAGAAACCGAAAAAGGCGCTTGGCTGGTTTTCCAAAAACCGGTGCCCGGGTTGGGGCTAAGTGAAGTTGTTGGTCAGTGTTTGGGAGATAGTATAAAACAACTACCCATTCCCAAAAGAATGCGATGGGGTGACAGCAATATCGAATTTGTAAGACCCGTTCATTGGCTGCTTGGTTTGTACGGTAGTGATATTTTGGCTTGTGAGGTATTGGGACTCAAAGCGTCCCGAATGACCATGGGGCATCGCTTTCATGCTAACAAATTCATCACGATACCATCCGCGGACAGATATGCTTCCACGTTAAAGACATCTGGATTTGTGATGGTTGATTATCAAATTCGAAAAGAGACAATTGAGAAGCAAATTCTTAGACTTGCTGATAAGGCAAATGCAAGGGTAGTTATTGACCCCAAGTTGTTGGATTTGGTCACTGGTTTGGTTGAGTGGCCTCAGGCCATCCTAGGAGAATTCGATCCACGCTTCCTTAAAGTGCCGTCAGAAGTATTGATTTCCTCAATGAGCGATCACCAAAAATATTTCCATTTGGTTGATGAAACAGGATCTCTTCTGCCACTCTTTGTCACCGTTAGCAATATTAAGAGTAAATCTCCCAAACGTGTGCGTCAGGGAAATGAACGTGTTTTAAGGGCTAGATTATCTGATGCTGAGTTCTTTTGGTTAAGTGACCAGAAAATACTTTTGTCAGAGAGGGTGGATTCACTAAAAAACGTATTGTTCCACCGTAAGCTGGGCTCAATACATGATAAGTCACGGCGAATTGAACTCCTAGCGGATAATATCGTAAAGCAATTTCCAGGTGATGCCGAAGGTAACCGGGCATTGGTATCTCGTGCGGCGATGCTATGTAAAACGGATCTCGTAACCGATATGGTTGGAGAGTTTCCCGATCTGCAAGGTGTGGTGGGTCGCTACTATGCGACGAATCAAGGAGAGAGAAAACTGGTTGCCCAATCCATCGATGATCACTATCTGCCGCGTTTTGCTGGCGACAATCTGCCAAAAGACAAGGTCTCACAAAGCCTAGCACTCGCGGACCGAATCGATACCCTATTAGGTATTTTTGGATCGGGGGAAATCCCAACTGGCGACAAAGACCCCTATGGTTTGCGTCGCTCAGCTTTGGGTGTGTTGAGAATTCTGATCGAGAAAAAGTTGAACCTGAATGTTTTTCAATTGCTTCAAGTAGGACTAAATAATTATCAGGAATCCTTGGAAAAACCATTTGAGAATTACGATGTGCTATGTAATCAGGTGTTAGATTTTATTTTCGATCGCTTGAAGTCTTACTATCAATCTCAGGGCTTTAGCAATGATGAAGTCGCCGCGGTACTGGCCTGCCGTCCATCTACCCCATTAGACTTTGATCATCGATTGAGGGCCTTGAGCAAGTTCTTTAGAAAGAGCAAATCCGCGGCTCAGGCTTTAGCGGCAGCGAATAAACGTATCGCGAATATTTTGAATAAATCAGATCATAATAAGCAGGTCATTTCGACGGTGCAAACCGTGGATACGACTTTGGTGCAGGAGGGGGCCGAAAAACGGCTGTTTGATCACCTAGCTAGAATCGATACTGAGGTTAACGACTATTTCGACAATACCCAATATGACAAGGCGTTTGAAGCATTGGCTGCTTTAAGGGAACCGATAGATGATTTTTTTGATCAGGTCATGGTCATGGATCCGAATGAAAAAATTCGCCAAAATAGATTCACCATGCTGAGGGTTTTGAGAACACTGTTTCTTGGGGCAGCGGATATTTCGCTGATTCGTCATGAACAATAGAGATTCATTCTCTGAGATGATGAAGGAAGTCCAAGCGTTTCATGATAAGCATCAGTTTAGTCAGGTCGGTGGCGAAGATATGGTGTATAGAGTGGCTCTGATGGCTGAAGAATTGGGAGAGATTTCTGCTTGTGTCACCAAGGGTAAATCCACTGAGATGTTAGCGGAGGAATGTGCTGATCTTTTGATTCTTCTGTTAGGGAATGCAATTTCAAAGGATTTTGATTTGAATAATGCCTTCTGGATGAAAATGAATAAGATATCAAAACGAAGTAGTCGGATGATTGATGGTAGGGTGCGGGTGTCAAATTTCGAAGGAGTCGAAGAAAAAAACCATGGAACCTAATGTGCGCCATCGAGAGTTGATAAATACCATTGTTTCGCCATGCATTGGCGGCGCCACTGAAGGTGGAGTCGGTTTTGAATCGTAAACTTATTATTCTTGATCGCGATGGTGTGATTAATCAAGATTCCGATAACTACATTAAAACGCCTGAAGAGTGGTGTGCAATTCCTGGGTCGTTGGAAGCGATTGCGAGGCTTTGCAGAGCCGACTATCGGGTCGTAGTGATCACGAACCAATCGGGCATTTCTCGAGGGCTTTACTCGCTAAACACACTAAATAAAATTCATCAAAAGATGATTGATGAATTACATGTCCTTGGGGGGGAAATCAATGCGATCTTTTTCTGTCCCCATTCAGACGAAGCGAATTGTTATTGTCGTAAACCGAAACCAGGTCTATTTCTTGAATTAGCAGACAGATTGCGGTGTGACTTAGCGGGTGTCTATGCGATTGGAGATTCTATTCGTGACCTTCAAGCGGCGCTGTTATCTGGTGCAGAACCCATTTTGGTCGAAACAGGGAAAGGCCAGTTAAGTATTGAAAACATAGGTACGGGGGATCTTGATGCGATGCCGTTCTTTTCTGAAGGTAAGGAGGAACCTGATATCAGAGATAGGCTAGCCGATGTGCCTGTGTTTCCTGATTTGTCCGTTTTTGTGGATTATTTGCTGAATAAAAAAGTGGATTGTTAAAATGTTAGTCATCAGGTCCATTCTGTATTTTATTTGTCAATGTTTGAGTGCCATTGTCGTGAGCATCCTCGCATTGCCAAGTTTACTATTACCCTCTGTTCCTAGGGCAAGAGTAATAGGACTTTGGGCTAAATTCAATCTATGGTCATTACGTATGATTTGTGGAGTGTCTTATCGTGTGGAAGGAAAAGAAAACATTCCAGATGAACCTTCAGTTATCATTTCCAACCATCAGTCCACGTTTGAAACGCTGTGTTTTCAAATGATTTTCCCGCCGCTATCTTTTATTTTGAAAAAGCAGTTGTTGTGGATTCCATTTTTTGGATGGGGGTTAGCAGCTAACCGCCCTATCTCGATCAATCGAGATAATAAACGTAGTGCTTTAAATCTCTTGATTAAGAATAGTAATGATCGCTTGAACGAAGGTCGGTGGTTAGTGGTTTACCCTGAAGGAACGAGAATGCCTGCGGGCGAGTTGGGGCAGTTCCAAGTTGGGGGGGCGATGATGGCCGTGAAATCTGGAGTCAAAGTTGTTCCCGTGGCGCATAATGCCGGCTTGTTCTGGCCAAAGGATAAGTTCATAAAATACCCTGGCATCGTCGATGTCGTTATCGGTAAGCCCATAAATGCAATGGGAAAGAAACCGAGAGATGTTAATGCCGAAACAGAGCAGGTGATTAGAACAATGGTGGAATCAATACCTCAAGCACGTTAGCAATAAAACGCCCCTATGGAACAGGGCTTGCGTCACAAATAGGGGACAACCCAATCCGCTAGAGGTCTCTTGAGTAAACGTTTGATAAAGTAACGAAATCTTCAACGCTTAAATTCTCTGCACGCTGTTTAGGATCTATGTTAGCGATTTCAAACTGATCTTCGGAAATCAATTTTCTTAGACCGTTTCTAATTGTTTTTCTTCGCTGAGAAAAAGCCGCTGAGACAATTTTTGCTAAGGATGACCGGCAGTCTATTTCGAACTGCTTTTTCCTTGGCCACATTCGAATAACGGTTGAGTCGACCTTAGGCGGAGGGTTGAAAGCGCCGGGAGGGACGTCAAATAAACACTCAGAATGTAGGTCGATGGCAGTCATAACAGTGAGTCGTCCATAGTGCTTGTTGCCAGGCTGTGCGCTTAGTCTCATTGCCACTTCTCTTTGTAGCATAAAGACCATGTCTTGGATGATTTCAACGTATTCCAGTAAACAGAAAATGAGTGGAGTTGAAATATTGTAGGGTAGGTTTCCAATAATACGGAGTTTTTGCCCTTCCTCTTTTTGTTCGATTAACGAAGAAAAGTTGAAGCGGAGAATATCTGATTCAATGACGGTAAGCTCTTTGGATTCCTCCGCACCAAATTTCTCCCGAAGATATCCGATCAAGTCTCTGTCTAATTCAATGGCGGTCAAGGCTCGAATTCTATTTAGGAGTGCCTCAGTAAGCGCCCCTGTCCCAGGGCCAATTTCAATAATAGACTCCCCATCTTTAGGAGAGAACACGCTCACAATTTTGTTCAGAACGTTTTGGTCAACCAGAAAGTGTTGTCCAAAACGTTTGCGTGGGATGTGTTGGTTTTTCAAGATTTTCTATTTATGTCTATTTGCAGCAAATTTTCTGGCTAGTTGAACGGCGGACGCCAAACTGGTTGCGCTTGCGTTTCCCGTTCCCGCTTTATCAAGGGCTGTCCCATGGTCAACCGACGTGCGGACAATGGGTATACCAAGGGTCACGTTCACTACACCACCAAAGTCGCTGTGTTTTATTACCGGCAGTCCTTGGTCATGATACATTGCTAAAACGGCATTCATTGACTTTAGTTGTGTGGTCGTAAAGGCCGTGTCGGCGGGTATCGGGCCAATAAGATTAAGGCCTTTGTTTTGCAGTTCTTTGATGACGGGTTCTATCACCTCAATTTCTTCTCGTCCCAGATGTCCTCCCTCGCCAGCATGGGGGTTTAGGCCACAAATGCCAATGACCGGAGAGCGAATTCCATAGAGTGACGCGATATCTTTATGCATGATGTTAATGATAGTGACCAGCCGTTCTCTGGTGATGGCTCTGGGCACTTCACTGAGTGGTAAATGGGTTGTTGCTAGGCATATCCTCATGTTCTCGCTAGCTAGCATCATGACTGGAAGCTCAGCGTTACAACGATCCGCTATCCATTCAGTATGTCCAGTAAAGGGAACGCCGGCGTCATTAATAATGCCTTTGTGAACCGGAGCGGTAATCATTGCCTGAAACTCTCCCGATAGGCATAGATCCACCGCCAGATTAATGCTTTCAATAACGGACTCACTGTTTGCTTCATTCAGTACTCCAGCCGAACAAGCAGTATTGGTAGGTACATGAATGACGGGTAATGCATCCCCCGTTTGGGTGTTTCCATCATATTCAACGATATCGATAGGGAGTCCAATCTGAATTGCCCTTTGGCGTAACAAATGAATATCAGAAACAACCACAACGTTCTCTTGGGGAAGCGCCTTCGAATCGAATAGTTTAAGGGCAATATCCGGACCAATCCCGGATGGCTCTCCGGCAGTGATGAGTAGTTTGTTATGCGGCATTGGCAATGAGTACGGTGGCTAAATTAGGATGGGGCGATCTATCGAATTCACGGATAATGGATTCGACATGGGAGTCTGATCAATCGTCAAACCAATCATCAGGTAGAAACGGCAGCTCTGCCTCGATCCAGCCAAATAGGTCAAAGTTGACTCGCCCCTTTTCGTTGAAAATGACTCCTTCTTCTGCCAGCTTCTGCCTTTGGAAATGGTCACCGTATCCGTCCTTTCTCAAGCTTATTTCACCCTTGCTATTCACTACTCGATGCCAAGGAACATCCATCCCATCAGGGATAGCAGCCATGGCGTATCCTACTTGTCTGGGGTTGCATTTCACCATTCTAGCAATTCGTCCATAGCTCGTGACGTTACCTGCTGGTATACGCCGAACAATTTTGTAAATCTCCTCATATATTGCCATCTTTCATGCATCCTTGCAGTGAGGAAGTGGACTAGGATAGGCCTCCTCACTCAGTAACTTCCCGGAGTTTCCATCATAAGTAAGCGATAAATAGGGAGTGGGTGGAGAAGCTTCGGTATTCGTCATCACAACGGTTAACGTGACAACATTGTCCGTTTCATCCCAAAGATAGGATTTATTCCACTTCAAAGCACAACCCAGTCTGTCTTTTGTATACGAAGCTGAGTTTTGGGTAAGAAAACTAAGATAGGAGTGCTGAGTTCTTTGGTGAACGTCCATAACATCCAGAACAGACTGAATGTTCTCATAACCGCTGGTGCTGACTAGGCTACTTGGTAATGCATGTTGGTCGCCGGTAACGGTAAAGATGAGTCCATGATCAAGGTTAGTAAACAGACTATCGATCTTTTTACCAGCAAGTGCTACGCGTTGGCTTAATGTTTTATCTAAAAGGCTGTATTTCGGGCCGCAGCCCTCTGCCAGTGGGCACGTTTTAGGATCCTTTATCACTAAAATTCCAGTGATGCTGGGCAACGCGTGTTCTTCTAAAGGCGCGGTTAAGCCGCATGCTCCAACAAAGAGTAAAGCAGTTAAGGGCAGAAAAATTCTGAGATAGCGCATTAGAATGTTCGAGGTAAATGTCTTTTTCACAGTTGGTGTTAATATCAATCAGTGCTCACCTATCAACGTACCATAATTACTCCGATAGAGGAGCGAATAGATTGTCGATTGAATCAGCATCAATGAGTGAAGTGCCAGCAAAATCTGAGGAGTAAATGCCATCCGCAAGTTGTTGTTTGTGTTTCTGCATTGCGATCATTTTTTCTTCAACGCTATTTTCGACCACCAACTTATAAATAAATACGGGTTTATCCTGCCCGATTCGATGTGCTCGATCAATGGCCTGATTTTCCACAGCTGGATTCCACCAAGGGTCGTAGATAATCACGGTATCGGCTTCCGTTAAGTTTAACCCGGTGCCGCCGGCTTTAAGGCTAATAAGAAAAAGGTCAACATAACCTTCCTGGAACCTTCGAATAGCATCGTCTCGTTGTCGGGTTTGTCCGGTTAATTTTGTATAGCCAATGTTTTTTTCATTAAGTGCTTTCTCAATTAATTCAAGCATCGACGTAAATTGGGAAAACAACAGAACTCTTCTCCCCTCCTTGAGTTGTTTAGGAAGCAATTCCATTAGCATATCCAATTTCGCCGAGCGTTGGTTGCCAACGGCATGTTTGAACGCGAGCAGGCGAGGGTCGCAACAAACCTGACGGAGTTTTAACAACGCGTCTAGTATTGTAATATGACTCCGAGCTAATCCTTGTGCCGAGATCGCATCACGCACCCGTTTATCCATCGAGATTCGAATGCTTTCATAGAGCTCGGCCTGATCAGGTTGCAACACAACATTGAGCAGTATTTCTGTTTTCTGCGGTAGTTCCGTAGCGACTTCCGCCTTTGCACGCCTCAGCATAAAAGGCTGAACGCGCTGAGAAAGGTTCTTTCGCCGTTCAATGTCTCCGTGCTTTTCAATCGGAGTTCGAAAAAAACGGGAAAACTGATCCTGGCTACCAAGAAATCCAGGCATTAGAAAATCAAACAAAGACCAAAGTTCACCAAGATGGTTTTCTAAAGGTGTTCCACTCAAGCAAAGTCGATGCTCTGCTTTTAGTTGCCGCACCAGCTTTGACATTTTTGTTTTTGGGTTTTTTATAACCTGGGCTTCATCAAGGATAACGCTATGATAGAGAGTGTCGACCAATCGATCTGAGTCCCGACTCAATAGTGGATAAGTGGATAAGATAATGTCATGGTCCGTCATGTGTTCGAATTTCTTGTGCCTATCATTACCATGCAGTACCGTGACCGTGAGATCAGGAGTGAAGCGCGCTATTTCTCTTCGCCAGTTTCCCATCAAACTTGTCGGAGCAATGATTAACGTCGGACGGGTGAGTCTGCCTTGTTGTTTTTCAACTAATAAATGAACTAACGTTTGTACGGTTTTTCCGAGGCCCATATCATCAGCGAGTATCCCATTGAAGCGATATTCACGAAGAAACTGTAACCAGTTCAATCCCGCTTGTTGATAGGGTCTGAGTTCTGCGTTAAATTTATCTGGGAGAGGGATAGCGTTTATTCCCGAGAAGTTTCGCAGTCTTTCCGCGAGCTTTCGTAGATGGCTCCCACCACGAAGCCGGTCTGCCAACTTATCGACTATTAGCGTGTCATGTCGAGAGAGCGTGAGTTTGTGTTCGGATTGTGATTTAGGAATTCGACTGAATAGTTCAGTGAGTGTATCAACGAAGGGTAAGATGCGTGATTTAGGTAGACGCACATATCGATGATCAGTTACTGGGAGAGTTAAGATATCAGGCAGTGTATCGATGTTTGACGAGAGAATCGGTGAAAGGAGTGGTCCCAGTGGCAATCGCTCATCATTGACGACTAAATCAAAGCGAAGGCTAAACCAACCATTTGCATTTTCATCTCCGGTTAGTTCCTCAGCAATGGGAGCTTCCCAGTCCGCCGTATCAAATTGTAGTTTGAAATCGTTAGTATGGGTGACTTTCCAGTTTTCTTCTTCGAGTGCCACTAACTTGGTTTCTAGGAAATTCGCCCAGATTTGAATGCCCTCACGTGCTGTTTTTTCACCTGAGGGGATTAACGTATGGGGTTGTCTACCCCTAGCCTGAACGGGTTGCAGAATGAAACCCATGTCAACGAGTTGTTGCAACGCTTCAGTTTCCTTTGCCTGATCTCTGTGGACATGTATGCGTTTGTCTTTTACCGAAAGGCGAGTGAGGTCCTCTATGGGGATGGGTAATATGCTATCTCCGTCATAGTCATAATCCAGTAAAAGGCAGTGTGTTTGTTGCCCAGAAATCTCGGTGGAACTCAGTGTTAGACAAGGAGTTATTTTCTTTCCGGTATTTTCTCTTATTTCTGATGGGACTGGCGGTGGTAGAGGTAAGTTCGGAAATGATTCCAGCAACGCATTGTTGAGGTGTGGCGCGGCTTCAGCGGGAATAAGGGGAGCTTTGAGCAACATCGTTAGCTGCTGCGGGCTCCATGACCTCGTTTCTAGCACTCCAGCTTCCCGACTTCGGTCGTCGATATACATAGGAGGAATGGTTGGAAGCAAAACAGCATTGTTACTGGTAGAAACCCTAAGAGACAGATCACCGCTTTCTTCGGAAACCCAATTGACGTCGGCAAGCCGATTGGCTCCTTTGTGTAGGGGTAGCCCTTGGGTGTCGTTCCAAAAGCAACGCCCCGTTTCCAATATGAGGTTGAGCGCGATAGCCCCTGGGCGTCCCTTAAGCACAGATTCGGAGTTGTAACTGCGAAAATTGGGTTGAAGGGTTCTTAAGCACCGAGCGATATCACGATCTATCTCCTTGATATCACAACCATAGTGGTGATACGAAGAGCCGAGCTGATCGGGCGAAGCTAATTTACCTTTGACTAATCCGTTACCGTTCTTGCGGGGGTGGGTTAGACGTATGTCAACCTGAATGTTTGAACATTGATCATTCCACTGAGATTGCTTCTGTGTCAACACATAAACCGGGAAGTCAATCTTATCAGTGGTGGTTTCAGTCGTGTTGCTACCGTGTACCTCGACCTCATTAAGTAATGTTAACCATTCTGTTATCTCAGGATTAAGCTGATTTTTTTCCTGGGGTGAACTTTCTCTCTGAGGTTTTGAAGTGAGCTGGCTTTGGTTTTTTTGATAGGACAGACAAGCAGCGGCGATATGTTTGCAGTTATAGTGCATTGGGCAACTGCAGTAGCCTTCGATGTCGACAAACCCTTGATCCAACAGTAGTACGATATTTTGTTCATAAACATGATGTGAGCTCCCCTTCGTCTTTGCTTGGAGTTTCAGCTCATGATCTACGTTAGCTTTGTCGGCCTGCAAAAAAAGAACACGACTCTTTTTAAAGTAGTCCAAACCTCGTGCGAATGCACTATCGCCACAAGCGTCGACAATGTCTTGGCGTTTCAACTGCATAGCGATGAATACGGTGTTGTGAATCTATATTTGAAAATATTTACTCAACAGTAACTGACTTGGCAAGATTTCGGGGCTTGTCGACATCAGTGCCTTTGATGAGCGCAACATGATAAGACAGAAGTTGTAGGGGTATGGTGAAGATAATGGGTGCAATAGAGCTATCCACTGATGCCACGTTAATCACCGTTAAGTTTTTCTGTTCTGACATTTCAGTTTCAACGTCGGCAAACACGATCAGCTTTCCACCTCGTGCTCGTACTTCCTCGATGTTTGCTTTTAGCTTGTCGAGTAGACGATCGTTTGGAGCGACGGAAATGACGGGCATATCACTGTCAATCAAGGCTAATGGGCCGTGTTTGAGCTCGCCGGCGGGATAAGCTTCAGCATGAATATAGGATATTTCTTTTAGTTTCAATGCACCTTCCAGGGCAATGGGATAGTGGGTACCTCTGCCAAGAAATAGTGTGTGGTGTTTGTCGGCGAATTGCTCGGCTATGTCTTTAATGATCGGTTCTAGTTTAATGGCTTCGTCTACTTTGGCAGGCAATTCCCTAAGTTCGGCGATAAGCTTAGCTTCATGTTCCATTGAAAGATGCCGCCTACGGCCAAGTGCGATGACGAGCAGCCGCAATGCGACAAGCTGCGTCGTGAATGCTTTTGTAGAGGCGACGCCTATTTCAGGGCCCGCATGGGTCATGAGCACAAGATCAGATTCTCGAACCAGAGAGCTTTCAGGTGCGTTGCAAATGGTTAGGCTACTTCCATAGCCAATTCTTTTCGCTTCAGCCAATGCAGATAATGTGTCAATGGTTTCACCAGATTGGGATAATGTAACCACAAGGCAATGGTCTGGGACTGCGTGTGTTCTGGATCTGAATTCACTGGCAATTTCTACTTGGCATGGCACACCGAGTTCTTCGAACCAGTATTTGGCGACTAACCCGGCATGATAACTGGTGCCACACGCAATGATCTGTACTGCGCGAGTGTCATCAAAAACTTGTGTTGCATCGGCACCAAAACTTGCTTCAAGTAGGCCTGTGCCAGTGATTCTACCCTCTAGGGTGTTGGCGATTGCCGTACTTTGCTCATGGATTTCTTTCAGCATAAAATGACGATGCTCGCCAAGTTCTACTGATTCCGCTGTCAGAGTACTGGTTTTGAGTTGTCGCTGTTGGGGTTGACCTAACTGATCCATAATCGTGACATTTGTTCCGTTTATGTCAACGATGTCACCATCATCAAGAATGAAGAAATCCTTTGTGACTGAAAGAAGCGCAGACATGTCTGATGCGAGGAACGTTTCGTCTTTACCGACCCCTACCACAAGTGGGGAACCTCGACGAGCTCCTACCAATCGATAGGGTTCGTCTGCACTGATCACACCGATAGCGAATGCACCCTGAAGAGACTTAATGGTTGACTTAACGGCATTCAGTAAATCAGCCCCTTGGGCGATGTGCTGGTAAATTTCGTTCACGATCACTTCGGTGTCCGTATCCGATTGGAATTCAAATCCTTTGGCTTTTTGCGCGAGGCGAAGACTTTCATGATTCTCGACAATGCCATTACAAACTAGCGCCAATCTCGATCCACTCATATGAGGGTGGGCATTGGACTCCGTCGGTGGTCCATGAGTCGCCCATCGGGTATGGGCAATGCCCGTGGTTCCTTGGATGTCTGGTGCCCTGTCCAATGCTTTTTCTAGCTCAATAATCTTGCCCACACTACGGATACGGGAAATTTGATCTTCCGCGTTGACGACGGCAACCCCAGCAGAATCATATCCACGATATTCAAGTTTTCGTAATCCATTCAGCAATATCGGCAAGATATTACGTTTAGCAACAGCACCCACAATTCCGCACATATTAGTCTCTTTCTTCTAATGGTAATGGCTATTTTTTGGAAGGCTTAACCCAACCGCGGATCGATTTTTGCTTGGAGCGGCTAATGGTTAAAACTTCGTCTGGTGCATCTGTCGTTATTGTGGACCCCGCGCCGATTGTGGCTCCTTTGCCGATATTCAACGGGGCAACCAGCTGGCTTCCTGAGCCGATAAACACGTCATCACCAATGGACGTTTGATGTTTGTTCACACCATCATAGTTACAGGTAATCACACCTGCGCCGATATTGACCGATTTTCCGATCAGGCTATCCCCAACATAGCTGAGATGATTTACTTTGGATTCATCGTCAATTGACGCCTTTTTCGTTTCAACGAAATTACCAATTTTCACCTTTTCACCGAGTTTCGTTCCTGGTCGTAGTCTCGCGAATGGTCCGATATTGCAGTCATTCCCCACGATGGACTGGTCGATAAGGCTATTAGGTTCTATGGTGCAATTATTGCCGATGCGGCTGTTTTTGATGATTGAATTCGCGCCAATAAAACAGTTTTTTCCTATGGATACCTTGCCTTCGAAAATAACATTGACATCAACAATGCAATCCAATCCAAACTGGCAATCACCTCTAATATCAATCCGAGCTGAATCCAATAGAGTGACTCCGCTGGACAACAAAAGATCAGCTTGATTGGTTTGGTATATGCGCTCTAGCTTGCAGAGGTCTGACCGCGAGTTCACTCCGGCGACTTCTTCTTTTCTGGTTGGTTGACTGGCATTGACGGGGAAACTATCATTTACTGCTCCGGTCACAATGTCTGGCAGATAGTACTCATTTTGTGCATTCTGGTTTTTGACAGTAGATAACCATTTGTTAATTTGGTGGGCTTTCCCTGACATGCAATTGGTATTCGTTTCTTTGACTAACAACTGATCTGAATTGGCGTCCTTATGTTCAACAATGCCTTGAATGAATCCTTCACTATTTCGAAGAACCCTTCCCATTCCACTAGGATCATCGAGTTCTACGGTCAGTAAATTCAGACTATTATCCGAGCGAATGAGAGGTAAAAGTGTTTCAGGCTGGATAAGCGGTGTGTCTCCGTTAAGGATCAGAACCGTAGAGGATTGATCTACATGGGAGATTGCCTGCATAACTGCATGCCCAGTGCCAAGTTGCTCCGTTTGTTCCACCCAGTTAATGCGTGTTTCATTGCCATTCGTTATCTGCCGTTTATCAATGGCTTCAATAACCATATCTTTACCATGCCCCACTACGACGTGAATGACCGAGGGGTTTAATTCAATCGAAGTCTCGATAATATGCTGGAGCATCGATTTTCCACCAATTTGGTGAAGCACTTTTGGTAAAGCTGAACGCATACGGGTCCCTTGTCCCGCTGCAAGTATAATAATTTCAATCGTCACTAGGGGTAATTAATGATTAAGATGAATGATTAAGCTGAAAGGTTGAGATAATTCTCGTTCAAAGCTGTTGCCTTATTTCGTGTCTAGAGGGTCAAGTTTTTCGATTATGTTCGTTATTTTTGTCGGCCAAACGTTCCAAAACATGGCTGTTTTGTATTTCGATGAATACCGATCAGCAATGGATTCATAGCGCCCCAGCTGGCGATGTATTCCAACATCTCATGTCAATATTACGTCGGTTGTGATCGGCAACAAGATCTCAAATACAGGCCAGGACTCAAACACTTAACAAGGGTCGTCATTGCCGCGCCAGGCTAGCTGGTTTGATCAAAGAAACACCTATCATAACGGGCCGATTTTACCTTTGTTTTGGGATAGTTGCTTGGAAAAGATGAGGTTTTGAAAGATGAACCTTAGGTTTGGCCTTTGTAAAATTGATGAAAGTGATTTGACAGTAGAGGTACAATCGTCAAATCATGCAAATGACCGACTGCTAGATGATGAGCTAGGGAGGGTGCCGATAGACTGGCTGGAGTATTCATTAACGGATTTGTCGTTAACTCTCACTAGGGCGGCAGTCAGAAAAGGGGGGTTGGAAAAGGCCTGCACTCGTAAGATAACAATAAAATGAACCGAAATATTAAAGCAGACTATCACGACTTTAGCGAGAATCAGGATCTGACCATTATCATCCTTTCTGATACCCACGGTGTCATTGATTCTAAGATTCTGGAATTAGTTGAACCGGAGAGTCTTGTCTTACATGCCGGTGACGTGATGAGTGGAGAGGTGTTGGATCAATTGGCGTTGAAGGCGAAAAAAGTCATTGCGGTTAAAGGAAACAATGATACCGAATATCATTGGGGGCGCTCGTTTAGGGGCGAGCTTAATGAGTTACCTGATGTTGTGCATATCGAATTGCACGGTGGTCGTCTTAGTATGGAGCATGGGCATCGGGTACTCGATTTGAGCAATTACCACGGAATATTGCGAGAGAAATACTGGGACTCCAAAGCAGTAGTTTATGGGCATACACATATCGAGACTTTAGATGTCAGGGAGACTCCGTGGATGATAAATCCAGGTGCGTCCGGAAAGACACGAACGCACGGTGGGCCATCATGTATGCAACTCTCAATTAGCGCAGGTGAGTGGACTGTACAGCGGCACAAATTTAAAACGCGGTAGTGGGTTCAGCCTAAATTCTGGATTATTTTCCATTAATGTGTTCTTTGGTTACTGATTTTCTGTAGCATTATTTTTGTTGTTCTCTGCAAGAAAAACCCAGGTTTCAACCACGCTGTCTGGGTTAAGTGATACGCTTTCAATTCCCTGCTCCATTAACCAAAACGCAAAATCTGGATTGTCTGACGGGCCTTGTCCGCAGATTCCCACGTATTTGCCCGCTTTTCGACATGCTTGAATTGCTAGACTGATCATTGCCTTGACCGCGGGGTCTCGTTCATCAAATAGATGGGCGATAATTGCTGAATCTCGGTCAAGTCCTAAGGTGAATTGAGTTAAATCATTCGAGCCAATGGAAAAACCGTCAAAGTGTTCAAGAAATTGATCAGCCAATACGGCATTAGAAGGAATCTCGCACATCATGACAACTTTTAGGCCATTCTCTCCACGGGTTAACCCATTATCTTTGAGTAGGTCGATGACTTGCTTGGCTTCCTCCAGCGTTCGCACAAATGGCACCATGATTTGAATATTAGTCAAACCCATTTCGTCTCTCACTCGTTTTAATGCGGCGCATTCAAGCTCAAAACAGGATTGGAAAGAGGACGAGATGTAACGTGATGCCCCTCTGAACCCTAACATTGGGTTCTCTTCATCCGGCTCAAATTGATCACCACCAACCAAATTGGCGTATTCATTGGACTTGAAATCGGAAAGTCGAACAATCACGGGTTTTGGATAAAAAGCGGCACCTAATGATCCGATTCCTTCCACCAGCTTTTCTGTGTAAAAAGACACTGGGTCACTATACCCTGCAATCTTTCGTTGGATTATTTTCTGGGTCTGTGATGGTAGTGTTTCCATTTGCATCAGTGCTTTTGGGTGTACACCAATCGTGTTATTGATGATGAATTCCAGCCGGGCGAGTCCGACTCCCTCATTAGGAATTCTGGACAAGGCAAACGCGCGCTCAGGATTACCAACGTTCATCGTAATCTTGAAAGGCAGTTCAGGCATTTCTTCTAAATTAGTTTTGACGAGTTGATAATCAAGTGTAGAAGTTCAGACTTGAGCTGACAGTTACCCGTTTATCAGTAGCTGTCTGTCAGATAGAGTTTAGTTTACAAACTTTTCTTTCCAGATCGCTTTACCGTCGATGAGTGTTTCCATCGGCGTTCT